>JAXJVH010000017.1:0-50642 GCA_036308645.1 Acutalibacteraceae bacterium | reverse complement strand
GTATATTGGCTCCCTCTGACGAGGGAGCTGTCGAGAGAAGCGAGACTGAGGGAGAGAAAAGCCAAAGTATATAACTATCTTTATTCTTTCTCTCCTTCCGTCACGGCAAAGCCGTGCCACCTCCCTCGTCAGAGGGAGGCGATAAGTGTTAAACCCCTCAACATTAGGAATAGAACCTTTTTTGTTTTGTAACTTTTATTAAGTAAATTTTACCACCATTTAATCATATCGGTAATTTCTTCACGGAGTTTAATAAATTCAGGCGAAGAAACATCTCTCGGATACGGCAAAGGATTATCTACAATAGCCTTAACCGTAGTTGGCTTTTGCGACATAACAAGGCATTTTTGCGAAAGATAAATCGCTTCCTCAATGTTATGGGTGATAAATAAAACCGTACTGCCCGTTTCTCGCCACAGTTTTAAAACTTCGTCCTCAAGATAATATCTTACCTTAATATCCATCTGTCCGTAAGGCTCGTCCATTAAAAGCAAGTCGGGATACACCGCAAAACTTCTTCCGATAACAACACGTTGCTCTGCCGATACGGAAAGTTCGCTCGGATATGAATTACGCTCGTGTGAAAGACCGATTATATCAAGAATTTTATCGGTACGTCTTTGTATTTCTTGTTTGTCTACTTTTTTGATTTTAAGATTAAACTTAATATTTTCTTCAACGGTAAGCCAAGGAAAAGTTGACGGTTCTTGAAAAACAAAACTGATATTATGTTTTTTTGGGTTAGCAGGCTCGCCGTCTATTAAAATCTCGCCGCTTGTAGGCTCGATAAGTTTTACAAGCAAATTCAAAAATGTGGTTTTACCGCAGCCTGTAGGTCCGACTATACACACAAAGTCGCCTTTGTTTATATTGAAAGAAACATTGTCTAGTACCAATAAATCGTCAAATTTTTTAGTTAAATTTTTAACTGAAATTTTATGTTCTTCTGCCATTTTTCTTCCTTTCTGCAATTTACAAAGCAAGATCCATATTTGCCGTTATTTCATTTCTGAGTTCCATAAATTCTTTAGAGGTTTGATTTCTCGGACGCGGAAGGTTTGGAACATACTCTTTAATAATTTTAGACGGTTTATTTGAAAACAATAGAATTCTGTCGCCGAGGTATATTGCCTCTTCGATATTGTTTGTAACAAACACTACCGTGGTTTTTTCGGTTTCTCTTATTTTCAGAATTTCATCTTGCATCTGATAACGAGTTTGTGCGTCAAGCGCGCCGAAAGGCTCGTCCATAAGAATTACATCATTGCCCGAGGTATATGCTCTTGCAATGCCTACACGCTGTTTCATACCGCCCGAAAGTTGTGCGGGATACGCTTTTTCAAAATCTTTAAGTCCTACCAAATCAAGATATTTTCTTGCCGTTTTTCTGCGTTCTTCTTTATTAACGCCTTTAAATTTCAGCGGTGCTTCTACATTTTTAAGAACATTCTTCCAATTAAAAAGCGCATACCGCTGAAACACAAAGCCTACATCTTTTTTCCCGTCAAACTTAATCTCGCCGCTGTCGGCGGATTCAATATCCGCCATAATATTAAGCAATACGGTTTTACCGCATTGACCGGGACCTAATATCACCAAAAACTCGTTTTCAAAAACATCAAAGGATACGTTATTCAACACATCAACCTTTCCTTTTGATATATAAAAAGATTTTGAAAGGGAATTAATTTTTATTTTGACTTTATTCTCAGCCATGGGCAAACTCCCCTTTCAATAAGATTAAGAATAAGCGTTAAAATCGAACTTGAAAGCGCTACCAACACTATTCCGACAAAATCAAGCGCAGTATCGCTGTACTGCAAACTGTCGTTAATAAGAAAGCCTATGCCGTTGTCGACAACCATCATTTCGGCGGCAACAAGCGACATCCAACCTGTTGAAAGCCCTGTTTTCATACCTGCTAAAATTGCAGGAATACTGTTAGGCAAGGTTATATTGGTAAGTATCTGCCATTTATTTGCGCCAAGCGTTTTACCTGCTTTTAAAAGTAATTCATCGGTATGGCTGATGCTTGCAAAAGTATTGATAACCACCGCCATTACAATACCTATAAAAATAATAATTATTTTTGAAGTGTCGCCTTTGATACCTACCCACAACACTACAATCGGAATCCAAGCAAGTGGAGGTATCGGGCGAAGTATCGAAAATACAGGCCAAAAAATTCTTTTGAAGGTTGGAAAAATACCGAAAGCAAGTCCTAATGATACTCCTACAACCGACGCTAAAACAAAAGAAATAAGTATTCTGCTGAAACTTGAAAAAATATGTTCAAAAACGGAAATACCCATTTTAGGATGTTCTAATAACTCTATAAACCGTTCTACCGTTTCAACAGGGCTTGCAAGGTTTTCGTTTGCCGCTGACGCCCACCACCATAAGCTAAGTACACATAAAACAGACAACACCGGCAAGAAATAATTTAAAAATTTATTTATTTTACTCATTTTGCTTTTCTCCATGGTATCGCTTTTTGTTCAAGTAAACTTAACACAGCGGTAAGCACTGCTCCTATAAGACCTATAACCAACATACCCAGCAGTACGATAGCGGGTTTTGAAGCAATTCTTCCCTGCTGAATCATATATCCGAGGCCCTCGGAAGAGGCTATCATTTCGGCGGCAACAAGTGTTGCCCATGCGCTGCCGAACGATACCTTTATTCCCGTAAATACCATAGGCAAAGCGGAAGGTATACCCACCTTAAAAAACAACTGCACTTTGTTTGCGCCTGCGGTTTTGGCAACATTAAGCAACGCCGTACTCGTCGCTTTAATTCCCGTATAGGAATTGATAACGCAAGGAACAAAAGCGGCAACAAAAATTATAAACAATTTTGCTTTAAAGCCTGTGCCGAGAATAACAATTACAATCGGTATCCAAGCAAGCGGCGGAATCGGACGAACGATTTCAAAAACAGGTGATAAAAACTTATTAAATAAATTAAAAAATCCCATAAGCAGTCCGAGAGGAACGCCTATTACACAAGATACAACAAAACTTGCAAGCACAAGTTTTAAACTTGTAAAAATGTGAACGTCTATTGTGTTTCCGTCGGGAACGGTGCTGTGTAATTTCTCGAAAAAAGTCATTATTATTTCCGATGGCGCTACAAGTTTTTCAGCCGAGACCAGCCCTATACGGACTGCAAATTCCCAAACGCCTATAAATATAAGTATTCCTGCCGCTGAAAGGAGCATATTTGCCCATAGCGGTCTTTTTTTCTCTTTATACATCGCTAAACTCTCTATCTGTTAATTTTCTGTTTCAATTATTTATTTAAATTTTCAATTGCCTCGAACATATACGAAGGGTCGATTGAATTATTATCATAGAAAGTTTGTTTGTCAGCCTCTTTGATAACTTCGTTTTTTACCATAAAGTCTATAACTGTTTCATAAGACTTCAAAACTTCGCTTGTTCCGTCTGATTCGGTAAACATTTCTTTCTGCTCATCTAAAGAACGGATTTTTTTAATACTTGCGCTGTATTTAGCAATTTCCTTTGTGCAGTTGCCGTAAAAACTTTGCCAATTATACATTTCATCATAATACTTGTTTTCGTCTGCTCTTAATTCTTCTTCGGCTTTTAAAAGACCTTCCATAAACTTAACCATTATATCGGATTTATTAGTATAAAAATCATTTGAAGCAATCAGCATAGCGTAAAGCGATTTACCTGCCGCAGCACAGGTTGAAATACAGGTGTATTTATCGCTGTTTGAATAAAACTCCGACCATTGCGGGTCAAATCCGAAGAATATATCGCCTGTACCCGAAGCAAAAGCGGTTGCTCCTTGAGCGCCCTCCATATTGATAATTTTAATATCCTTTTCGGTAAGTCCCAATGCGTTCAAAGTTGCAAGAAGTCCGTAATGGCTTGAAGTTCCCTTTGCACATATAACCTCTTTGCCTTTCCAAGTTTCAGCGTCACCGTAAATATCCTCATAGCCTTCTACATTTCCTTTTCCGAGTTTTACAATGTCGCTGTCATTTCTTGCATAAGCCTGAATAGACTCCTCGTCGTCCTCCATCCATGCTACGATTTTTGATTTATTTGCAATCGCACCCGTAATAGAAGGCATTTGTCCGATACCGGCAATATCAATATCACCCGACGCAATCGCTTCATTAACCTGCGGGCCGTTATCAAAATACTGAACGTCAACATCAAGACCGAGTTCTTCAAAATAACCTTGTTGTACGGCGTAATACAGCGGAAGTGTAAAACCGGTTCTCATAATTGCAAGATTTACTTTATCGGTATTTCCCGTTTCTTTTTTACTCTTATCGGAAGAACATGATGCAAAAACCGATGTTATAAAAACAACCGATAAAATCAAAGACAATACTTTAATAATCTTATTATTCATTTTGATACCTCTTTTTCGTTTTTATAGTTTTTTGTTTTGCAAATTTCAACAATGCAAAACTAAAATATCACACTTTTTTTGATTTTTATTTCTATTTTGGAATTAACTTTGAGTTTTATTTGATAAAATAGTTTTTAGATTATTTTTTTATTGTTTTTTAATCTAAAAATAAAAAGACAGGAGATTTTACTATGAAAATGATTATAGGCGGAGAATTTGTTGACTCAAGCGACAAAAAAACCATAGAGGTTATAAACCCTTATGATAATACGCTTGTAGATACTGTTCCGAGTGCAACAAAAGAAGATGTTGAAAAAGCAATTGATATTGCACAAAAAGCGCAAAAGGAATGGAAGAAAGTAGCCGTTTACAAAAGGGTTGAACTTGTTAAAAAGTTTTTAGCCCTTGTTGACAAAAACAGAAATGATCTTGCAAAAACTCTTTCACTTGAATCAGGTAAAAACATTACCGAAGTAGGAGTGGAAATGAACAATATTTTTACCGCTTGGAACGGTTTTTCCGAAAAAATCAAACACTTATATGACAGTGTTATTCCTGCCGGCCTTGAATTTAATCACGACAAAAACGTGGTAATCACAAGACGTGAACCAATCGGAGTGGTAGCCTGTATTATACCTTTTAATTTTCCTTGTAATCTTTTCAATCAAAAGGTTGCCCCTGCAATTCTCTGCGGCAATACCGCTATTGTTAAGCCGGCAAGCAACAATCCGCTTACAGTTATTAAATTAGTAAAACTTATGCACGAAGCAGGTTTTCCCGACGGAGTTGTTCAGGTTGTAACCGGTAGCGGTGCAACCGTAGGAAACTATCTTTGTGAAAGCGAAAGAATTGCGGCAATTTCACTTACCGGCTCAACCGAGGTTGGTATAGATGTTGCAAAAACCGCCGCAAAAACGCTTAAAACAGTTGCGCTTGAACTTGGCGGAAACGACGCATTTATCGTTTTAAAAGACGCCGACCTCGAACTTGCGGTAAACGAAGCCGCAAACGGAAGATTTTTTAACGCAGGACAGATTTGCTGTGCGCCTAAAAGATTTTTAGTACATAAATCTTTATATAAAAACTTTTGCGAAAAGGTTGTTGAAAAAATTTCAAAATTCAAATCAGGCAATCCGCTTGACAAGGATACAAAGGTAGGAACTCTTATAAGTGAGAAAGCCGCTAAAGAAGTCGAAGAGCAGATTAACCTCACCGTAAATCAGGGCGGTGAAATTGCATTGGGCGGCAAGCGCAACGGCGCTTTTGTTGAACCCACCGTTATTGTCGATGTACCGACGACTGCCGATATTATGCACAATATGGAAGTATTCGGTCCTGTAATGCCGATAACCTCGTTTGAAACCGAGGAAGAGGCGTTAGCGCTTGCAAACGATACTGTTTACGGTCTTGGAGCAGGCGTATTCACAAGCGATATGAAGACCGCTATGCGTTTTACCAACGAACTTGAAGCAGGAAGCGTTGTAATAAACGGTTCAAGTTATTTCAGAAGTTTTGAAATGCCTTTCGGCGGTTACAAATATTCGGGCGTAGGTACAGAGGGAGTTTACTCAACCTTTGATGAACTTACCACTTTAAAATGTATAACCTTAAAAGGCATTATGTAACAAGGAGAATGATTTAAAATGAAGCAATTGGGATTATGTTCAAAGTTATATAAATTTAACAGTTGCAAGGAATTTGCCGAAAGTTTTGAGTTAAAGCCGACTGACCTTATTATCACCTGTAAATATATTTTCGAACCTTATTTCGGCGATATGAATATTTCTTCACAGGTTATTTATCAAGAAGAATTCGGTTCAGGCGAGCCGAACGACGATATGGTAAATGCAATTATAGAAGCCGTTAAAGGCGATTATAAAAGAGTTATCGGAATTGGCGGAGGTACGGTTCTCGATATTTCAAAACTTTTTGCATTAGAGCAGATTACTCCGCTTGTAGACCTTTTTCAAGGCAAAATCACCCCGAAGAAAAAATGTGATTTAATTCTTGTTCCGACCACCTGCGGTACAGGAAGCGAAGTTACAAACGTATCAATTTTAGGATTTAATTCACTTGATACAAAACTTCGCCTTGCGGTTGATGAAATGTACGCCGATTATGCAGTGCTTATTCCAACGCTTATTGAAAAACTGCCGCGTCATTTCTTTGCAACAAGTTCAATCGACGCGCTTATCCACGCTATAGAATCAAGTCTTTCACCGCTTTCTACCCCGTTTTCACTGCTTTTCGGACACAAAGCGATTGAAATGATTATTTCGGGCTATACAAGAATTAAAAACGAGGGTTACGACATTCTTCCGCAATTACTCGAAAACTTTATGATTGCAAGCAATTACGCCGGCATTGCATTCGGTCAGGCAGGTTGCGGCGCAGTTCACGCTATGAGTTACCCTTTAAGCGGTAAGTATCACGTTGCACACGGTGAGGCAAATTATGCGCTTTTAACCTCGGTACTTAAAAAATACGCCGAAAAAAATTGCAGTGATAAATATGACGAAACTATCACCGTGCTTAAAAACGCATTGAATTGCGAAAAAGAGAATGTTGCAGAAAAACTCGACGAGCTGTTAAATGCGGTACTTGAGAAAAAGCCGATGAGTTTTTACGGTGCAACTAAAGATGATATTAACGCCTTTGCCGACAGCGTTTTGAAATATCAACAGGTTATTATGTCGCATAATCCTACGGTATTATCAAAGCAAGATGTTATTGATATTTATAACGACTGTTTGTGATACGGTTTTGCAATTAAAGATTAAAATTAATTGCAAACGCATTTAAACCGCAAAATAAAAAAGCAGAGGAATCCAGAATAAAAATTCAGATTCTTCTGCTTTTAACTATAATTTTTAAATTTAAACTCTTTTAGCGACAGGCAATAATTTTCTCATAATTTTGCCGTTTGCCGTACGAGGTATTTTATCGATTTTTAATATTTTTTTAGGTATTTTGTATTCTTCAAGATTATTTTGCAGATATTCTTTTAGACTTTCAACATCGAATTTTTTGTTGTTAGACGCTATATAAAGCACGGGTATTTTGCCTAAATCAGCGTCTTCTTCTGCGGCGCAGGCGCAATCGTCTATACCCTCATACAAAGCGGCGATTTTTTCTATTTCATAAGGCACAACCTTGTGACCGCCGACATCAATAATATCGCCTACTCTGCCGACAAAATAATAACAACCTTGCTCATCAAAATATGCAATATCGTTAATGATAATATAGTCGCCTTTTTTCACCTGTTCGGTCAAGGTCTTTTTACGGTAATATCCCGCCATATTCATATCGCCTTTTACGCAGATATATCCGTACTTTTCAGGGGTAGTTACCTCTTCGCCGTTTTCATCAATAATTTTCAGTGTAACATTGCAAGCAGGATAACCCAAACAGCAGTCGGCTGAATTTTCAAAAGTATTGTTAATAAGCAAACAACCCGATTCCGTCGTACCGTAAACATTATAAAGAGTAACATTCGGAAACGCTACTCTGAAATTGCGAATATCCAGCGACGAAATAGAACCTGCGACGGTTTCTACAAATCTTACGGAATTTATATAATTTTTAAGTTCTTCGTTTTGTATTTCCGACATAAAACTCATATTAATATTGAGCAAAGAAATACTATTAATACCATACTCTTTAAAAAATTTCAGCAAAAGTTCTTCGCTTAAAGGTTTATAGGTAATTACTGCGGTAGCGCCGACATATAAAGTTGCCAAAACCCTGCGGTAACCTGCCGACAAATCGAAAGGAACGTTTGAAAAAATAACCGTATCTTCTTTAATATTGATACCGTTTGCAAGATTTTCAATTGTTGCAACCATGCTTTTGTTAGTATGCTCAACCAAAACGGGATTGCCCGTAGTTCCGGTTGTGGAAACGACCGAGGAAGTCTTATCTGCTTTAGGGAAACGGACTTTACCGTTATATTCGGCGGCAAAAAAATCACTGTATTTTTCGCCTGTGTTTTTGAAAAAAACGAGCGACGGCTTTGTGGCTTTTAAAATATCCTGAAGTTTGTAAATTGAAATCTCACGTTCTATCGGAACGGAAATCATACCTGCAAGATGACAACCGAGACAAGCGGCAAAAAAAGACGGCAAATCAACCGCCTCAACAGCAATTCTGCTGCCCTTTTTTATACCGCGAAGTTTCAAAGAAGCGGCAAAACTTAAAATTTTATCTTTAAGTTCTTTATATGTAATTTCTTTTTTAGCGGTTGCTATTGCAATTTTATCAGGCTTTAATTCAGCATTTTTTAAAACTGCCTCAACAATACTATCCATTAAAATCCCCTGTTTTAATTAAAAATATAAAAATATTGTAACATAAAACAATTAAACTTTCAATTATTAATTTTTTGTGTTATAATAAAGTTTATGAAAGGTTAGGAATTAAAATGAAAGCAAGAAAAAAACCGCTCGGAGATAAAAATATTATAGGTGCAAACGTCACAAAAATACGAAAACTCAACCGTATGAGTCAAAAAGAACTTGCAATTAATATGCAGTTGCTTCAGGTTGATATAAATTTTTCTTCTCTTTCAAAACTTGAAGGGCAAACCCGTATAGCGTCCGACAAAGAGGTTTTGGCAATTGCACAAATTTTCAATATTAAAACAGACGATTTATTTAAATTATAGTAAAGAAAGACGGCTCAAATCGAACCGTCTTTTTATATTAATATCTCATATAAATCTTTTAAACTTTTTATCTCATAATCAATATGTATATCTCCTTGATTTTCGGCGTGTTTCGGATTAAACCAACAAGTTTTAATTTCGGCGTTATTACCGCCTTTTATATCTGAAGAAAGGCTGTCGCCGATAATGATTGCTTCTTCTTTGTGAAAATCAGGTATTTTTGAAAACACAGCGTCAAAAAATTCTTTTTGAGGTTTGACAAAACCTAATTGCTCGGATATAAAAATACCTTTAAAATATTTTCTGATTCCTGCGCTGTTTAACCTGCCATCCTGCACCGATAGTGTGCCGTTTGAAACAAGATAAAGATTGTATTTTTTTGAAAAGTGTTCGAGTATTTCCAAAGCATTATCGATAAAATAGTGTCCAACGCTTAAATTCTTTTCATATTTATATTTAGTTTCTTTAGCGTCGCATTTTACGCCTAACTCTTCAAACAAACAGGCAAATCGGTTTACAAGCACCTGTTGTCTTGTTAGTTCCCCTTTTTCAAGAAGTTTCCACATATATGCGTTAATCTCGCTGTAACGTGAAACAATAGCCTCGTTAGGAGTTATGCCCTGTTCTGCTAATGTTTTACTTACCGCAACCGCTTCTGCCTTTTTAAAATCAAGAATTGTATCGTCAAGATCAAATAACACAAATTTTATCATTTTTAGATTCCTTTTAAATATGCTGTTAGTGATTATAACATAAATTTAAAATATTTTCAAATAATTTTGACAAAACCGTACCGTTATGTTATTATTAACTAAAAATATAATTTATAAAAGAGGTAATTACAAATGACAGGGTATATTATTGCAGGAATTATTGTTTTATTGGTTATTATTATAGTTATGTGGTTTATTTCAACCCAACGTAAACTTGCGGTAATGGACGAAAACATCAATAACGCAATGTCGCAAACAGGCGTTCAACTTTCATCTCGTTGGGACGCACTTACCGCGCTTTTAGACCTCACAAAAGGATATGCAGAGCATGAGTATAAAACTATTTCGGATACGGTAAAAGCAAGACGAACAATCACCGCCGAAAGCACACCGAACGATGTAAACGTTCAGGAAAATATGATTACAGAGGCTTTGGGTAAAATTATGGCGGTTGCCGAAAGTTATCCTGATTTAAAGGCTAATAAAAATTATATTAAAACTATGGATAGCGTGAACGAATATGAAAACAAGGTTCGCCAAAGCAGACTTATTTATAATGATAGTGTTACAAAATTAAACCGTCAAATTCGTATGTTCCCGACCTCTATGGTTGCAGGTATGCTCGGATTTTCCAAACGCACCTACCTTGAGGCTGAACAGGAGAAGGCTCAAATGCCGAATATGAAATAATGAAAAAAGTTGTTTTAAGTATTTTAACCGTTATTATACTGATATTGAGCGTAACCGCCGTTTCCGCAAGTGCAGATAACACTTTTGATATTGACATTGATGTTAAAATCAGAGAAAACGGCGACGCTACGGTTACTCAAAAATGGTACGGCTCTTTTTATGAGGGTACCGAAAACTATCTTCCGATAGGCAATTTTGCCGACGGAATGGATATTACCGATTTTAAAGTTTGGGATAAAAACGGCGAATACGAATTTATTGACGATTGGGATATTGATTGGTCAAGAGAAGAAAAAGAAAGAAAATGCGGTATTGTAGAAACCGATAACGGCTATGAATTGTGTTACGGTATCGGTGAATACGGCGAAAACGAGTATTGGTTTTCTTATGATATTATCGGTTTAGTAGGCGCTTATAATGACAAGGACGGATTTAATTTTCAGTTTGTTAATACTCAAATGAACTGTTATCCTACCGATGTAAATATTCATATCACAAGTGAAGACGGAAAAAAATTCAATGATACCAACTGTGATATTTATGCTTTTGGATTTGACGGACAAATTCTGTTTGATAAAGAGGGTATTACCGCTTTTACAGATTATCCGCTTGAGAGCGGCGACGAATACGTAAACATTGTAACCTCATTTGAAAAAGGCGTTTTAAATCCCGAACGTCAAGGCGAAGAAAAATCTTATGAAGAGTTGCTTCAAAACGCCAAAGAGGGTTCAAGTTACGGAAACAATGCCAAAGACAACACTCTTATTTTCATTTTGATTGCTTTGATAGCGGTAATAATAGTCAGCGTTTTAGTTGCCATAATTTCTTATACTTTATATATTCACGGCAAAACCAAAAAATTTGTTAAAGAAGCAGATTATTTTCGTGACGCACCATGCTGCGGAAATATTGAAACCGCTTATTTTATTGCCAAAAAGTATAAACAGATAAAACAGGAAAGTTCGATTATCGGCGCTGTTATTTTAAAACTTATGAACAGCGGATGTCTTGAACCTATATACGAAAACAAAGTCGGTTTTATGGGCAAAGAAAAAAAGACTGTTAATTTAAAAATGTGCCGTCCTCCCGAAAAGCCCGGCACTCCTGAATCAAGACTTTATAACGTTTTGTATAAAGCCGCAGGCGAAGACGGAGTTTTGCAGGAAAAAGAACTTAAAAAGTATTGCGAAAAGCATCCGGAAAAACTCAGGGATTACATAAACGTTTCTAAAGAAAACGGCGAAACAAACGTTGAAATGAACGGTAAAATCAGCGCAAACATTTATAAAAGTTCGGAATACGCTCAACTCCAATTAAAAGAAGTTGCAGGGTTAAAAAAATATCTGCTTGATTATTCGCTGATAGCCGAACGCGGTATTGAAGAAAACGTAATTTGGGAAGATTACCTTGTTTATGCAACCTTATTCGGCATTGCCGACAAGGTTATGGAACAGTTTAAAAAGGTTTATCCCGAAAAATTGCCCGAATTAGAGCAGTATAACAATACAATTTGGCTTGCAAATTCTTACGGTATGATTACTTACCACGCTATGACTCAGGGCGAAGCCGCAAGAAGCAGCGGTTCAGGCGGCAGCAGTTCATTCGGCGGCGGAGGAGGTTTCTCCGGCGGTGGCGTCGGCGGTGGCTCAAGATAAAGCAATCAATTTATAATAATTATTTTTAATATATAAATTTAAGGAAGTTTTTAATGAATATTATTGTTGCAGGTTGTGGCAAAATAGGCGAATCAATAGTAAAAAGCCTTGTTTCGGAAAATTTGAATATTACAGCGATTGATATTAACACTAATGTAATCAATGAAATAACAAATATATATGATGTTATAGGTGTTCACGGAAACGCCGCCGACTGCGAAACGCTATCAGAGGCAGGAATAGAAAAAGCAGAACTTTTTGTTGCGGTTACACATTCCGACGAACTTAACATGCTAAGTTGCTTTATGGCAAAGAAAATGGGTGCAGAACATACTATTGCACGTATTCGCAACCCGCAATACAACGATAAAAGTTTAGGATTTATGCGCCAACAATTAGGACTTTCGATGTCAATAAATCCCGAACTTTTGGCGGCTCGGGAACTTTTTGATATTTTAAAACTCCCCTCTGCCGCAAGAATCGAATATTTTTCAAGAAGCAACTTTGAAATGGTTGAAATGAAAGTTAGAGAAGATTCTGCATTAAACGGTATGAAACTTGCTGATTTAAGCAAATTCTGTAAAGCAAAAGTGCTGATATGCCTTGTTCAGCGTGATATGCAAGCGCATATTCCCGACGGTAATTTTGTGCTTAAGGCGCAGGACAGAATTCATATTGCCGCACCGGCGACTGAAATGGGCAAACTTCTAAAAAAAGTCGGGCTTTTACAAAAGCAAGCCAAAAGCGTTATGATTTTAGGCGGAAGTATGACCGCTTTATACCTTGCCAAAATGCTTACGGGTATCGGTGTATCGGTAAAAATCATCGAATCCGACCGTCAGCGGTGCCGAGAACTTTGCGAGTTAGTTCCTAAAGCCGTTATAATTAACGGCGACGGAGCAGGTCAGGAATTACTGCTTGAAGAGGGACTTAATAATGTAGACGCATTTGTTGCGCTTACGGGTATGGACGAAGAAAATATCCTTATCTCGCTTTTTGCATCTTCACAAAACGTGCCAAAGGTAATTTCTAAAGTAAACAGACGTGAACTTGCCTCAATGGCGGAAAAATTGGGATTAGACTGCATGGTTTCACCTAAAGACGCTACATCAAATATTATGATTAGATACGCAAGAGCGCTTAAAAACTCTTTAGGCAGCAATGTTGAAACGCTATACAAACTGATGGACGGCAAAGCCGAAGCGCTCGAATTCAACGTTGCACCCGATTCCGACGTAATTAATGTTCCGCTAAAGGCTCTTGAATTAAAGCCGAATATTCTTATTGCAGGAATTATAAGAGGAAGAAAAACAATAATTCCATCGGGCGACGACTCAATAATCGCAGGCGACAGAGTTATTATTCTCGCAGGAAATCAAAGATTGCAAGATTTGTCAGATATTTTAAAGTAATTCAAGAGGTTAACAATGAATCGTAGAATGGTTTTAAATTTAACCGGTAAAATGATTATGGTAGAAGCGGTTTTATTACTGCTTCCTTTATCGGTAGCAATTATTTATCAGGATAAAAGTATTTTTCCGTTTATAATTACAATCGCAATAGCATTAGTAATAGGCTCTGCGTGTACTCTTATTTCAAAACCCGATAATCACACAATATATGCCAAAGAAGGATTTGTAATTGTAGCAATCGTGTGGCTTGCTATGTCTGCCATCGGTGCGCTCCCGTTTTATATAAGCGGTGAAATTCCTTCATATATAGATTGCTTTTTTGAAACCGTAAGCGGTTTTACAACAACGGGCGCTTCTATTCTGACCGATATAGAAAGTTTAAGCAAAGGTTTGCTTTTCTGGCGAAGTTTTACTCATTGGATTGGCGGTATGGGTGTTCTTGTATTTGTTTTAGCGATTATTCCCGGCACCTCCGACCGTTCAATTCATCTTCTTCGTGCAGAAGTTCCCGGACCTATTGTCGGAAAACTTGTTCCTAAAATAAAAGAAACCGCAAAAATACTTTATTTAATCTACATAGTAATGACGGTTGTTGAAATTATTTTTCTGCTTTTAGGCGGTATGCCGTTGTACGACAGCACCGTACACGCATTCGGTACGGCAGGTACAGGCGGTTTTGGTATAAAAGCCGACAGTATTGCGGGATATAATCCTTATCTGCAATGGGTAATCGCAATATTTATGTTACTGTTTGCGCTTAATTTTAATATTTTTTATTTAGCCATTACAAGACATTTTAAAGCCATCTTTAAAAGCGGCGAATTATGGGGATTTATTACGGTAGTAGCAATTTCGATTACGGTTATCACCTGTAACATCTACCCTATGTACGAAAACTTTTCGACAGCGCTTAGAAACGCCGCTTTTCAAACTTCTTCAATCATATCTACAACGGGTTACGCAACCGCTGACTTTAATCTGTGGCCGGGACTTTCAAAGGCTATACTTTTCCTACTGATGTTTTTCGGAGGTTGTGCCGGTTCTACCGCAGGCGGTCTTAAAATGTCAAGAATTATTATTATGGTCAAGATGATAAAGCGTGAATTTTTGCACATGCTTCATCCTCGTTCAGTCGGTGTAATAAAGTTTGAAGGCAAAAAAGTTGAAAACAGTACGCTTAACAGCGTTGCAAACTACTTTGCTTTATATATGATGTTGTTTGTAATAATTTTCCTTATACTTTCATTTGAGCCGTTTGATTTTGAAACCAATATTACCGCAACCGCCGCTTGCTTTAACAATGTAGGACCGGGACTTTCTGCCGTAGGTCCCGCGTCAAATTATTCGGCATATACGGGAATCTCAAAATTTGTACTTTCAATAGCCATGTTGCTTGGCAGACTTGAGATTTATCCTATTTTAATAGCGCTTTCCCCATCAACCTGGGCAAAAAAATAAAAATAGAATTAAATCAAAATAATTAAACGCTCCCTTATGCACTTTTGCAAAAGAGAGCGTTTTTTATAATTTTAACTCTTATTTTTTAATGCTATTACCGTTTTTTGATTTGCTCGGCAACTGTGAAATAATAATTGCGGTAAACATTATAACGCAACCTATTGCTTCTCGGGTTGTAGGAATATTTCCGAGTATTATCATACCTGTCAGCACACCGAAAACGGATTCAAGGCTCATAAGAATAGATGCTACGGTCGGGTTGGTATTCTGCTGACCTAAAATTTGGAATGTGTAAGCAATACCGCAGGAAAATACGCCTGCGTAAAGAATAGGTCCCCAACAAGCAATAATATCGCTTATTTCGGGTTTTTCCATAAAAACGGTTGGTATTAAAGCCAAAATACCGCAAACGAAAAATTGCAAAGAGGACAGTTTTACTCCGTCAACTTTCGGCCCGAAATAATCAATTACAAGTATATGAGCCGAAAAACCTAAAGCGCAAAGCATACCGAGTATATCTCCGTAAGTAATTGAAGAAAAGCCCTGCCCTGCTTTTACGCTTAAAAAGAACAAACCGACTGCGCCCATTAAAGCCGCTACAATTACTCGAAGTTTTATTTTATTTCCGAAAAAGAAATAGATTATTGGCACAATAAGAATATACATTGCGGTAATAAATGCAATTTTTCCCGAATTTGTGTTCGGGTCTTCAATAGCAAACTGCTGTAAACAAGCCGCAACACAAAGAATTACGCCGCAAACTATACCTGCAATTAAAAGGTTTTTATTATCCTGTTTTGTCGGCTTTTTATAAGTACCGTTTTTCTTTGATAAATGAGTCATAATTAAAATAAGCGGTATAAGCACAACAGAGCCTACCAACATTCTTGTAGACTGATAGGTAAAAGCGCCCAAATGATAAGTTTTTGCCGCAATTTCCTGTGCGACAAAAGTGCTTCCCCAAAACAGCGCCGCAGTAAATAAAAACAAATTTCCTTTAATATTCCTTGACATTTTTAATCCACCTTAAAAAATATACTTTAAGCATTGTATCATAAAGAGAATAAAAATTCAATAAAAACACCTTGAAAAAACAAAAGCAATATAGTAGAATTAATAAAAGCAAAGGAGGCGACAGAAAATGAAATATAATATCGGTCTGTTTAACGACTCTTTTCCTCCTAAAATCGACGGAGTTGCAAATACGGTTTATAATTATGCTAGTATACTTTCACGTTTAGATGTAAACTGTACCGTTGTTACGCCGAAATACCCCGGCATTGTCGACGATTATCCGTTTGACGTTATCCGATACAGTTCTACAGGCGTTTCAAAAAAACTCGAATACCGTGTAGGTAATGTAGTTCCTGTAAAAACGCTCGGCAAACTTATTAATAAAGATTTTGACCTGCTTCACGTTCATTCACCGTTTGTATCTTCACTCGTTGCCGACGACCTTATAAAACTCAATCCCGGCCTACCCGTAGTGCTTACTTACCATAAAAAATTCGATGTTGAACTTGAAAAACGTCTTAAAGTAAAATCTTTCTTAAAGGTTGCAAAAAAATTCGTTTTACGAAATATCAACCTTGCCGACGAAGTTTGGGTTGTAAGCGAAGGCGCAGTAGAATCGCTACGTGCAATCGGCTACAAAGGCGATTACAGGGTAATACGTAACGGCGCCGATTTTAAAAAAGGCGTATCCCCTGCCGAAAAAACGGCGGCGCTTAAAAAAAGCCTTAATATTGCAGAAGACGACCTTGTCTTTTTGTTCGTCGGCAGAATGATGTGGTATAAAAATATCAAACTGATTCTCAGCGCATTAAGACTTTTACCAAACACACTTAAATTCAAGATGGTGTTTGTCGGCGACGGTAATGACCGACATGAGATAGAAAATCACGCAAAGCATATCGGCATTTCAACAAAATGTATTTTTACCGGTGCTGTTTACGACCGAGAGGTTTTAAGAGATTACTATTCAATGAGTGATTTGTTTATTTTTCCGTCCACTTACGACACCTCGGGACTTGTTGTTATGGAGGCTGCCGCTACCAAACTTCCTGCGGTGCTTATTCGCAAAAGTTGCGCGGCAGAAGGCGTAACCGACGGCAGAAACGGATTTTTGTGTGAGGAAAACGAAAAATCACTTAAAGACGCAATTTTAAGGGCGGTTTCCGACAGAGAACATCTTACAAAAGCAGGCGAAAACGCACAGTCGGAAGTCTACTGCTCTTGGGAGGACTCTGTTAGAATCGCAAATAAAAGATATGAAGAAATAATTGAAAACTATAAACCAAAGAGAACAAGAAAGGATAAATAAATTATGAGTAATTTTCAGTTAGAACCACTTAAAAAAGGCGACGCAGTTGCCGTGCTTAAAACAAATATGGGAGATATTAAATTTAAACTTTTCCCAAAGCAAGCGCCGAAAACCGTTGAGAATTTTACAACACATATCAAAGACGGATATTATAACGGCATTATTTTTCACCGAGTTATTAAAGATTTTATGATTCAAGGCGGCGACCCTACAGGCACAGGTATGGGAGGAGAATCTATTTACGGCAGACCTTTTGAAGATGAATTCACCCCAATGCTTCGTAACTACAGAGGTGCGCTTTCAATGGCAAACGCAGGGCCGAGTACAAACGGCAGTCAATTTTTCATTGTTCAGTGCGACAATGTTCACGAGGGACTTATTGCACAGATGAAAGATATCGGCGGAGAGGCTTTTCCTCAAGAGGCAATTGAAAACTACGAAAAAATAGGCGGTACTCCGCACCTTGATTTTCGTCATACGGTATTCGGTCAGGTTGTAGAAGGTATGGACATCGTTGATAAAATAGCCGCAACCAAAACAGGCGCAGCAGACAAACCTTTAAATGACGTTGTCATTGAATCTGCCGAAACTTATATTTACGAGGAATAATTTTGAACGAATTTTTAAACTCAGCATTAAAAATCGGCGAACAGGTGATAATTCTGTTTATACTTATGTTTGTCGGTTTTATTTCAACAAAAACCAAACTGATAACCGATAAAAGCATTTCGGGATTTGTTAACGTACTTCTTTACATTGTAACCCCCTGCTTAATAATCAACTCGTTTTTATCGGTTAAATTTACAAGCGATACGCTTAAATATCTGCTTGTAGCCGCAGGTTGTGCGGTATTGTCACACATTATCGGAATTGCGGTTTCTTATTTAATACATGATAAAGAAGAAACTAAAAAATCCGTTTACCGTTTCGGAACTGTCTTTTCAAACGCAGGATATATGGGACTGCCTTTAGCGCAGGCTGTTTTCGGCAACGAGGGTGTTTTTTACGGTTCGGTTTATGTTGTGGTTTTTAATATTATACAATGGACTTACGGCATTACGCTTTATAATAAAAGCGGCAATTCAAAATTAAAAACGCTTATTAATCCGGGTACTATCGGAGTAATAGTCGGTCTGCCGCTTTTTCTTATGAAAGTAACTCTGCCTGAAATAATCGGAACGCCTTTAGGCTATCTTTCATCGCTTAACACTCCTATAGCCATGCTTGTTACAGGATATTATTTTGCACTTTCCGACTTTAAAAAAGGTATTAAAAACGCAAAAATGTGGATTGCTATCGCACTTCGTATGACGGTAATACCTATGCTTGCATTACTGCTTTTTAAATACGGTTTCGGTATGTCGGGCGTTCTGCTTTGTTCTTGTGTTCTGCCGGCTTCAGCCCCAACCGCAGTTAATACAATGGTGCTTGCTTCAAAATACGGCGCCGATACAGATATCGCTTTGAAATTAGTTACTGTTTCAACCGCTTTATCAATTATCACAATGCCGCTTATATTAGCATTTGCACAAATGTAAAAAAGAATTAAAATACAAGTCAAAAAACAAAAACACAAAAAGTAAAGGCAAAGAATCAGTCTTTGCCTTTACTTTTTTTCTCGAATTTTGCAAGCGGATACCTTATTAAAAAATGTTTTAAAGCCGTGTAGTCAAACGGAATTATAGGCCATAGATACGGATGTTGTTCATCAAAAGTTTTTGTGGTTGCCACAATTAATATTTCAATAATCAATCCGATAACAAATCCCCAAAAGCCGAAAAATCCCGTAGTCAAAATTAAAAACCACCTGAATATTTTGATTGCATTTTTAAGTTCGGGATTAGGTATGCAATGATTACAAAGTGTGGCCGCAACTGTAAATAAAATTGTGTCGGATATAAGCAAATTCATGGAAATGGCAAAATCACCTAAAATTAATCCGCCGATAATACTGAATGCCGATTCCATATTTGCAGGAGTATGCAACGAAGAAAGCCGTAAAATTTCTAACCAAAACTCAATAAAAAGTATCTGAACAAAAACCGATATTTCACCCGTTTGCTCGGGAATTAAAAATTTTGCTATATTCCAATCATGCGTCGGATACTGAACTACAAGCATAAAAAGAGGTACAAGAAGCAGTGCAACAGGAATAGCCAACATTCTTATAAGTCGAGTAAAAGTGCCTGATATGGGCGTTTGGTAATAATCTTCGACATATTGGGTAAAGTACAACAGCGTAGTAGGCAAAATCAGCGCCGTGGGCGAAGTATCCACAAGTAAAACTATATGCCCCTCCATTATATGCGCCGCTACGGTTTCGGGACGTTCGGAAACTCTGAAAAGCGGCATTGGGTTATACCATTTCTTTTTAATCAGTATTTCCTCAAGACTTTTCTCACCCATTGTAAGCGCATGGATATTTATATCTTTTAACCTTGTAAGCACTTTGTTTAACAGTTTTTTGTCAACCTTATCTTCCAAATAGCCTACCGCAACATCGGTTTTTGAAATATCGCCTACTTTTACCACTTCAAATACTAATTTCGGATCTCTTATTCTACGCCTGATTAAAGCAGTATTAAAGATAACTGTTTCTACAAAATCATCTCTTGCGCCTCGTGTGGTCTTCTCAATATGAGATTCGGAAGGCTCTCGAGCCGGATATTCGCGTGTGTCAATTACCACGGCAGAGTCATTACCGTCGACAAACAGCGCTAACTGCCCTGACAAAACATCGGTAATTATTTTGTTAAAATCATTTTCAACGGATACCTCTATATAAGGAATATTTTTAAGAAAAATCTTTTCGGAACTGTCCTTAGTTTCATCGTCTATCTTTTGCAGTTCTTTCATAACATGAACCATTATTGTGTCTTTAACGAAACCGTCTACAAAAAGAATAAACGCTTTCTTTTTATCTACGGTAATTTCTCTTGCAATGATATCAAAACTCTTTTTTACGGGCAAAGTTTCATTGACTTTTTTTAAATTTTCGTTAATATTCGGAGAAACTTTCACTTTTTCACAACCTTTATCAAAGAAAAATAAGTATTAATATTATTTTGCAAAAAAAATTAAAAAATATTAAAAATAAAGGTTGTTTAATTGTAGGTTTATTGTTATAATATAATAGATTATTCAGATAAAATTATTACTTTTCATATAAAGGAGAAATATACTGTGAACTTTTTCAGTAGAGATATCGGCGTTGACTTAGGTACTGCTAATACACTTGTTTGTGTAAAAACCAAGGGTATTATTATGCGTGAACCGTCGGTTGTCGCTGTTGATGTTAAAAACGGAGAGGTAAAAGCGGTAGGCAGAGAAGCCAGAGAAATGATTGGCAGAACTCCCGGCTCTATTGTTGCAGTAAGACCGCTTAAAAACGGCGTTATTGCCGATTACGACGTTACCGCCGCTATGTTAAAAAGATTTTTTAAAGACGCTATGCACGGCTCTTTTGCTTCACGTGTAAGAGTTGTTATATGTGTGCCTTCAGGCGTTACAGAGGTTGAAAGCCGTGCTGTTAACGACGCCGCAAGACAAGCAGGTGCTAAAATGGTTGACCTTATTGAAGAGTCAATGGCAGCGGCGCTCGGCGCAGGACTTCCTGTTTTTGATTCCGTCGGCAGTATGGTTGTTGATATAGGCGGCGGTACAAGCGAAGTTGCCGTAATTTCACTCGGCGATATTGTTACGGCAAATACCATTAAAACTGCCGGTGATGACTTTGACGAGGCTATCAGTTCCTACATAAGAAAACGTCATAATCTTCTTATCGGCGAACGCACCGCTGAAGATATTAAACTTTCAATAGGCTCTGCCTGTGAATTTGAAGGCGAGGAAACTTCTTCAATGGAGATTAAGGGCAGAAACCTTATTGACGGACTCCCGAAAAATATTATTATTACTGCAAAAGAAATTCGTGACGCTTTGTTCGAGCCGCTTTCAAGGATTGTTGAAGCAATTAAACAGACGCTCGAATCTACTCCGCCTGAATTAGCAGCAGATATTATAGACAAAGGCATTACTTTAACGGGCGGCGGCGCACTTCTTCCCGGTATTGATTTGCTTATTTCACGTGCTACGGCAATTCCCGTAAGCATAGCAACAGATCCGCTTGATTGTGTTGCAAAAGGCATTTCAAAACGACTCGAACTTGATTTGCCGTTTGATTCATATCAAAAACGTGCAAAATATTATTAATTTTAAGGAGTGACAAAATTGCGCTTTTTCTTTAGAAGCAAAAAAGTAAAATTAATTTCTGTCATCTCTGTTTTGTTAGTTATAAGTATTGTTGTTTGCGGTTTTTTGACCGATTGGTCTGCTCCGCAAACAAATATTGTTTCGTCTGTTCTTTCCCCTGTTCAAAATTTCTTTTCGGGAATTTCCGATTCTGTTAACTCTTATTTTGATAATTTAGAGGACAAAAAAGAATTACAAAAAGAAATTAAAGAACTAAAAGATGAATTAAACGAAAAAAACAAACAACTTATAGATTATGATGAAATTTCAAGACAAAATGATTTTTATAAGGATTTTCTTGAAATAAAAGAAGAAAATCCCACATATAAATTTACCTCGGCAAAGGTTATTTCAAGAAGTAATAACGATACTTTCGCTACTTTTTCCATCGACAAAGGTACTGTTGACGGAATTGAAGTTTATGACCCTATCATTACTGCCGAAGGTCTTGTCGGATATGTTTGTGACGCTTATTCTACTCAAAGCACCGTTATGACGGTACTTAATCCCAAAATTAATATATCGGCAATTGATAATCATTCAAGAGATACAGGTACTGTTACGGGCGACGCCGAATTAAGTCTTGACGGACTGACAAAAATGATTTATATTCCGAGCGACAATACCATTTCTTCGGGAAACTTTATTGTAACTTCGGGCGACGGCGGAATTTTTCCCGGCGGCCTTATAGTGGGAAGTGTAGTTGAAGTAAAAACTTCAACGAATAAAATCAGCTGTGAAGCAAAAATTCAGCCTATTGTTGATTTTTCGGAAATTTCCGATGTTATGGTAATAACTGATTTTTAATTTGGTGCGGTGACTTATGACAAATATAAAAAGATATCGTTTATTAGATTTTTTAATATATTTTGTTTTGTTGTTTATTGCGTATATTTTGCAAACCTCAAACATTCTTTTTGAATATAATTCACCGTCGCCGTCGTTAATTTTAGCAATTGTGCTTACAGTTTCTTTTTTTGAAAACTATTGGTTTTCAGCGGTGTTCGGATTAGCGGGCGGAATTCTTATTGATACCGCAAGCGCAGACGGTTCGGGTTATCACGCTCTTATTTATATGCTTGTGGGACTGATTTGCAGTTTAATACTCGAATCTGTTTTCCAAAACAATTTTGCTTCTTTTGCGGTGGTTTCGGTACCTGTAATTTTAATCAATATGTTTATTGATATTATTTTAAAAATCGGCTTTACCGACGGTATTTTCAGTTTGTTTTTTAAATTTTATTTACTTGTTGCGATTTATACGTTTGCAGCAGCGTTTATTTTATATTTAATTTTCCGATTTACAATCAAAAAAGATGACAGATTTAAAAAACCAAAGGGAATCATTTCAAACAATAAATAGTTTTCGAGAGGTCCTTTAAACAATGTTTTTTCAAAAAGAAAAAAGAAAAAAGAAAAATAAATACGCTAAATTCATTGTGTGTATTTCATTAGTTATAGTAATTGTATTTGTTTATACGGTACGATTGCTTCAACTCCAGGTTATAGATTATGATTATTATTTAAAAGAAAGCAAAATGTCCTCTGCCGCCGCTATTTCGGTAGACGCTACACGAGGAGAAATACTTGACAGATACGGCAGAACTATCGCTTATAACCGCGAAGGATACAATGTTGTCATTGAATACTCCACCAATGCAAACAGTAATATCAACCGTTCAATTATTAAAACAGTCGAGATTTTAAAAGAGAACGAAGACGAATGGCGTGATAAACTGCCTATTTCCGAAAAAGCGCCGTATAAATTTACCGAAAAAACTTCATCTACGGAAGTAAAAACTTTAAAATCCAAATTAGGCTTAAATAATTATGCTACGCTTGAACAATGTATTGAGAATTTAATTGAAAAATTCGATTTAGATAATTATTCTTCAAAAACACAACGTATTTTAATGGGAATACGATATACAATGTTTTTAGAGGATTTTTCAACGGCTTATCCTTATACCATCGCTGAAGATGTAAGTGAAAAAACAAGATCTGTTTTGCTTGAATCTTCGGACAGCTTTCAAAATATAACAGTAAAAGAAGTTTCTGTTCGTGAATATACCGATGAAACTTTGGCTACTCATTTAATCGGTACAGTCGGCCCGATTTATGCAGAGGACTGGGAAGAATTAAAGGAAAAAGGCTATTCTTACAGCGATTACGTGGGAAAATCGGGAGTTGAACTTGCTTTTGAAGAATATTTACGCGGTCAAAACGGCGTTAATAAAGCTATTACAAATCCTGATACGGGCGAAACGGAAATAGTTACGGAAAGCGAGCCTGTTGCAGGAAATACCGTTTTGCTTACTCTTGATATTGATTTACAGAAAAAAGCACAAAATTCGCTTGAGAAGTTTATGAAACAACTTAATAAACAAAAGATATACGCTTCTTCGGCATCTATTGTGTGCATAGATGTAAATAACGGTGAAATTTTGGCTTCTGCAAATTACCCTACTTATACTATGAAAGAGTATAATGAAAACTACCCGGCTCTCGCAAAAGATGAATCCTATCCGTTGTTCAATCGAGCATTTCAGGGTACTTATCCTCCGGGTTCTACCTTTAAACCTATTGTTGCAGGTATTGGCTTGACTGTAGGAACCATTGACAAATCATCCACAGTTTACTGTAAGCAGTATTATGATTATTATTCAGGAAAGCCTTTTAAATGCTTGCATTATCATGGCTCTATTAATGTAATTGACGCAATTTCAAAATCCTGTAACTATTTCTTTTTTGACGCGGGCAGAAGAACGGGAATTACAACTTTAAATGAATATTCTAAATTATTGGGCTACGGTGTTAAAACAGGTGTAGAACTTCCGGAAAGTGCAGGAACGCTTGCAGGTCCTGCTTACACCAAACAAATTAATGCTATTTGGAATCCCGGTGACACATTGCAGGCTTCAATCGGTCAGTCTTATAATTTGTTCACACCTTTACAACTTGCCACAGGTACAGCAACCATTGCAAACGGCGGAACAAGATATCGCTCTCATCTGTTGCGTGAAGTCAGAACTCACGATTTAAGCGAGGTTGTTGTTGAGCCTGAAGCCGAAGTGCTTGCAAACACAGGTCTTACAAAAGAGGCTATTGAAATAGTAAAAGAAGGAATGGGCTCGGCAACTTTTGAAGGAACGGCGTCAGGCACTTTCCAAGACTATGATTTAAAGGTTGGCGGTAAAACAGGTACTGCCGAGGTTACGGGAAAGAGAGATAACGGATTGTTTATTTCTTTCGCTCCTTATAAGGATTCTGAAATCGCCGTTGCAATAAATGTTGAACAAGGAAGATACGGTTATATGACCGCTTCGGTTGTAAAAGATATATATGACCAATACTATTTTACCAAGTTTAATGGTAAAAAAATGACAAAATACAACGATTTTGTATATTAACTCTTTGACAAACGGTTTATTTTATGTTATAATATGGGATGTGATGATATAAAATGAATAATGTATATGTTGTCACTTCGGGTAAAGGCGGTGTTGGTAAATCCACCGTAACCGCATATCTCGGAGTAGAACTTTGCAAAAAAGGCAAAAAAGTTCTTTTGATTGATATGGATGAGGGCTTACGGTCGTTAGACCTTATGCTTGATGTATCATCGCATACACTTTTTGATGTCAGCGATATTATTAAAGGTAACTGCAATGTAAATCAGGCGGTAATTCCCGTTAAACAGTGTCCTAATCTATATTTATTGCCGGCACCCGTAACAGTTAACAGTTTAAATTCACCAAAAGGTATGAAAATACTTTGTGAAAAGTTATCTGAATTTTTTGATTTTATTTTAATCGACTCCCCTGCCGGCGTTGGTAAAGGTTTTATAAATGCCGTTTCAGGTGCAGATAACGCTTTGGTGGTTGTAAATCCCGACCCTGTCAGCGTTAGAGACGCCGCTTATGTCGCAAAATTGCTTCGTGAAAACAAAGTTGAAAATATAAGGCTTATTATTAATAAATTAGATATTGATTTAGTTAAAAAAGGCGTACTTTATAATATTGATGAGGTTATTGACGCTACTGCTTTACAGTTAATTGCGGCCATTCCTTACGATATTGAATTGATTAAATCTTTTTTCAATTGCACCAATACGCTTTATAATTCGCCCGGTCTTGAAGCAATTTCAAGATTATCAAGCAGGATTCTTAATGAAAACATGCCTTTAGGCTTGAAATAATGGAGTAAAAAACTAAAAAAAAGAAAGGAATATTTGTATGAACATAGCATTGATTGCCCATGATGTAAAAAAAGAACTTATGGTTCAGTTTTGCATTGCTTACAGCGGTATACTTTCCCAACACAACATCTGTGCAACAGGCACTACGGGAAAATTAGTCAGTGAAGCAACAGGACTTGAAATCACAAGATTTTTAAGCGGTCCTCAGGGCGGTGGCGAACAGATAGCCTCACGTATCGCTTATAATGAAATTGATATGGTTCTGTTTTTCAGAGATCCTATTACCGCAAAACCTAATGAGCCGAATGATATGACTATTTTAAGGCTCTGCGATGTTCATAATATTCCGATTGCAACAAATATTGCAACTGCCGAAGTTTTGATACACGGTCTTGAACGCGGCGACCTTGATTGGCGCATATATTCAAAATAAAACTTAAATTATATAATGACAATGACGGAAAAGGAGTAATTTTTACTTGTCTTTCAGAGAGACGAACGGTTTTGGTGTGAGTTCGTTAAGATTTATGAAAAAACGAAGACATTTCCCGAGTCGGCTTTTGCCCGTATTTCTGCGTTAAAGAATTTGAGTGAGTCCTGTTTGGACTAATTTGGGTGGCACCACGGTTATTTTCCGTCCCTTGATTTTTCAAGGGACGTTTTATTTTAAAGAAAGTGAGAATTAATTTATGAATTTAGTAGCCGAAGCTATAAAAGGCACGCAAGATGCATTGCCAAAAGAATCTTACAAATGGAACTACATTGAAAGCGTTACAAAAGATGTAGCCTCGCAGTTTGATTTTAAAGAAATCAGAACACCTGTATTTGAAAAAACCGAACTTTTCCAAAGAGGTGTAGGCGATACAACCGATGTTGTTCAAAAAGAAATGTATACATTTGATGACAAAGGCGGCAGAAGTATAACTCTCCGTCCGGAAGGTACTGCCGGCGCTATGAGAAGCGTGCTTGAACACGGTCTTTTTAACGACGCCTTGCCGATAAAAGCATTTTATAACACTACTTGCTACAGATATGAAAAACCGCAGGCAGGCAGACTTCGTGAATTTCATCAATTCGGCGTTGAATGTATCGGTGCTGCTTCTCCGACTGCCGACGCTGAAGTCATAATGCTCGGCGCTACTGTTCTTGACAGACTTGGTATAAAGAATATTTCCTTGGAAATAAACTCGATAGGTTGTCCTGAATGCAGAGCAAAATATACAGAGGCTTTGAAAGAATATTTCTCACAGTACACGGACAAACTTTGCGAAACCTGTCTTTCAAGACTTGAGAGAAATCCTATGAGAATTTTGGATTGCAAATCCCCTATTTGCAAGGAAATCGCTAAAGACGCACCCGTTATTCTCGATTATCTTTGCGATGAATGTAAAGAACATTTTGAAAAGGTAAAATCATATCTTGACGCCGCTGATGTGGAATATACAATAAATCCGAGAATTGTAAGAGGTCTTGATTATTATACCAAAACCGTATTTGAATTTATTACTACCGAAATCGGCTCGCAGGGCGCAGTTTGTGCAGGCGGCAGATATGACGGTCTTGCAGAAGAATTGGGCGGACCGAAATTGCCTTCTTTGGGCTTTGCAATGGGACTCGAAAGAATACTTATTCTAATGGAAAAACAAGGTTGCGAATTCCCACCGGATACCGTTGCCGACGTTTACATTGCGCCTATGGGTGATAAAGCGTCTGCCGAAGCGATAAAACTTTGCAACGAACTTCGTGATGAAGGATTTATTGCAGTCACCGATTTATCGGGCAGAGGATTAAAAGCGCAGATGAAATATGCGAATAAAATCGGCGCAAAATACAGCATTGTAATCGGTGATAATGAACTTGAAAATAAAAAAGCAATGCTCAAAAATATGCTTACAGGCGAACAAAAAGAAGTATCAATTCCCGATGGCTTGACTGAAACAATTTATCATACAAGCATTGACGATATGCTTTCAGGTATTGAAGAAGCCGCAGGAAATTTATAAAGCGAGGTAGAATTATGTTAGAATTTATGGAAAATATGCGAAGAACGCATTATTGCGGCGTACTTCGCCGAGAAGATGAAAATAAAGAAGTAGTAGTTTGCGGTTTTGTTCAGCGTAGACGTAATTTAGGCCAGTTGATTTTTATAGATCTTCGTGACAGAACAGGTATAGTTCAATTAAGTTTCGACGATACCACAGACAGAGAAATATTTGAAAAAGCAAACGAAACTCGTTCTGAATATGTAGTAATGGCAAAAGGCGTTGTTAAAATCCGTTCTTCAATAAATAAAGATTTGCCTACGGGAGAAATCGAAATCGCAGTAAATGAATACAAAATTTTATCTACCGCCGAAACACCGCCTTTTGAAATAGTTGAAAATTCAAAAGTAAAAGAGGAACTCAGATGTAAATACAGATACCTTGATTTACGTCGCCCCGATTTACAAAGAAATATAATGATGCGCCATAAAATCACAAAAGTTGTAAGAGATTATTACGATGAACAAGGGTTTATTGAAATTGAAACTCCTATGCTTATCAAATCAACTCCCGAAGGTGCAAGAGATTATCTTGTCCCCTCCCGTCTTTATCACGGTGAATTTTATGCGCTTCCGCAATCACCGCAGATTTATAAACAACTTCTTATGGTTTCGGGTTTTGACAAATATATGCAAATTGCACGTTGTTTCCGTGACGAAGACTTACGTGCAGACCGTCAGCCTGAATTTACGCAGATTGACCTTGAAATGTCATTTGTTGATACTGAAGATGTTTTAGCGGTTAATGAAGGCTTTGTAAAACGTCTTTTCAAAGAAATACTTGATGTAGATATTGCTTTGCCGTTGCCGAGAATGACCTATGCCGACGCTATGAATCTCTACGGTTCGGATAAGCCTGATTTGAGATTTGATATGAAAATCATTGATTTATCCGATATAGTTAAAAACAGCGGTTTCGGAGTGTTCAAAGGCGCTGTTGATAACGGCGGCAGCGTAAGAGCAATTTGCGCTAAAAATTGTGTAGATGTTTATACAAGAAAAAATATCGACAGGCTTACCGAAAGCGCAAAAGGCATCGGTGCAAAAGGACTTGCCTGGACAAGAATGACCGATGACGGCATTGCTTCATCATTCGCAAAATTTGTAAGCGAAGATGAAATGAACGCAATTATTGAGCGTTGCGGCGCTGAAAAAGGCGATGTTATTGTAATTGTCGCTGATAAAGATAAAGTTACTCTGCCTGTACTCGGCGCATTAAGACTTGAGATGGCAAATAAACTTGATATAATTCCTAAAGACGAATATAACCTTGTATGGATTACTGAATTTCCGTTCTTTGAATATAATGAAGAAACAAGAAATTGGGACGCTATGCACCACCCGTTTACCGCACCGCTTGATGAATGTATTGAATATCTTGAAACCGATCCCGGCAAGGTAAGAGCAAAGGCTTATGACCTTGTTATGAACGGCACGGAAATGTCTTCAGGCTCTATCCGTATTACCAACCCTGATTTACAGAAAAAAATGTTTAAAGCGCTCGGTCTTTCGGATGAAGAGGCACAGGAAAAATTCGGATTTTTGACAGACGCTTTCAAATACGGCGCACCTCCTCATGGCGGTATGGGCATAGGTCTTGACAGACTTTGTATGATTATGCTTAAATGTGAATCTCTGCGTGACGTTATCGCATTCCCGAAAATGCAAAACGCAAGAGATTTAATGAGCGAATCCCCTGCCCCTTGTGATGATATTCAACTTAAAGATTTGGGAATAAAAATTGAAGATTAACCGATAAATTTATATATGCAAATAACTAAAAAAGGATGCCAAATAGCATCCTTTTTTAGTTGTTCTATTCCTAATGTTGTGGTTTCAACACTTATCGCCTACCTCTGACGAGGGAGCCAATCTACACCCCAACTTTGCAAAAGAACCAAAGTTTTTAAACACAGATTTTTCGTCGTAATTTCATCTACAATCGTAGGGCACGACGACCTCGGCGTGCCGTTTTATCCGAAACTCGACCCTCATCCGTCTTTTCCTGCGGCTTGCCACCTTCCCCAAGGGAAGGCTTTTTTATATATATAACTTATTTCACTTTAACGGTTTTTATCTTTGACCAATTACTATAAGCGGTTTTGCCGCTTTGTTTTATCAGCGCTCTTATTCTGACTTTGTAACTTCCCTTTTTTAAGACCGCTAATTGTTTTTGTGATTGATTTTTTGGTGCTAAATGTTTTTGTAACCGTCTTTTTACCGATTGTGTATTTTACTTCAAAACCTGTTGCAATCAACTTCATTTTGTGTATAAATTCATTTTACTACAAATATTTAGAAATTACAACAAATTTTTAAATATTATTTGTATTGTTATTACTATACAAACAAAAATGTGAAATAAAATGCAATTTAGATATTAAAAAAGGGTACCTTTCGGCACCCTTTTTTAGTTTATTTTTGTTCAAAAACAAAATTATTTTCTTTATAATCACAGATGATACTCATACCGTCTTTGATTTTATTATCAAGCATTTCCTCTGAAAGTTTATCTTCGATTTTGGTTTGAATTGCTCTTTTCAGCGGTCGTGCGCCGTAAACAGGGTCAAAACCTTCATCGGCAATTTTTGATATTGCTTCATCTGTAAATTCGATTGTAATATCACGAGCAGAAAGACGTTTTGCAAGAATATCAAGCAAACGTTTTGCAATTTCCTTAATATCCTCTTTTTTAAGTTGTTTAAACACGATTATATCGTCAACACGGTTTAAAAATTCCGGCTTAAACTGACGTTTTAACTCACCCATAACATCGGATTTAACCTCGTTATCGTCAAGCGCATTCTCGCCACCTGAAAATCCTAATGATTTTCTATCGGTGATAAGTCTTGCGCCGACATTTGAAGTCATAATGATAATAGTGTTTTTAAAATCAACCTTTCTTCCCTGCGAATCGGTCAAAATACCGTCGTCAAGAATTTGCAAAAGTATATTAAAGACATCGGGGTGTGCTTTTTCAATTTCATCAAAAAGCACTACGGAATAAGGATTTCTTCTGATTTTTTCGGTAAGTTGACCGCCTTCGTCATAACCTACATATCCCGGAGGTGAGCCTACAAGGCGTGAAACGGTATGTTTTTCCATATACTCGGACATATCAAAACGAATAAGCGCCTTTTCATCTCCGAAAATACTTTCGGCAAGAGCCTTGCAAAGTTCTGTTTTACCTACGCCCGTAGGTCCTAAAAAGATAAACGAGCCTGTAGGTCGTTTCGGGTCTTTAAGACCTACTCTGCCACGCCTGATTGCACGGGAAACGGCTGAAACAGCCTCCTCCTGACCTACAATGCGTTTGTGAAGAATTTCTTCCATTTTAAGAAGTTTTTCGCTTTCTTCTTCGGTTAAACGAACAACAGGTATTCCTGTCCAACCCGAAACAATAGAAGCAACCTCATTTTCGGTAACCTCTTGCGAAATATTGGCGTTATTTTCATGCCATTTTTCTCTTAAATCAGTTAATTTTTGATTAAGTTCTTTTTCTTCATCACGAAGTTTCGCCGCTTTCTCAAAATCCTGCGAAGAAATTGCCGCAGATTTTTCAAGTTCGATTTCTTTAATTTTTGCTTCCAAATCCTTAACTCCGTCAGGAGCGGTATATGCGTTGAGCCTTACTTTTGAAGCCGCTTCATCAATAAGGTCAATCGCTTTGTCAGGCAAATAACGGTCGGTAATATATCTTGAAGAAAGTTTTACAGCCGCTTTCAAAGCCTCATCGGTAATTTTAACTTTGTGGTGCGCCTCATATTTATCACGCAATCCCTGTAAAATCTGAACCGCTTCTTCTTCGGTCGGCTCGCCTACCGTTACAGGCTGAAAACGTCTTTCAAGCGCCGCGTCTTTTTCGATAAATTTTCTGTATTCGTTCAAAGTCGTAGCGCCGATTACCTGAAATTCGCCACGAGCCAGCGACGGTTTTAATATATTTGCGGCGTCGGTTGAGCCTTCGGCAGAACCTGCGCCGACGATTGTATGAAGTTCGTCAATAAACAAAATTATATCTGATGATTTTTTTACTTCGTCAATAGCATTTGTGATTCTTTCCTCAAAATCGCCACGGTATTTAGTGCCTGCAACCATACCTGTCAAATCAAGGGCGATTACTCGCTTATCCTTTAGCAGTTCGGGCACTTCGCCATCGGCTATTTTTATAGCAAGACCTTCGGCAACAGCCGTTTTACCAACGCCCGGCTCGCCGATAAGGCAAGGGTTGTTTTTAGTTCTTCTGGTCAAAATCTGTATAACTCTTTCAATCTCTTTTGACCTTCCGATAACAGGGTCAAGTTTTTTATCCTTTGCTTCTGCCGTTAAATCCCTGCCGAATTTATCAAGAGTAGGTGTTTTTCCGTTTCCTTTAGGCGAATTATTTTCGCTGATTTCTGCGTCGGCAACACCGCTTGATGAAATGAGTTCTCTTTCAATATCACGCTTATCAATGCCGAGTTCGGTTATAAATCTCGTAGCATAATTTTCGCCTTCGTTTAAAATGCTCAACAATAAATGCTCTGTTCCGACAATCTGAACGCCGAAACTTCTTGCACAACCGATTGATAATTCAAGAATATGTTTTGCTCTCGGAGTAAAATTATCAGGCGACAAACGAGATCTTACCCCTTTTCCGACGATTGAAACAAGCATTTCTTCAATTTTTTCACGAGTTATGCCTTTTTGATTTAAAATCGAACAAGCAACTGAATCTTCTTCAGACAAAATGCCGATTAAAATATGCTCGCTGCCGATATAAGTATGGCCGAAGTTTTCAGCCGCAGAAATGCTTTCATTAAGCGCTCTGTTGGCTTTTTCGGTAAATCCGTTAAATTTATACATAAAACATTCTTCCTTTCCATAAATTTTTAAACTAAACAATTACATATAGTTTTTTAAACTTTCTCTTAAATTCTGCGCTCTTTTTGTATCACGTGTATCAGCGTCAAGATTTCCGCCCGCAAGAGAAGAAACGCCTGCGCTGCCGTTTAACAAATTAAGCGAATTGATTACGCTTATCGGAATATTAAGTATTCCCATAGAAACGCCGAGACGAATATCGGATATAAGTTTATAAAACTCCTCCGACGATATCATTCTTGCGTATTTAAGCGTACCTAATGCTCTGAATACGGTATCTTCCACTCTAAATCGGTCAAAAGCCTCTCTCGCTTCTTTTTCCTTTGAAATCAGTTGATTGATAATATTTTCAACATTTTCAATCGACTCTTTTTCGCTAATGCCCAAAGTTACCTGATTTGAAATTTGATACATAGAATTTTTGGCTTTTGTTCCCTCGCCGAAAGTACCGCGAATAGCAACGCCGAATTTTGAAATTGAATTAAAAATTCTTTCAAGCGCACCGATTTTTTCTAAAGCCGGAAGATGCAACATTGCCGACGCTCTCATTCCCGTACCGAGATTGGTAGGACATTCGGTTAAATAACCGAATTTTTTATCAAATGCGTATTCGACTGCATTTCCGATAATTTTTTCGATTTCAAAAGCATTTTTGCAAGCAGTTTCAAATTCAAGTCCTGCCGCAATACTTTGAATTCTTATATGGTCTTCTTCGTTAATCATAACGCTTACAGACTCGTCATTTTTCAAAATAAGCGCTCTGCCTTTTGTATTTTTAATAAATTCAGGACTTATAAGATGTCTTTCAGCCAAAAAAATCGCTTCGGTTTCCGAGATTTTATCCATATCAATGAACTTATAATCTTTTCCGACTTCTGATTTAAAAACTGCGTCGGATACTTTTTGAATAACAGAATATTTTTGCTCATCACTCATTTTATTTGGAAAAGGAAAGCCGGATAAATTTCTTGCAAGCCTTATTCTTACGCTGAAAACGGTATCTGCGTCTTTACCGTTTTTTAAATACCACTTATCCATTTATCTCTCCCCTTTTCTCTTTTAAAATATCTCTTAATTCCGCCGCTTTCTCAAATTCTTCGTTTTCTATTGCCGTTTTTAATTCATTCTCAAGTTTTGTAATTTCATCAACCTGCGTGTTTTCTGCATTTGTTTCGGCAGAACCGCTGTTTTCGGGAGAAATTCCTTTATGCTCGGTTTTGCCGTGAATTTTTATAAGCGTAGGCAAAATCTCTTCTCTGAATTCTGTGTAGCAGTCAGGACAACCCATTTTTCCGTTATTTATAATTTCTTCAAACGATGTGTTACAGGTTCTGCAACGCTTTGTTTGAGGCATTGCGCTTTGCCCGTTTCCGAGAAATGTGCTCCATAAATCATTCATATCAAAAAAATGAAAATTTGAAAATCCTAATTTTGCCGCACACTCGGGGCATAAATGATATTCTCTTGTGACGCCGTTAACAGACCGCTTAATATGAGTCGTAGCGGTGGCTTTTTTGCAATTTTCACATAACATATATAATCAACTCCTTAAAAATTAAATGCATGCAACCAACATATTTTTAAAAATAGAAGCACGAAGTGCATTTCTGATTATAGGCGGAATATCGGCATAACATTTGTCGGAAACCGCCGTACTTATCAAAACATTTTGCTCATCGGTTATTACTTTTTGTTCGTTTAAATTTTCGAGAATAATTCTTGCGGCATTTACGCTGATTTCATTTCCGATTGAATTTACAATGTGCATAATTGCGCTTGAACGATCAAGATTAATTCTCGTAATCTTAATATATCCTCCGCCGCCTCTTCGGCTTTCAACTATATATCCGTTTTCAGGCGTAAACCTTGAGGATAAAACATAGTTTATCTGACTCGGAACACAACCTACTTTATTTGCAAAATCATTTCTTTTAATTTCGGCGGCGCCCGATTCGGATTCCGCTAACATATCTAAAATTGTTTGGCTTATCAAATCACTTAATCTCATTTCAAAAACCTCTCTTTGACTTTCTCTGACCTTATAATACTTCAAAGGTCAGTAAAAGTCAATACATTTTTTATAATATTTTAAAAAAATTCATAATTTAATAACATTCGCATTAAATTTTAATTTTCAGTAACCGATTTTTGCATCTTTCATAAACTATTAGTGAAGGCAGAAAGGAGGCAAACGACTCATGGGCTGTTTTAATTTTGGCAACAACTGCTGCGAATGGATTATCCTTCTTATAATCATCTTCGTATGCTGCGGTAACAACAACGGTTGCGGTTGCAACAACTGCTAATTAAGCGAATTTAATTTGGGCTGTCTTGCTACAAGCAAGGCAGTCCTTTTTACATATATCAAAAAACGCTATTCTGCAAACAACAAACAGAATAGCGTATTTTAAATTAATTTTCTTTCTTTTTATATAACAGTTTTTCAGAAAACGAAAAACGTTCAAGTCCGAGAATATATGCAAACATACATACAATCGGAATGACTGCCAAAATTAAAAAACTGAATATAACGCTGCTTATAGGCAGTTCCGAAATAGTGTAATCAACAGGCATAATCGAATACAAAAACGGGAAGAAAATCGAATTTATAATTTTATAATAATTCACAAACGAAGCAAAAAGTCCTGTAAATTTAGAAATGAGCAAAAATATGCCTGACAGTAAGCAGGGTAATGTAGCAACAAGACCTGCATACAAGCCTTTAAGAGGACTGTACTTGCGATGTCCTACATTTACAAGCGGTGCGTCAAGGTCGCCTACCTTATGACAAACGGGATATACAAAAGCAATCATTACTATTATACAAGCCGCTTGAAGAAATATTCTTATTAAATGACTTCCGCTTGAAGTGATACAAAACGAACACGTTACAAAGCAACAAATATCAAGACAAAACAGTCTTAAAAAAAGTTTTAAACAAAATTTTGAAAATGTATTTCTTTCCATCTTTTATTCCTTATTTCTTTCCTTATTTATTCCCTAATTCTTTCTTTTTTCAAGTGAAAGCGCTAATTCCTTTAAATTATCGCAATCGGCAAACGCTTTTTTGATAGAGTTAACAGCGTCTTTAGTCAATTCTTCGACAAGCATTTGCGAACGCTCAAGTCCCAAGAGCGACACGTAAGTATTCTTTTCCATTTCTACATCAGAGCCTATCGGTTTACCCAATTCTTCTTTGGTACCGATTACATCAAGAATATCATCTCTGATTTGAAATGCTCTGCCGATTTTTTCACAATAATCGGACATTAACGCAAGAGTTTTATCATCCGCTCCTGCTAAAACGCCTGCTACAAGCGCATTTACTTTGAGCATAGCGACGGTTTTTCCTTCTTGAATTTTCTCAAGTTTTTTCAAAGAAATTTCTTTGCCCTCGCTTTCAAGGTCAAGCACCTGTCCGCCTACCATTTTACACATTCCCGCCGCGTCGGCAATATGTTTTATAGCCTTTACCGCTCTGTTTGCGTCAATATTTTCATTAATATCAGCCGCCGTTTCAAAGGCTAAAGTAAGCAGAGCGTCACCCGCCAACAAAGCGTTTGCTTCGCCAAAGGCTATATGGTTAGACGGTTTTCCCCTGCGCATATTATCATCGTCCATACAAGGTAAATCATCGTGAATAAGCGAATATGTATGTATCATTTCAACTGCACAGGCAAATCCGAGTATATCATCGGGATTGCCGCCCAAAACTCTGTAAAATTCAAGCATAAGGCACGGACGAATTCGTTTGCCGCCCGAAGCGAGCGAATAGCGCATTGCTTCTTTTAAAATTTCAGGCGCATTATGGCTGTCAATTATCTCTATTAACTTACAGTCAATTTTAGTTTTATAGTCAAAAATTTTATTATGGCTCATTACTACTCCTCTTTACCGTCTATATCGCTTAACTGTTCGATTTTAAGTTCCGCTTCTTTAAGTTTTTTTGCACAAAACGAAGCGAGCTTAGAACCTTTTTCATAATATTTCATAGATTCTTCAAGTCCGAGTTCTCCGCTTTCCAACGCAACAGTTATTTTTTCCAAATCTTTTACGGCTTTTTCAAAAGTCATTTCACTCATATTTTAAAATCTCCCTATTATTCAGAAATTTCGGCAGTTCTTGTACCGTCCGAAAAATTTATCTCTACCCTATCGCCTTTTTGCAAATCGGTTTTTGATGAAATTATTTTGTTATCCTTATAAACCACCGAATAACCCCGAAGCAACACATTGGTAGGACTTAAAGAATTAAGTTTTGATGCGATTTTCAAAAAATCTGCATTATTCTTTGAATAAATTTTCTCAAATGCTTTATTCAGTCTGTTTTCAAGCAAATCGACAGTCTGCCCTTTAAGCGTTATATAAAAAAGCGGATTTTTCATACATTGCTTGTTCATTAGCGATTGCAATTTTAATGAATTTTGCTGATAATTTCTTTTAAGCGCAGTATTAAGATTAACTTTATATCTATCAATCCTGATTTGAAGTTCTAAGCGATCGGGAACGGCAAGTTCAGCCGCCGCCGACGGAGTCGGAGCGCGTTTATCCGCTACATAATCACAAATTGTAAAATCGGTTTCATGACCGACGGCGGAAATAACGGGAATTTCGGACGCGAATATTGTCCTTGCCAATGTTTCATCGTTAAAAGCCCACAAATCCTCGATAGAACCGCCGCCGCGACCGATTATAATAACATCGGCGCATTTTTTTCGGTTTACTTCATTCACCGCCTCGATAAGTTGCGGCGCCGCGAGTTCGCCTTGCACTTGCACCGGACACATAACAACCGTTACAGACGGGAAACGCCTTTTTAAAATGTTTAATATATCCTGTACCGCAGCGCCTGTAGGACTTGTTATAACCGCCACTTTTGACGGTATGGAGGGCAAAGGCTTTTTAAATTCGGGTGAAAACAATCCCTCTTTAGAAAGTTTTTCTTTTAACTGCTCATATTTTAACTGCAATTCTCCCAAACCTGCTTGCTTCATCGCCACAATGTAAAGTTGATAAGTGCCGTCACGCTCATAAAGTGAAACTCTGCCGCGCACTATTATTTTCATTCCGTCTTTTGGAACAAATTGCAATTTAGAGGCATATTGACGAAACATAACCGCTTTAATTACGCCTGTTTCATCTTTGATAGACATATACAAATGCCCTGATTTATAGTGGTTTGTAAAATTAGAAATCTCGCCCGATATATAAATATCCGCAAGATTTTGATTGCTTTCAAGCAAACTTTTTACATACATATTTAGTTGTGTAACCGTCAAAACTCTTTTATTTTCCAAAATTACACTCCCGCTTTTTCTTTTAAATAAGCATAAATTGCTATTCCCGTAGCATTATCCGACGAGAACTGCGGTTCACAGAAAATTCCGCCCGATTTTGAAAGTTCTTGTCTGATTAAAGAGTTACTCATAACTCCACCGCTGTAAACAAAAGGAATATCGCCGTATTGCTGTTTTAACTTTTCGGTCATTTGCAAAACGGTATTTAAAATAAACTCAATTGTAAATCTTGCGATATTTTCTTTTTTCTCACCGTTTTCAAAAAGTTTCATAGCCTTATTTTCAACGCCCGAAATACTGCAATTTACGCCTTTTAGTACCGGTTTAGGTTTTATGGGACTTATTCCGCTTTGCGATAATCTGTCAAGTTCTGCTCCGGCAGGAAATTTAAGTCCCAGCATTACGCCTACCCTGTCTATCGCCTGTCCGGCTTTTAAATCCAAAGAGTCGGCTTCTCTTTCACATTTTATTATCTCTTCTTTATCGGGTGAAACCAACAACGCCTCTGTTGTGCCGCCCGAAATATGAAACGCAATAAACTGTCGATTAATTAAATCAAGACGGTTTGAACTGTAAAGTGCCGATAAAATATGACCGACCTGGTGCGATGTTTTATGCAACTTTACGCCGTTTGACAAAGCAACGGCAGTCGCACAGTTCACCCCTGCCAAAAACACAGGCATATATGAGCCTTTAATATTTCTCGGCTTATCCGATACTCCTACCGCAGAAATATTTAATCGGGAAAAAGGCGAAAAGGCGGCCTCCGTAACTTCGGGAAGCTGCCTTATATGTTCAAATAATGCTTTGGACTGCATCAGCCCTTTTTCACCTATATCTACGGGCAGAAGTTTTTTACAATTATTTACCGTGTTGTTTTCGCTGTCAAAAACGCTTACGCTTGTAGTATAATTGCTTGTATCAAAACCTACATATAATCCCATTGTTATAACTTCTTTGAAACAGCGCCCAAAACGCCGTTTACAAACTTTTTATCATCTTCGGAAGCGTATTTTTTACAAAGTTCGACCGCTTCGTTAATCGCTACGCCTGTAGGAACCGTTTCGTCATAAAGCATTTCATAAATTCCTATTCGCATTATACAAAGCGTTACTCTCGGAATACGGGTTAACTTCCAACCGATGCTGTTTTCTTCTATTAAAGCGTCGATTTTTTCAAGATTTTCAAAAATACCTTTTACTTCACATTCGATATAATCATTAATCTTATCTGTGCGAAGTTCTTTAGCCAAAGAAATAATTTCATCAATCGGCTCGTTATGAAAGGTTTTTTCAAAAGTTAAAATTAAAATTTCTTCTCTTTGTTCACTTCTTGTCATTTAAAAATCCGCCTTATTTATCCTCAGTAGCCTTCAACTGAACTTCACAGATATGAACATTGATTTTGGTAACGACTGTTCCTGTCATATTTTGAACAGACTCTTTAATATTCTTCTGTACTTGAGTTGCAACTTCTGCGAGTTTTACGCCCTCGTTAACTTTAAGATATATATCAATAATATACTGACCGTCTTTCAAAACGCAAATTACAGGCTTTGTAACGCAGCGTGAACGGAGAATAGTTTTAATATCCTGAGTTTTTGAAACTGCGCCTGCTACTCCTGTAACATCGGTTGCCGCGGTTAACGCTATTTTTTCAACAACCTCCGGAGAAATAACAATGCTTCCCTGAGAATTCTTTTTGATTTCCATTTATATTCATCCTCCAACTGAAAATTTTGTTATAATTATTATCTTTACTGATATTATAACAAGAAATTCAAATAATAACAACTATTTTATTTCAATTATTTTAATATTTTCACAAGAAATATCGCAATTTGATAAAATTATGTCTTGTATCTGTGCGGTTTGATTAGCCGCCAGACCGTTTTTATCGGTTTTAACCACACAGGAAACCGATTTATCCGATAATACCGCAACACAGTCCTCAAAGCCTTTTGCTTTAACAAGACTCTCGATTGAGTTTTCTTTTTCCGAAAGAGTTGTGTAATAAGCAATTTTTTCAGAGGCTATGAGTTTCGATTCGTCATTGGATTTTACGGAATTAAGAATTTCTTTCATCTCTTCAATAGCTTTTTCTCTTTCTTCGGTTCTTGAAGTTCTGGTTTTTGTAAAATAATCGTCCTCGCTTGCGGAATTTACAAACTCTGCTTCACCCAAATACGTTTCTTTTGAAGACGTTGTTTTTTCTGCGCTTAAAGCCGCAGTAAGATTTAAATTTCCGTCTGCCGCACCGTACTGCCAATTAATATAGACAGCCGCTGACAAAGTTATCACCAGTAGCGAAAATACCACCAGTCTTTTCGGAAATTTTCTTTTTTCATTATTCATAATATTCTACCTTTCTGAAATTTTATATAATAATAAAATTTATCCGATAATATCAAGACCTACTACGCAAACCTTGTCATCGCTTATATTAAGCGCAGTTTTTACAAGAGTTTTAACGGTAGCGCTTATGACTTCGTTTTCGCCGTTTTCACATCCTACCACAACCCCTTTAACGCTCGGCATAACCTCGGTCACAACAAGCGGAACTTCATTTCCGTTTTCATCTTTATATAAAATATAGTTGTTCTCGCTTTTTTTATCTTTCTGAAGTTTTTGCTTTTCTTTTGAATCGGCGTCCTCTATTTCACTCTCGTTATTTTTAGCCTCGGAAGCATAAATGTACTCTACACCTGTTTCAAGAGTTACCATTACTTTAACTTTTCCTCCGACAACCTCGCTTATTTGTTCCGAAAGTTCTTTTTCAAGATTTTCGCTGTAATCGGCGGCGGTCAATTTTGCAGATACTTCCGTAGTCCCCGTTTTATTCTGCGTAAATCCCGAAAGAAAAATAAGCGCAATTCCGACAAATCCTAATATCACAATTATTTTAGGATTTTTCTTCAAATTTTCAAAAATGCTGTTTTTTAGTTTTAATATACTGCTCATTTTAAAGTTCTCCGACCTCTGTTTTTACTTTAAGTTTATCTTTTATTTCAGCCGCAACAGTTTTTATCTTTGCCTTGTCTTTCTTATCAAATAATATGATAACAGAGTCTATAATTATGCTTTTGTTTTCATCAAATCCTGTATTAACTGTTATTTTTGCTTTATTAACGCCGTTTTTTAAAATAATATCCGCAATTTCATTTTTTGCCGCATAAGCCACCGAGCGTTCTGCATTTTCCTCTGCGCTGTAATCAACGGAAAAATCGGAAAAGTCAAAAACAGGCATATTAAATCCGCTTAAAAACGGAGAAATCATACTTATAAGCAATACCGCTCCCGTTATCATACGCATCTGATTTTTAAATGAGTTTTTCGGTATTAACAGTTCACAAAGCCCTACTGCTACCGCCGAAAAGATTAGTGATATAACAATATCTTTTAACGTATTCACACCGAGCCTCCCGCAACTGCAATAATCGTAATTGAAAAAACAAACATAACTCCCGAACACAACACCACCGCAAGCACTATCGAAAGCGCCTGATTAAGTGATTCAAGCACAAATTTTATAGCATTGACAGAAAACATTTCGGATACGTCGGCGCTAAATGTTAATGTGAGTTTCAGAATAATAATTTTAATTATCACAGGTATAAGCATTATCAAAACCGCAATCACCGCATAAATTCCCACAGAAGATTTCAGCAAACCTATACACCCTTTTAGCGAGCCTAATGATTCGCTTATTGAAGGTCCTATTATCGGAACAAAAGAAGAAATAAAGAATTTAGCGGTTTTGGTTGTCGCAGTATCCGCGGTGCTTCCTACAACCGATTGAATTGAAAGAACGGTTAAAAACACCGCCATTGCGGTAGTAATCACTATATACGCCGCTTTTTTAAAAATTCTTGTTACTCCGCCTATTCTTGATGAGCCTGAAATACCGCTCGCCACGGAAAGCGCCGTAAAGCAATTTGCAAACGGAAGAACAATATTTTTGCAACAGTAAGATATGGCCTCGCAAACAAAAAACATAACAGAAGAATAAACCGCCGCTGTTTGAGTTTTCAACGACGCTATTAAAATACCTGCAAAAATAGGTATAAACACTCCCATAAACACCGTTACCGTACTTACCGTATTAACCGATTCTGTTATAACCGAACTTATCGGCAAAATCACAGCCGATATTACCGACAGAATACATATAGTATCCATTGCATGATTTACCTGTAGGTTGTTATCACACAACGAATTGCAAAATGCACAAATAATAATTGAAACAAGTATTATCCCTGCGTTTTTAAGCGGCGACGTTACCGAATTTAAAATATATTCTTTTAAATATTCCAATCCGTCTTTTGTAAAAAGTTCCGAAAAAGAAAACGGATTGTCCGGCGTGATATTAAAATTTCCGAAAAAATCTTTTACTTCTTCGGGAGAATTTTCTACCAATTCATCCGCCTTGTAGTCCTCATACATTTGAGCATATAAATTTGTTTCCTCATCTAAATCAAACTCAAAAGTTTCTGCTTTTGCGTTTATATTAAAAAAGCAAATCATCAGTATAAACAAAATTAACGTCTTTTTCATTTTCCGACTATCTCCGTTATTATTTCAAGTACCTGCGTAATAATCCCCAATGACATTGCCGCAATCGTTATTTTACCTGCTAAATCTACCTTGTCCCCAAGCGCGCTTTCACCGCAGTCATTACATACATCTTTGCCCAACTGCGTTATATAACAAACGCCGAGCGCTTTGAATATCACTTTAACATTTTCTTGTGAAACCGCCGAAAAGCCCGATATTTCCTCAATTTTTGCAAATATATCGCTTGCAAAAACCACAGACACCAGCAAAATTATCATTGAAGCCGTTATTGAAACAGGAACTGCAAATTCAGGCGCATTTTTACGGAGCAATACAATAATTGAAGCGCTTACTAAAGCAACGCCGATTACTGCGGCAATATTCATAATCCGAAAACCGACTTTACGGTTTCAAACAAGTCGGCAATCTGCTCAACAAGCATCATAAGAACAACTACAATGCCTGCAAGCGTTACCATCATCGCCTGTTCTTCACGTCCGGAACGCATAAGCACTTGATTTAAAACCGCTACAATTATACCTATAGCGGCAATTTTAAATATTAAATCAACTTCCATTTAATTTTCTCCTTAAAACTAAAACAGTATTAAAACAACCAACATTCCGAGCAGTATAAAAAGCGACGGATAAAGTTTAATTTTATTTCTGTTTTCTTCATCGCTTTTTATAAGAAACTGCTCAAATGCCGCTTTATAAACCTTGCAATGGGCAATTTGCCCTGATAAATCGGTCTTTCCCAGACCGCAAAAAAATTCATACAACATTTTCTTCTGTTCGTCATCTATGTATAATTCTTTATTTTTAAAACATATTTTTGTAAAATAACGCTCATCGTACTGCTCGTTTTTAAAAAGCAAAAAAACAAAGTCTTTATCATCTGATGCCGAATTGATGATTTCGCCTACAGTTTCTTTTCGGTATGTGATTTTTTGTGCAAAAAAATTTATTAAATATATAATTCTTTTTAACTGCTTGGACTTTAAAATAAGCCGATTGGTAATATAAAACCCTATAAACGCTACACAAAATCCTAACGTTAAAATCCCAATGCTACGCATAATTTATCTCCGTTTATTTTATATATCTCATCAATTTGTCCTGCGTGCTCCCCTAAAAACACAATACTGTCAAAAGCGCCGCTGTCTATCAGTCTTTTGCAAACAGGTCTTTTGAAAAACTGATTTTTTCCCGAACAATGAACCGAAGTAATTATATTGACGCCGCTGTTCAAACTTTCAAAAACACCGTCACACTCTTGCATAGTTCCTATTTCGTCAAAAACAATAAACTGCGGTGAGAGAGTACGAAGCGCTAAAGAAATACCGTAAGCCTTTTTGTATCCGCTTAATACATCGCACATAATACCTAAATCAAACTCGTCCGATACGCCGCCTATTTCAAAACGTTCGTCAATAATGCAGACCTTTTTACTTTGTTTTGATAATCTTCTGGCAATATCACGAAGTATCGTTGTTTTACCGCTTGCAGGAGGTCCTGCGATTATAATATTGTCAGAACAATTTTTAAAGATTTTTTCAGAGCAACCTAAAAAATCGTTTGCGATTCTGAAATTCAGCGAAGAAATATTTTTAACCGTTATTATTTTTCCGCTTTCCGAAACCGCAGTTCCGCAAACTCCTATTCTGTTGCCGCCTTTTACGGTTATGTAGCCTTGGTTGATTTCATCTTGATGCGCATAAACCGAATTTTCACATACATTTTCAAATATCCTTTCAACCGCCGCTTTATCGGTAATAATATCATTTAAAACAATATTTTCGGAATTTTTCATAATGCAAACAGGCTTATTAAGCCTTACTCTTATTTCCTGTAAATTCCCGTCAAGATGATTTTTCAACTTTTCCGACAGTTCAAACGGAAAAAACGAAATAACTTCTTTTACTTTTAAATCCATACAATTCTCACCTTGTCCTTTTTGTTAAACTATATTAAAAACCGCCCAAAAATATTACAGCATTAAAAAAATAAAAAAAGTTTTGAAAAACCCTTGACAAACAGTATTCTTTTTGATATAATTCATAACGTTGTGAATATGCGGCAGTGCTGGAATCGGCAGACAGGCACGTTTGAGGGGCGTGTGTCTTTGACGTATGGGTTCAAGTCCCATTTGCCGCACCAAACGATACACAGCCGAACATATTTATAATCAATAGTTGTTTCGGCTTTATCACAAATTTTAACCGATAGTATTTTTGCTATCGGTTTTTGTTTTTTATAAAAAATTTGCCACGAAAGTTGACACGAAATTTGACACGAAATTTGATATGAAAAAGTCGAGGCGGTCAACAGACTACCTCGCTTTAATTTCTCTGAATTTACTGTATAATCACAAAATTAAAAACTAAAACCTTATTTATTCAATATGACATTTTCTTTAATTTGCCTATTGACAAAATAAAATTTCAGGTGTAAAATAAGTTTATCGAACATTTGTTCTATAGGTGATGTATTTATGGAAAGGACTATTTTACACGTAGACTGCAATAAATTTTATGCTTCGGTTGAGTGCTTGCACCGACCTGAAATAAGAAACAAACCCGTTGCTGTGGGCGGTAGCGACAAAAGCCGTCACGGAATTATTCTTACTAAAAATGAAATTGCCTCGCTTTTTGATTTAAAAGTCGGAGAGCCTTTATGGTCGGCAAAGCAAAAATGTCCTAATTTGATTATTATTCCGCCGAACTTCCCTCTTTATATGCGTTTTTCCGAAGAAGTGCATAAAATTCTCGGAGATTATACCGATATTATTGAGCCTTTTGGAATTGACGAATCATGGATTGATGTCACAAGCAGCGTCGGTCTTTACGGCAGCGGCGAGAAAATAGCCCACGAAATACGCAGACGTATTAAACGTGAACTCGGAATTACTGTGAGCGTCGGCGTAAGTTTCAACAAAGTTTTTGCAAAACTCGGCAGCGATTATAAAAAGCCCGACGCGGTGACCGTTATTTCAAAAGAAAATTATAAAGAAATTGTTTGGCCGCTGAACGCTGATAACTTATTGTATATAGGACCTGCTACTTATAAAAAACTTAAAAATCACTACCGTTATACAATCGGCGATGTTGCCAATACCGAACTTGAAACTCTTCAAAGATGGTTTGGTAAGGTAGGCACTATGCTTCATTCTTATGCAAACGGGTATGATTTAAGTCCCGTTTGCAAATCAGAACTGTTGCCGCCTGTAAAATCAATTAGCAATTCCACAACCACGCCGAGAGATCTTGTCACTTTTGAAGATGTAAAATGCGTGTTATACGTATTAGCCGAAAGCGTATGCAGAAGAATGAGAGAGCAGGGCGTTAAATGCTCGGTTGTAAAATTTCACGCAAGAAACAACAAACTTGTTACGGAATCAGCGCAGAAAAAACTCCCCTTTCCTACCGATATTACAAAAGAAATTGCCGATACGGCGCTTGAACTTTTTTTTAAAAACTTTAATCTCGATACTCCGATAAGAAGTATCGGCGTTGCGGTATCATCGTTTTCGTCAGCCGCCGACGCTATGCAATACGATTTTTTTACCGATGCCGAGAAAAAAGTCAAACTCGAAAGACTCGATAAAACAATAGATACTCTTAAAAACCGCTACGGTAATTATACCATTCAGCGAGCGTCGCTTTTAAAAGATACATCGCTTTCGCATTTTAATCCGTACGGCGACCACAACATTCACCCCGTAGGCGTTTTAAAAACTAAAATTTAAGGAGATATTTTTAATGTACCGCAAAACTTATGTATCCGTTACCGCAAAATTTGAAAAAGACGGAAGCATTATTCCTCAATCTATTCTTTGGGAGGACGGAACGGTTTTTTTAATAGATAAGATAATAAATATATGCTGTGCCGCTTCAATGAAAGCAGGCGGCGCCGGAATACGATATACCTGTATGATAAACGGAACGCCGAAATATCTGTTTTTAGAAAAAGATAAATGGTTTGTAGAAGCAAAAGACGCAGAATAATAAAACCTATATTTTGATAAATCAGGCAATACTAAATTTCTTGAGCCGACTATTGCAATTTTCATAAAAAACCTCCATATAGGCAATGTATCGCCTATATAGTATCACACATCGCCTATAATACTCAAATATTTGGGTATCTTAAATATAAAAAAATTAGGATATGGTTAGAATATGGATACAATTAGTGCTGTAAAAAATAGAATTTTACAATTATGCGGAGAAAGAAATATTACAATAAATAAATTAGCGAATATCGGCGCATTACCGACGTCTTCTTTGAAAGCAATACTGTACGGAAGAAGTCAAAATCCAAAAATTTTGACAATAAAAATGATATGCGACGGTCTGGGTATTACATTAGCGGAATTTTTTGATACGGAAGATTTTAATAATTTAGAACAGGAAATAATGTAATAACTATTATTTTTATAATTCAATATTAGGAAATCTAATAAAGATAATGAACTGCACGGCAATAAAGCCGTACAGTTCATTTTTTATAAAAATATTAACTCACTTATTTCATACTGTTCTCATAAGATTCGATCATTTTCTTAACCATCTGACCGCCTACAGAACCGGCCTGACGAGAAGTCAAGTCGCCGTTATATCCCTGTTTGAGGTTCACGCCTACTTCGTTTGCGGCTTCCATCTTGAACTTATCAAGTGCTTCTCTTGCCTGTGGTACTAAAGACTGTTTTGCCATTACTTTTTCACTCCTTTTTGAAAAACTTATAATTTGCGTTTGCAATATTATTTTTATCAGTTTTAAAAAATATATAAGTGAAAAAATTTGGGCAAATTTAAGGCAAATTATTTATAAACGCTGCTTATTTTTTCAAGATGATTTTTAAAATCATTTGCAACGGTATCAGGTGAAATTATTTGAATTTTACCGCTGAACGAAGTAATCCAACCGTAAAACTGCGGCGATACGGCAATATCGACAACCACTTCAAAAAAATCTTCGCTTTTATTTGAAATAAAAACATTTTTTCCGAAACGGTCAATAATTACCCCTATTAAATCGGATGCAACTTTTAATTTTATCTTTTGCTCTTCGCCGCCGAACATCGAAAAGAATTTTTTGCTGTATTTACCTAAATCAATTTTTTTAAATTCGCTCTCACCGTCGCGATTTTCTTTTAAAATCCTTATATCAACAATTTTATCGGCACGAAAATGCTTAAACATACTGTTTGCCGAATCATACCCAAGCAAATAATAATTCTGCTCTTCGAGCAACAAAGCATAAGGACTTATTACATAACGCTCGCCGTTTTTTCTGAAAACCTGAACAGAATCAACAGAATATGTAAGATACTTAAAACTGATTTTAACATTTTCGGAAATCGCATTATGAATTTCATCTATAGTTCGGTAAATAGACTCGTTCATATTTTTTACTCTGTTTGAAACAAAAACCTGACGTTGCAGAGAGGCAGCCTGATTTTTACTGCAAAGAGATTCGAGTTTTTTAATAAGCGAATCAGACTTTTTAACGGTTAAAAATTTTGAAGACTGCACACTGTCAACCAAAAGTTTAAGTTCGGGAAGTTCAAATGTACGTTCTCCGATGTAATATCTGTTTGAATCGGTTTTTTCGGTAATTATATCCATACCGTAATATTTCAAACACTCAATATCATCATAAACCGACTTTCTTTCGGCTTTTATTCCGTACTCTGCAAGTTTTTCTATTATTTCATTTGTAGAAAGTTTGGTATTATCGTCGGTATAATTTTCAAGAATGTCTTTTAAGCATAACAGTTTCAATTTTTGATTTCGGGATTTAGGCATAATACAACCTCCTTTTTTAATAGTATAACATATAGATTTTTTATAGCAACAGAAAAGAGGAAAAATATGTTTTGCACATTATGTCTTGAAGAAAGCAAAAAAAGATTTTGCAGAAATTTAAAAACAGAAGAAAAACAAATCGGTAATATTGCTTTTATAAAAGCGACAATTCATAAAAAATCGGCAATTAAAAAATTTGAAAAGAAAATAAAAAACAAAGCCGACACCGTTATTTTATCCGAAAATTTAAAGGGTTATCAATTTAAAAATTTAAAAGTATACAATAATGACTTTTTTATAAAAAACATAGCAAAATATACTTTTAAAAACATCGTAAGGCTTTCTAAAATTCCGCCGAATTCACTTACGGTATGTATAAAAGACAGTAAATTTGAATTTTCGGAACTTGTATATTCGCTGGCTGTTTCCACTAATGTGATAAAAATAATTACAAAAAACTTTGCCGAATACAACATAATCAGCGAAAAAATTTATGATGATTACGGTATGGAGTTGATTATTTCGGATTCGGTTGAAAATGCCGATTTAGGAATTGATTTCGACTGTGAAAATCCGAAAATTTGGTTTAATACTCCCGAAAATTATGTGGAAATAACAAAAAAATGTGTAAAATTAAGCGCCGGACTTAAAGGATACGTGCCAAAAGGGATAAGTGAATGTGATTTTGCGGGAATACTTCAAAATTACCAAGAATTTAAAAGATTAAAACTGCTTCACGCAGACGTAATGCTGAAAAACGATAAATTTTTTAAAATAAATTACGATAATATTAAAAATTTTCTTGACAACAAGAGCGAATGTTGGTAAAATAAACTCTGCAAGTTAAATATGCAGGGTTGTCCGAGCTGGCCGAAGGAGCACGATTGGAAATCGTGTAAACCGTCAAAGCGGTTTCGAGAGTTCGAATCTCTTGCCCTGCGCCAAAAATCCCGTTCACAACAGTGAGCGGGATTTTACTTCTTACCTATTACCTCTTCGCTCTTACTTCAAACAACGTTTCGCACCGAATTTTTGGGATGTAATAAGTAAGAGGCAAAAAGTTCGGTGTGGCTCCGCCACGGATTATAAATGCAAGGTTACGCCTTGCTCTTTTTATTTTTAGAAGATTGTCATTTTTTGTTCTTTTAAACTATTGTCATTTTTCGTTCTTTTAAACTATTGTCATTTTTTGTTCTTTTAAACTTTTAAACTTTCACTGTTATTTTTATCTTTTCTCCTCTATTTAACAATAAAATAAACAAAGATAATTTAAATTCAATTTTCTACAATATTTTTCTTGACAAATCATATTTTTATGATATAATAATAGAGCGGTTTTTAAAGGAGCATTAGCTCAGTTGGTTAGAGCTCCCGGCTCATAACCGGACGGTCCGGGGTTCGAGTCCCTGATGCTCCACCACCGCTTTTGATTTAATATAGGGGTATAGCTCAGTTGGTAGAGCAGTGGTCTCCAAAACCACGTGCCGAGGGTTCGAATCCTTCTGCCCCTGCCATTACAAACACTTTAAAAGCCTTTATTTAAGCGGTTTTTGAGGTGTTTTTCATTTTGATTAATAGTTTTTCTAACACTATTAGCATAACATTTCTAACACTTTTCTAACACTTGGAATTTAAGCATTAATTTTAATCATTTTTTCTAAAGCATTTGCTACACATTTACTTGCTGTTTTATCAATGTGCGCATAGAAATTCAATGTAGTTGAAGCACAACTATGGCCTAACCAATTTTGAACTTGTAATACTGTCATTCCATTATTTAGCAAGTTACTTGCAACACTATGCCTTAAATCGTGTAATCTAATTTGAGGTAAATTGCTTTTACTTATAATTGAATGAAATGTTCTTGTCAAATAATTAGGACTTATTACCTCTCCATTGTTTCTGGTACAAACATAGTCATTTTGTACATAGTAATTACCCATAATGCTTTTTAATTCATCTTGCTTATGTTTATGTTTTTTTAGCAAATTGAATACATCATTTGTCATTGGTAATGTTCTATTGCTGCTTTCAGTTTTGGGCGAGCTTGTATAATCACCGCCTGTGTTTTGCTGTATGAATTTTCAAACTTTTTTTATATAAATTTACATACTTTATATGAAAACACTTTAAATTGCTGTATATAAATATATATAAACGGTCGAAAAAAACTTTAAAATTTTATATATGGCACATTGTAAAATGAAGTTGAAACAATAAAATAAAAGTGTCCACAGTGACGATTCTGTAGTAGAATTGAGTTTGCGGAACCAATTCGAAAGGATCATCACTATGGACAATCCAAATTGTAACACAGAACACAAG
>JAXJVH010000016.1:0-10089 GCA_036308645.1 Acutalibacteraceae bacterium | reverse complement strand
TTTACCTTTCCTGCTTTTTGTGTTATTATTTAAGTGACTCATATTGATATCTCCAATCATGTTTAGTTTGATCACTTAACATTATACCAGAGATGTCTTTATGAGTCATCTTTTTTTGGTCATTTTATTTTACAACTTATCACATTTATACTGAATTATTATAAATCAGTAAATAACGGGAAATAAAATTCTCAAAATTCCTGTAATTTCTTATTGACTTTTTTATGTTTTGTGATATAATAGATTGAAAAGCAAAAATCACTTAAAAATTAATATATGGAAAGGATTTTCTAAAATGAACTACATCCTTAAAAATGCGGAAATATTTAAGCAAGGAAAATTCCAAGGGACAGATATTTTCATTAAGGACGGTAGTTTTTTTGATATTTCCAAAAATATTTTTGACAATAACGCCGTTGTTATTGATTGTAAAGATTTATTTATATTTCCCGGTTTTATCGATGTGCATGTTCATCTTCGAGAACCGGGATTTTTTTATAAGGAAACAATTGCCACGGGAACGGCGGCGGCGGCTCACGGCGGATACACGGCCGTATGCTCAATGCCTAACCTAAATCCTGTTCCCGACTCTTATGAAAATTTAAAGGCTCAACTTGATATAATAGAAAAAGACTCTAAAATAAATGTTATCCCCTACGCTTCGATTACAAAAGGGCAAAACGGCAAGGAACTTTCGGATATGGAAAGGTTAGCGCCGTATGTTGCGGCGTTTTCAGATGACGGCAGAGGTGTGCAATTGGAAGAAATGATGCTTTGCGCTATGGAAAAAGCCAAAAGTTTAGGCAAAATAATAGTAGCGCATTGCGAGGATAACTCATTGTTAAAAGGCGGATATATTCACGACGGCGAATATGCAAGGGCGCATAATCACAAGGGTATTTGTTCGGAAAGTGAATGGAAGCCGATTGCAAGAGATATTGAGCTTGTACGCAAAACCGGATGTGCTTACCATGTATGCCACATTTCAACCAAAGAAAGCGTTGAGCTGATAAGGCAGGCTAAAAAAGACGGACTGGATATAACCTGTGAGACTTCGCCTACTTATTTACTGCTTAATGACAGTATGTTGCAAGAGGACGGCAGATTTAAAATGAATCCGCCTATAAGAAGCGAAGAGGACAGGCTGGCATTGATAGAAGGCTTGCAGGACGGCACTATTGATATGATTGCAACCGACCACGCGCCGCATTCCGCCGAAGAAAAATCTAAAGGTTTATCAGGCTCTGCTATGGGCGTTGTAGGACTTGAATGTGCGTTTCCGCTTCTTTACACCTACCTTGTAAAAAAAGGCTTACTTCCGCTTGAAAGACTTATTCAGCTTATGCACTGCGAACCTAAACACCGATTTAACCTTGAAGGTGGAATTGTAGTCGGCAAAAAAGCGGATTTATGTATTTATGATTTAAACAAAAAAACAACAGTCGACCCTGATAAGTTTTTATCAAAAGGCAAAAGCACGCCTTTTATGGGTTATGAAACATATTCAGAATGTAAACTAACAATGTGCGGAGGTAAAATAGTATGGCAAGAGAATATGACAGAAAAATAATTTTAGAAAACGGTGAAGAATACTACGGCTACGGCTTTGGCGATACTGCCGATAGAGTTTGCGAAATCGTTTTCAACACATCAATGGTAGGTTATCAGGAAATTGTTTCTGACCCTTCCTACACTTACCAAATGGTTGTTATGACATATCCGCTTATCGGTAACTACGGTATTGCCGATGATGACTTTGAAACAAAGAACCCTACTATCGGCGGTCTTATTGTAAGAGAGTATAACGACAACCCATCAAACTTCCGTTATACCAAAACACTTTCCGAAATTTTAGAGGAAAATCACATTCCTGCAATTTCGGGTGTTGATACAAGAAAAATTACAAGAAGTATAAGAAACTTCGGAAGCCGCAGAGTGCTTATAACAGGTGTTGATACTACGCTCGAAAAAGGACTTGAAATTATTAAAAATACTCCTGTTCCGCATGACGCAGTTTCAAAGGTAAGCTGTAAAAAGCGTTGGTATTCAAGAACATCTAACCATAAATTCAATGTTGTTGCGGTTGACTGCGGTATTAAACTTAACATTATCCGTTCCTTAAACGCACGCGGTTGCAATGTTACTATTGTTCCCTACAATACCACAGCCAGAGAGATTTTGAGTATGAAGCCTGACGGTGTTTTCCTGTCAAACGGCCCCGGTGACCCACAAGATGTTCAGCCTGTAATAGACCTTGTTAAAGAACTGCGCGGTAAAAAACCGATTTTCGGTATTTGCCTCGGTCATCAGATGATTTCACTTGCTTACGGTGCTAAAACCTACAAGCTAAAATTCGGTCACAGAGGCGGTAACCACCCTGTTAAAAATCTGCTTAACAATAAAATTGAAATTACCAGCCAGAACCACAGTTATGCGGTAGACCTTGACAGCATAAACGGCACAGGGCTTACTGCAACACACATTAATCTGCTTGACAATACGGTTGAGGGTGTTGAATGTAAAGAGGACAAGGTTTTCTCGGTGCAGTATCACCCCGAAAGCGCACCAGGTCCGCAGGACAGCGCATATTTATTTGATAAATTTATTGAGATTATGAAGGAGGATATACAGAATGCCTAAAAGAACAGATATTAAAAAAGTACTTGTTATCGGCTCGGGACCAATTGTTATCGGACAGGCAGCCGAATTTGACTATGCAGGCACACAGGCGTGTCTTGCGCTTCGAGAAGAAGGCTATGAAGTAATTCTCTGTAACTCCAACCCTGCTACCATTATGACCGATACAACTATTGCAGATAAGGTTTATATGGAGCCGCTTACTCTTGAATATGTTGCTAAAATTTTAAGATATGAACGTCCCGACGCCATTATTCCGGGCATCGGCGGTCAGACAGGTCTTAACCTTGCTATGCAGTTAGAGAAAAAAGGTATTTTGAAAGAATGTCAGGTTGAATTGCTCGGCACTTCATCAAGAAGTATCGAGAGAGCCGAGGACAGAGAACTTTTCAAAGAACTTTGCGAAGAAATCGGCGAGCCTGTTTTGCCTTCGATAATCACTCATTCTATGCAAGAGGCTATTGACGCCGCCGAAGAAATCGGCTACCCTGTTGTACTTCGTCCTGCTTTTACTTTAGGCGGTACAGGCGGCGGTTTTGCCGACAACGAGGAAGAACTTTGCGAAATAATGAAAAATGCGCTCAAACTCTCCCCTGTTCATCAGGTGCTTGTTGAAAAGAGCATTAAAGGCTATAAAGAAATCGAATATGAGGTAATCAGAGACGCAAACGATACCGCTATTACTGTTTGTAATATGGAAAATATAGACCCTGTCGGTATTCATACAGGCGACTCAATAGTTGTAGCGCCAAGTCAGACGCTTACTAACAAAGAGTATCATTTACTGCGTGACAGCGCACTTAAAACCATTCGTGCTTTACAGATTGAGGGCGGTTGTAACGTTCAGTTTGCGCTTGACCCTGAATCATTTAATTATTACCTCATTGAAGTAAACCCTCGTGTTTCGCGTTCATCGGCTCTTGCTTCAAAAGCAAGCGGATTTCCTATTGCAAGAGTTTCAGCTAAAATTGCGGTTGGTATGACTTTGGACGAAATAAGAATAGCAAATACTCCTGCAAGTTTTGAGCCTACGCTCGACTATGTTGTAACAAAAATGGCAAGATTCCCGTTTGATAAATTTGCCACCGCTTCAAACAAACTTTCAACTCAAATGAAAGCGACGGGCGAAGTAATGTCAATCGGCAGAACGATTGAAGAAAGCTTGCTTAAAGCCGTTCGTTCGCTAGAAACAGGCGTAAATCATCTTTATTTAAAGAAGTTTGACGACTTTGCTCACGACGAATTGCTTGACTATATTAAAATCGGTACTGACGACCGAATTTATGCTATTGCAAGACTTATCCGTATGGGTGAGGATTTAGGCGTAATTTACAATGCTACTAAAATTGATATGCTCTTCCTTGATAAGTTCAAAAATATTGTGGATTTTGAAAAGGAAGTTAAAGCAAACAAGGGTGATATTAAAACTTTAAGAGAAGCTAAAAAAATGGGCTTCTGCGATAAGGTTATCGCTGAATTTTGGGATACAACCGAAGATGAGGTTTACAAACTTCGCAAACAAAACAACATTTTGCCTGTTTACAAAATGATTGACACCTGTGCAAGCGAATTTGACAGTTATATTCCTTATTTTTACTCGACTTATGAAGATGAAAACGAATCGGTTGTATCGGAAGCACAAAAAATTATCGTTTTAGGTTCAGGTCCTATAAGAATCGGTCAGGGCGTTGAGTTTGACTATTCAACCGTACACGCTATTAAAACAATTAAAGAATCGGGATATGAGGCTATTATTATCAATAACAACCCCGAAACCGTTTCTACCGATTATACCTGTTCGGACAAGTTATATTTTGAGCCGCTTACAACCGAAGATGTAATGAATATTATCGACCTTGAAAAGCCTTTCGGCGTCATTGCTTCTTTAGGCGGTCAGACTGCTATTAACCTTGCTGATTCGCTTGATAAAAACGGTGTTAAAATTATCGGTACTGACTGTGAGGCTATTGAAAAAGCGGAAAACCGCGACTCTTTTGAAAAGGTTATGAAAGAGCTTAATATTCCACAGCCTAAAGGTCAGGCGGTAACAAATATTGAGGACGGTATTAAAGTAGCAAATGAAATCGGTTATCCTGTTTTAGTTCGTCCTTCATACGTTTTGGGCGGTCGGGCAATGCAGATTGTAAACTCCGATAAAGCACTTAAAGAGTATCTTAAAAATGCCGTTGCCATTAATGAAGATCAGCCTGTTTTAGTTGATAAATACATTATCGGTAAAGAGTTAGAGGTTGACGCTATTTGCGACGGTAAAGATGTATTTGTACCGGGTATTATGGAATTGGTTGAGAGAACAGGTATTCACTCCGGCGACTCTATCAGCGTTTATCCTACCTTCTCTGTTTCGCAGAAGGCTAAAGACACAATTCTTGATTACACCAAAAAATTAGGTCTTGGTATCGGCATTATAGGTCTTTACAATATTCAGTTTATTGTTGATGAAAATGAAGATGTATATGTAATCGAGGTTAATCCGCGTTCTTCACGTACCGTTCCTTTCCTTTCAAAATCAACAGGCTACTCGCTTGCTGATATTGCAACTCTTGTAATCTTGGGAAAATCCCTGAAAGAACAAGGATATACTGAACTTTATCCGAAAGAAAAAGAAAAATGGTATGTTAAGGTTCCTGCTTTCTCATTCTCAAAAATTTCGGGACTTGACGCTTATCTCTCACCTGAAATGAAATCAACAGGTGAAGCAATAGGCTATGATAAAAAACTTAACAGAGCGTTATATAAAGCATTGCAGGCTTCGGGAATGTCGGTTGTAAATTACGGTACGATTTTTGTAACCATTGCCGACAAGGATAAGCCTGAAGCACTTCCGATTATCCGCCGTTTCTATAATATGGGATTTAATATTGAGGCTACAACAGGTACGGCAAAATTCCTTAAGGAAAACGGTATTCGCACTCGTGTTCGCGGTAAAATCAGCGAAGGCAGTGAGGATATTTTAAATTCAATGCGTCAGGGCTATGTAAACTATGTAATAAACACAAGAGATGTTGACTCTGTTCAGGGTGAGTCTGACGGTTATGAAATCCGCCGTTGTGCTGTTGAAAACAACGTTACTATGTTTACCTCACTTGATACATTAAAGGTTCTTATAGATGTGCTTGAAGAAACATCTTTCGGTATCTCTCCGATTAATGAATAAGGATAGAAAAAAATGAAACAGCTTTTATTCGAAATACTCTACAATGAATGTATCGCAAAAGACATATATAAAATGGTGCTTAAAGGCGATACCGACGATATAACCGCTCCGGGTCAGTTTATAAATATTAAAATCGAGGGCTTTTATCTTCGCAGACCTATTTCGGTTTGTGATTATGATGATACTACCGTTACAATTATCTACAAGGTTGTAGGTAAAGGTACAGAGGTTATGGCTAAAATGCCTGTCGGTGAAAAACTTGATATTTTAACGGGACTCGGCAACGGTTTTGATACTTCTAAATCAGGTGAAAATCCTGTGCTTATAGGCGGCGGCGTAGGCGTTCCGCCGATGTATAACCTTTGCAAAAAGTTAATTGCCGAAAACAAAAAAGTATCGGTTATTTTAGGCTTTAATTCCAAAGCAGATGTGTTTTATGAAGAAGAGTTTAAAGCGCTCGGCGCAAAAGTTTACGTTACAACTGCTGACGGCTCTTACGGTAAAAAAGGATTTGTAACAGATGTACTTTGCGACCTTGATTATTCATATTTTTACACCTGCGGACCTGAGCCGATGTTCAAAGCGATTGAAAACATTGCCAAAACAAGCGGTCAATACAGTTTTGAAGAAAGAATGGGTTGCGGATTCGGCGCTTGTATGGGCTGCTCCTGCAAGACTAAATATAAAAACATAAGAATTTGCAAAGACGGCCCTGTGCTTGAGAGGGAGGTTATTGTATGGTAGAAAACAGATTAGCGGTAGATTTATGCGGACTTCCGCTTGATAATCCGATTATCCCTGCAAGCGGTACTTTCGGATTCGGTTATGAATTTGCGGAACTTTACGATATAAACTGTCTTGGCACATTTTCGTTTAAAGGTACAACGCGTGAGGCTCGTTTCGGCAATCCAACTCCGAGAATTGCTGAAACGCCAAACGGTATGATTAATGCGGTAGGACTTCAAAATCCCGGTGTGGAAAAGGTTATTTCAGAAGAACTGCCGAAATTAAAAAAGTGCTTTAACAAAAAGGTTATGGCAAATGTAAGCGGATTTTCGGTTGAAGATTATGCTTACACCTGTGAAAAACTTGACAAAGAGGAACAAATAGGCTGGTTTGAAGTTAATATAAGCTGTCCTAATGTTCACGGAGGTGGTATGAGCTTCGGTACTTCCCCTGAGGCTGCGGCTGAGGTTACAAAGGCAGTTAAGAAAGTAACAACCAAGCCTGTTATCATAAAACTTACGCCTAATGTTACCGATATTACGGAAATTGCAAAGGCTTGCGAAGACGCAGGGGCAGACGGAGTAAGCCTTATCAACACACTTTTGGGGTTAAGAATTGACCTTAAAACCAAAAAGCCCGTAATCGCTAATAAAATGGGCGGTTTTTCGGGCAGCGCTATTTTGCCTGTTGCATTAAGATGTGTTTATCAGGTTTATGAAGCGGTCAAAATTCCTATTGTGGGAATGGGCGGCGTATCAACTGCCGAAGATGTAATTGAAATGATGCTTGCAGGTGCAAACGTTGTTCAAATCGGTGCGGCAAACCTTGTAAATCCGTTTGCCTGCAAAGAAATAATTGAGCAACTGCCAAAAACTATGGATAAATACGGAATTAAAAATTTAAAAGATATTATAGGAGGCGCACATTAATGGGTAAAGATGTAATTATTGCTTGTGATTTTTCAAGCAAGGACGAGGTAATGAATTTTCTTGATAAATTCAAAGATAAAAAACCTTTTGTTAAAATCGGAATGGAGCTTTTTTATGCTGAAGGTCCGCAGATTGTAAGAGAAATTAAAGCAAGAGGACATAAAATATTCCTCGATTTAAAGCTTCACGATATTCCTAATACAGTTAAAAAATCAATGGCAGTTTTATCACGCCTTGATGTTGATATGTGTAATCTTCACGCTTCAGGTACTGCTCCTATGATGGAGGCGGCTCTTGAGGGACTGACACGTGCTGACGGAACACGTCCGTTACTTATCGCCGTAACTCAACTTACCTCTACTTCACAAGAAAGAATGAAAGAAGATTTACTTATTGACGAGCCTATCGACAAGGTGGTTATGCACTACGCAAGAAACGCAAAAGACGCAGGTCTTGACGGCGTTGTATGTTCACCGCTTGAGGCTAAAAAGGTGCATGATGTCTGCGGTGACGACTTTTTCACAGTTACTCCGGGTGTTCGCTTTGCCGACGGCGACATAGGCGATCAGGTTAGAGTTACCACCCCCGCAAAAGCACGAGAAATCGGCTCTGACTATATTGTAGTCGGCAGACCGATTACCGCAGCCGCCGACCCTGTTGCCGCTTATGAGCGATGCTGTAAAGAATTTATAGGATAAGAAAGGATTTTTTAAAATGGAAAGCTATAAGAGAGAGTTTATTCAATTTTTAGAAAGCGCAGGCGTTTTAAAATTCGGTGATTTTACTGCAAAAAGCGGTAGAAAAATCCCTTACTTTATCAACGCAGGCGATATTAAAACAGGCGACCAGATTATGAAGCTTGGCGAGTTTTACGCTAAAGCATATTTTGAAAAGGTAGGCAACAAGCGTACCGTTCTTTACGGACCTGCTTATAAGGGTATTCCGATTGCGGTTTCCGCATCTGTTGCTCTTTCAAAAAACGGTCTTGATGTTCCCTTCTTTTTCAACCGTAAGGAAGAAAAAGACCACGGCGAAGGCGGCGTATTTGTAGGCTATACTCCAAAGGAAGGCGAAGAAATAGTTATTGTTGAAGATGTAATCACAGCAGGAACTGCTATCCGAGAGAGTATGGCAAACCTTACAAAGCTTGAGGGTACAAAGGTTGCGGCTACATTCGTAATGGTAGACAGAAAAGAAAAGGGAAAGACAGAAAAATCTGCAATGAAAGAGGTTGAAGATGAATTTGGCTTCCCTGTTTATTCTGTTGTTGATGTTTATGATATAATAGAGTATCTTGAAGAAGACCCAAAAAACAAAGAAAATGTTGATAGAATTAAAAACTATCTTTCTGTAAACGGAGCTGAAAACTAATGGAAAACAGATTTGACACTCAACTGCTTATTGAGGGACACGATCTCGACGAAGATGAAATCCATGATTATATTTTAGAGCATTTCAAGGGTGACTGCTTACTCGCTGTCGGTGATGAGGATTTGATAAAAATTCATTTTCATACCGATAAGCCCTGGGAAATTCTTGAATACGCTTCTACATTAGGCGATATTCACGATATTGTTGTAGAGAATATGGAAAGACAAGAAAAAGGATTGAAAGGTTAAAAAATGAGAAGTGTAATTGATATACTCGATTTATCGGTAGATGAACTTGAAAACCTTATTAATACTGCTAATGACATTATCGACAATCCACAAAAATATGCTCATATTTGCAACGGAAAAAAACTTGCCACATTGTTTTTTGAGCCTTCTACACGCACCCGTCTTTCCTTTGAGGCGGCTATGTATGAATTAGGCGGCAATGTTTTAAGTATGTCAGACGCAGGTTCTTCCTCTGCATCAAAAGGCGAAAGCGTTGCAGATACCGCTAAAGTTATCAGCTGTTATGCTGATATTATTGCAATGCGCCACCCTAAAGAGGGCGCACCTAAGGTTGCGGCTATGAACGCAACTATTCCTGTAATAAATGCAGGTGACGGCGGTCACAACCACCCAACGCAAACGCTTGCCGACCTGCTTACAATATCCAGAGAAAAGGGCGGTTTTGACGGTCTTACCGTCGGTCTTTGCGGCGACTTGAAATTCGGCAGAACGGTACATTCTCTTATTGCGGCGCTTTCCCGTTACAATAACATTAAATTTGTGCTTATCTCCCCTGATGAACTGAAATTGCCGAGTTATGTTAAAAAGGATATTTTGAAGAAAAATAATATCCCTTATGTTCAAACAACGGATTTAGAGGGCGCTATGCCTGAACTTGATATTCTTTATATGACAAGAGTTCAGCGTGAAAGATTTTTCAACGAGGCTGATTATTTAAGACTTAAAGACAGTTATATTTTAACTCCCGAAAAACTTAAAAATGCAAAGCCTGACCTCTCGATTATGCATCCGTTGCCACGTGTTAATGAAATCTCTGTTAGCATTGATAATGACAGTCGCGCTTGTTACTTCAAGCAGGTGCTAAACGGTAAATATATGAGAATGGCACTCATTCTGATGCTGCTCGGATTGGAGGCATAAATCTTATGAAAATAGACGCTATAATAAACGGTATTGTTATAGACCACATAACCGCAGGCAAGGCTATGGAACTTTATCAGTT
>JAXJVH010000015.1:0-32441 GCA_036308645.1 Acutalibacteraceae bacterium | reverse complement strand
AAGATAGATATATACTTCGGCTTTTCTCTCCCTCAGTCTCGCTTCGCTCGACAGCTCCCTCGTCAGAGGGAGCCAATCTACACCCCAACTTTTGCAAAAGAACCATAAAAAATACCACATAATTTTCATTATGTGGTATACTCGCCTTTACAGAATACCAACCAATCGACAACGCCTTAAATTTTGGGCGCACAAAAGCACACCTTCATACATATTTTTACAAAAATGGATTTTGAGGGTGAATTTGTGTTGTTTTATTTTCTGTTAGCCTGTTTAAAATCAAATTTTTTTGGATATTTTTACATACTTTCCCTTGACTTTTTTTGTGACGGTGCTATAATAAATTTGAATTTAATAGGATATGTATCCGTTATTGGAAATGTTTAACCACATAATGAAAATTATGTAACAAGGGGTACTACTGCTTTTTTTATTTTTAAAGTGTGCTAAAAGTACCAAAATAAGAAAGGCTTTTTTTGGCTTTCATACTTTATAATTTCATAATATATAATATAGAATAACGTAGATTTGGAGAAACCGGATGACCGACAAAGAGTTAAGGCGTTTAAGCCGAAGCGAACTGCTGGAAATGTTGATTGAAAAAACAACAGAAAACGAACAGTTAAAATTAAAGTTAGAGCAGGCAGAGGCGCAGTTGAACGACCGCAGAATTGCAATTGATAAAGCCGGTTCCATTGCAGAGGCTGCTTTGCATATTAATAATGTATTTGAAGCAGCTGATAAAGCCGTTAAGCAATATCTTGAAAATGTACGTATAATGGCACAAAAGGAAAGCAGTATTTATGAAGTCGAAAACAAGGATTCACTCTGATACTCCGTCTTTGGAACAACTTAAAGCGGAACTCGGCAGAGAAAAATTCAAAAAGCGATACAAAAAGGTGCTTAAAAGCACTATTTATACCCTTGTGGTAGTAGCGGCTGTAGCCGTGTTGGTTGCGACTATATGGATGCCCGTTTTGCAGATTCACGGTGCGTCTATGACTCCTACATTGGAAGAGGGGAACATTGTAATTTCCGTTAAAGGTTCAGACTTTGAGCCGGGCGAGTTGGTAGCGTTTTACATAGGCAATAAGATTTTGGTTAAACGCTGCATCGCAGGGCCGGGTCAATGGGTGAACATTGACGAAGACGGAAATGTAACCGTAGACGGCAAAACGCTCGATGAACCGTATGTTAAAGATAAAGCCTTGGGAGATTGCGATATTGAATTGCCCTATCAGGTGCCTGACAGTCGGTATTTCTGTATGGGCGACCACCGAGCAACTTCTGTCGACTCCCGAAGTTCGACAATCGGATGTGTATCTGAAGAACAAATTGTAGGAAAAATTGTATTCCGAGTTTGGCCTTTGCCGAACTTCGGTACTTTAGAATAGGAGATTTGGTGAAAGGATTATGAGGCAGTTTGCGTTTAAAGACGCAGAAAAATATAATAAAGCCCATAAGCGAAAAAAACGCTGGTATCAAATAATGACCTTTCTCGCCGCAGTGGTGGTGTTTTGCACTACCTATGCGCTTATTCTTCCTGCCATAACACTGGAAACAGAGCAAAGTGTTTCAGAACAAGAAAGTAAAGGCGAAACGGAATTGACCGAGGAGGAACAGGCAAAAGTCGACAAGGTCATTGCCCTTATCGATTCTCTGCCCACCTCTGATGAGATTGAGGAAACCGCTGAAGATTTTGAAGAAGCAGAGGACGATGACGGACTTGAAGACTATCTCTCGGGCGTTTATCCGCAGGTTAATACCGCTTATGCAAAATACAGCGCCCTGACCGACGCCCAAAAAGCAAAGGTTAGTAACGCAGATAAACTCATGGCGCTTGAATGGATTTGGTCGGCGACAACATACGCAGATTTACCGATTCTTAATGATGACAGCGCAAGAGTTACAAGAATTGAAATAAACGAAATTGTAGACGGCACAGCGCCGTTTGACGAAAATGACGATTCGGGCAACGATTCCGGTAACAGTAACAAAATCGTGCGTACTTTTGATACGGTTACCTATCGTTTTACGGTTGAGATGGAGTCATATACAAGCACCGGTTACAGCGAAGCCCGAGTTAAACTGGAATTTGTCCTGCCGCTTAATAAAGATGAGGCGATTTTTGACCAAACCGCTATGGCATGGATGGATCAAACAAGCGGATATGCCCCGAAACTTACCACAGAAACCCGAAGCATAAACGGTGTGGATACAGAGTGTCAGGTTCTTACTTGCTATAAGCGACTGCTACCCTCGGAGGGAAACAGTTCTGTAGTACCGGGAAGTTTCGGCGAAAATGTGACAGTTAATGTAAAATCAATGAAAAACGGCGAGAAGTTTGCGCCGATTTTAAGCGTCGCTATGGAATACGGTGCGTGGGACGGAGTTTGTTCAACCCACGAAGGCAAGCAGGAAAAGTTCACCGTGCAAGCGGATGAGGTCACCGTTTCTGCCACACCGAAATACAATATCCAACTTGGCGGACAATCCGTTTATAAGAATACTTTTGATTTTAATTCGGGTAACGCCCTTGCGCAAGCCTACGGCGACGGCTACGGAAAAGGCAGAGTAACAGGACGTGTAAGCAAACTCGGTATTACGATACAACTTTACAACGATAACGCTTCTAAAGGATTTAAGGGAATTGAATTGCCGGACGGAAGCGACATTACTTTCGATTTGAAAGCTTCATCGGTATATAAGATTAATATGCCGAATGCAGGTAGTGGATATACCCAAGGACAGCAGGTAAATGTAAAGGATACCTATATGCCGTTGCTTTGGAGTTGCGATGCAAATATTGCTACGCCCTACGGCAAGACAAACAACGACGGACGTGTGTTTTATGATTCCCACGGTAATGCGCAGGCGGCTGCTCCTGCCGCCAACGGAGGCAAGAATAACTCCTGCTATAACAGCGGTAGTTGGACGGCTACGCAGTCCGGTAATATCGTTCATATAAAGGTGTCCGGCTATAAAATTGATATGACTAAAATGCCGCTTTACAATGATGCGCATATGGAAGGTGACGCTGCCAAATACGGTGAGGCGCTGGGTATCGGATGCTTCGCCGCCGGCGAAGTCTGGATGGTTCAGCCCTTTAACAAGATTGGAGAAACAAGCGACAACGCAGGTCCGAATTTTGACGTTGTGCAGGATTACGGACAGGGTGCTTTTTCCACAACGTTTGAAGAAATGAATTTAAAAGTAACCTCGGTCAGCGGAACGGTTTTCCAAGATTCTGCGGGTAAAAACGACGCCCAGATGGTAACAAACGACGACCGAAGTGCGTATACATTGGCGTTAACATTACCGGGAGCTTTACAGAACCGTGTGGCATATCTAAACCTCAACTATTCCTACAAAGGCGTCGGCACAGACGACCCTTATGACGGTAAGGACTTTGCCGCAATCGGAACAGAATTTCGTATAAGGGGCGGCTTTAGTTATAGACATCAAAATGAACCGGATAATCTTCTCTATTGGGGTACTAATCTGACCAAGTTTTACGGAAGCGCCATTGAAATCATTGATACCCCACCGGAAACATTCTTCTCCGAAGGCGCAAATCCAAAAGAGTGGATGGTTTACTATGCCACGAAAAAGGACGGAAAAGACTGGGTGAGCGATTATGAACTGTTGCACACTTATGAGGACGATATGGTCTTTTATAAGAACCTGTCGGATATTCCCGAGGGACACCTTTGCGTAGGAATGCTCTTCTGTTTCAAAGAGGGTGTTTACGAAGAAAAAGGTACGCCCCATTATCTTCTGCATCAAAAAGCCAAAGTGCGGGAAGATATGAGTTTGGCGGGTCAGACCTTTATGTTGGCTTCCACCTCTCGGGCATGGACAAAATCCTTTTTTGAAAGTGCGAAGATGACTCTTGATGATATTCCCGATTGGTCTGATCCTACTACTAAGTTGAGCAGTTTCCCGACAACCCACTATAAAAATGCAAATATTCAAGGGTCTATTTGGTACACAAAAGAGACCTATGCCGAAGACGGCAGCGGTGCGAAGGGAACGCACAATTCCGACTGGCAGCATTGGGGCGATACCCTGCTTGTCATCGGTTACAAAACAGGCATTACCAAACGTCTGTGCCAACGAAGCGACAGTACAGATAAAACCACATTTAATATGGACGCCGATCAGCGTGTGGTCGATTTTAAACTAAACCCAAGAACTTATTTCGATACAGGCGCTACGAGCGGTCAGAGTTTGAGTACTACCGTTACCATTGTAGATACTCTGCCAAAGCACCTTACTTATCGAGCGGGTTCTTCATACTTTGGCGGAGTTTACACCCAAACGTCGGTAACCGGCGGAACGCAAGGTTCGATTTCCGGCGGAACACTACGAGAACCCGACAGCATAACAACCAATGAGGACGGAACTCAAACGCTTACGTGGATAATCACCGATGTGCAAGTAGGAGCCAAAATGCCGGCAATCTACTACTCGGCTAACATCGGCGACCGAAATAATTCGGAAAACGATGTACCGCTCGGCACTACCAATCTGCTGAATAAGGTGCGTATCACCGCAACTCACGATTTGCGACAGGTAAGCACCGCCAACGGCAACTATGCCGAAATAGGCGTTGTTACTACTCGAGGTACTGCCAGCGCTTACGGTAAGTATTCTACGAACACGGTAGTAGAGCCGGACGGCGAGATAAACTATGTAATCTACTATGAAAATAATTCTATGGTTCCCATTCCCAATATCGTTATGCTGGATACCATGCCCAGAAACGGATATTTTGATAACAGCTTTACCGGCGGCTACACCGTGAAAAGCTGGAATCTGAATGCGGAAAAATGCACGCCGTCCAACTTTACGCTATACTATACGCTGGACGAAAAATACGCAGGAAAGACGCTTCAGGAAATTTCCGAGGCCGAGATCAAAACATGGACGAAAGCAGACATCAATGCCGTCGGTTCGGTTACGGCCATGAATGGAACGATGCCGGCTGCCTGGGCACTGATTGGTACTCTGAACTCCCAGAGGAGCGTATATATTGATTTGGTGATTAAACTGAATCCCGGTGAATTAAACGGAAAAAACAACGTTTATCATAACATATTCTCACACGGCAATTTAACCTCATCCACAGAAGAACACAGCGTTGTTCGTACGCTCGAGGGTCTTGCGTGGAGGGACGATAACGCCGACGGTGTGCAAAACGAAGACTCAAGCAGACGAATAAGCGGCGTAAAAGTTTCGTTATGGAAACTGCGTGAGGGTACTGTATTTACAAACACAAGCGATGACCCGAGGTTGTATATTAAAAGCGATCTGTACAGCGACCTTACCACAGAAACTTTATCCGAGATTCGTGTGGTCGCAAGCGGACTTCTGCCGGATATGACTGCCCAACTGTTCTATGGGATAGACGGTGAAGCCGAAAAAGATGAGAACTCCATTAAAGCGACATCGACCTCTACCGCAGAACAGGAATTTGTGTACGACCTGCAGAGCGCTCCGAACTGGGCGCATTCCCCGGCAGGTACAGTTACTTTATTACGTTGGGACCCCGGCACGCAGGCGAATTTGGAAGTTACCCTGAAATCTGTTACGCTTTGTTTAAAAGACGGCACTTCGAGAGTATTCGACTTCACCCAAACGGGCGCCGCCGCACAGTATCTCTACTGTCAAAATGTTTCAGATACCGTACGGGTAGCCGGCGAAAACGAGGACGACTATGTGCCGTATTGTTATCCCGGCACATCCACACAGATTGTGATTGAAACCGGAAAGCAGATAAGCGTGCTTGCCACCGGAGCAGACAAGGCAAAAGAATATGAAACGGGACGATACAAGTTTAACGATATGCCCGCAGGTACTTTTGCCGTCAAATTTGAAAGCGGCAGTTACTATATTTCACCGTATATCGGTTCTCCGGTCGATTTAGGCGGTAACGACTCTCTCGATTCCGACGCAACTGCGGTATACAGCGCAGATAAACTTAAACTTCAAAAGACGGTAATTCTCGGAATTACAATGCCGAAAGCCGAAGATATGAGCGTAGTACTCTATGAATCCAAATATCACGATAGCGGCTTCTATGAGCGAGGTTATGAACTGCCCGCCACAGGCGGAATCGGAACAACACCATATATCTCAGGAGGACTTGTGCTGATTTTGTGCGCAGTAATCCTGTTATATAAACAAAAAAAGCGCAGAGAGGAGGATGTGGCATCTTCCTAATGTGCATAGCAAAAACCCTAACAGCAAAAACCCTATTAAACAAAAAATTTTTCAAAGAAGAAAGGAAAAAAACTATGAAACATGCAAAAAAACTCGCCAGCGTATTGTTGGCATTGGTCATGGTATTCTCCTTGGCCACCACAGTATTCGCCGCAAGCGGCACAAATGACAACACAGGTATAATCAGTATTGACAACGCTAATTCCGGCAAGGACTACAGCATCTACCAGATCCTCGAGCTCGAAAGTTTCGACACAGCAGCAGACACTTACTCTTACAAGGCAACGGCTGCTTGGAAGTCTTTCGTTGAGGGCGCTACAGTTGCAGGCATTTATCTTGAAACCGATTCTAACGGCCTCGTTACATGGCATGCCGGTGCTGATGTAGCCGCTTTTGCCACATTGGCTAAAACTTATGCTGACGCTAACACCATCACACCTACAGAAACAAAAACTGCAGAAGGTAATTTTGTTAAATTTGAAAATCTTAGCCTTGGTTACTATCTTGTAGGTTCTACCTCCGGCACTATTTGCTCACTTGACACTACAGATAAAGAAGTTTATATCAAGGATAAGAACACAGAGCCTACTCTTTATAAAGAGGTTCAAGAGGACAGCAACGGTTCTTGGGGCCCTAGTAACGACGCTACTATCGGCGATACAATAAACTACAAGGTTAGTATCGAAGCAAGAGACGCTCAGCCGAAAGATTATGTTATGCACGATAAAATGGACGCAGGTCTTACATTCAACAACGACATAGTTGTTAAAGTTAACGGTACTGTAAAGACTGCAGGCACTGATTACACAGTTTACACCGCTCCTACAGACGGAGACACCTTTGAAATTACTTTTAATGGTGTTCAGCCTAACGATAAAATTGAAGTTACTTACTCTGCTGTCTTGAATAAAGACGCTGTTATCTCCGGTAGCACCAACGACAACGAAGCATATCTTTCTTACAAAGATACAACTAATACTGATAAGGAAACCACCCCATCAGAAACCAAAACAAATACATTCAAGTTCCAATTGGTTAAAACAAAGGTAGATAACACCGTGTTGGATGGCGCTCAATTCAAATTGTATGACGCTGCAACAGGCGGCAACGTGATCAGTTTTATTAAAGAATCTGCAACCGAGTACCGTGTAGCTGTTGCCGGAGAAAGCGGTACAGTTGATACTATCGACGCAGGTAATGTTGTAATTAAAGGTCTTGATACCGCTATATACTATTTAGAGGAAACAAAGGCTCCTAACGGCTATAACAAACTTTCTTCACGAGTAGAAGTTAAAATTGATGCCGCTAACCTGACTGCTAATATGATCGGCACTACTACTTGGGATAATGGCGGTGTTCATGTTGTTAACGAATCAGGTTCATTGCTTCCTTCTACCGGTGGTATCGGTACAACTATATTCTACATTCTCGGTTCTGTTTTAGTTTTACTTGCAGTTGTACTTTTAGTTACAAAAAAACGCATGAAAGTAAAAGAATAATTCAAAAACAAAACCTTGAATTATAACTAAACAATCTCGTTTTATGGGGCGGAGAGATAAATTCTCTCCGTCCCACAGTGGCAAGGAGAACCCTATATGAAGAAGAAAAAAGGCAATTTCATAACTCTGTTTTTGGTCCTAATACTTCTTGTAGGGCTGTCCTTACTGCTGTATCCCACCGTAAGCGACTATTGGAACTCTTTTCACCAAACAAAGGCGATTGCCGAATATTCCGAAAGCGTGGCAAAACTTAACAAAAAGCAGTATGACAAAATTTTATCCGCCGCTAAAAAATACAACAAATCTTTGGCTGAAAACGGAAGTTCCTCTGTGCTAACCGAAGCGCAGAAGAAAGAATATCTGAGTATGCTTGATGTTTCGGGACTCGGAATTATGGGCTATATCGAGATACCCGAAATAGATTGCACTCTGCCGATATACCACGGTATTGATGAAGCGGTGCTTCAAATTGCCATAGGACATCTGGAGTGGTCAAGCCTGCCTGTCGGCGGTAACAGTTCTCATTGCGTATTATCGGGTCACCGTGGATTACCCAGCGCCAAATTGTTTACCAATCTTGATAAACTTAAAGAGGGCGATGTTTTTATGCTTCGTGTGTTAGACGAGGTGCTGACTTACGAGATAGATAAGATTCTTGTTGTCGAACCCCAAGAAACCGGTTCGTTGCGTATTACACCGGGAAAGGACTATTGCACATTGGTGACTTGCACACCTTATGGCATTAATACCCACAGGCTTTTAGTTCGCGGACGCAGGATTGAAAATTTAGACAGTTCCGATACCATACGAATTACATCGGACGCTACACAGATTGAGCCTTTGTTGGTTGCTCCTATTGTAGCAATTCCGATTTTACTGATACTGCTTATATCATTGCTTCTTCCGAAGCGGTCAAAAAAGAAACACGGAGGTGACGCCGATGAAGAGATTTAAACGCATAACCGCTTTACTGCTTGCTCTGCTTGCGGTTTCTTTTCTCCTGCCTTTTCAGGCTTTGGCGGCAGAGAACATCGACATAAACCGAGATGTGAGCCTGACTGTTTCATACCGTAGCGGGAAGAAACCTTTGGCCGGCGCAAAGTTTGATATTTTTTTGGTCGCCACAGTTGATAAGTACAATGAATTGACTGCTACAAAAAAGTTTTCTCAATTCAATGTGAATATTCGGGGCAAGAATGACAAGGCATGGCGAACATTGGCTTCTACTTTAAAAGGCTATGTACTGCGTGACAATATTTCTCACACAAGCAGCGGAAAGACCGATAATAAAGGTTTGGTTACTTTCCCTGCTAACGGAAAAAGTCTTAAAGCAGGTTTGTATTTGGTGATAGGATACCGACATACTCAAGACGGCTACAGATATGATCCTGCGCCGTTTATGGTAATGTTACCGAGCGCAGATAACGAGAATAACGCTTGGGATTACGGCGTGACTGTCAACGCAAAGTTTGATGTTTCAAAAATACCTAATAATACCGTTGATGATACAATCAGCCGCAAGGTGATGAAAGTTTGGAAAGACGACGGACATGAAGCAGAACGTCCGAATAAAGTTACCGTTCAACTTCTTCGTAACGGCAAGGTATATGATACGGTAACTTTAAGTTCTTCTAACAATTGGCGACACACCTGGAAGAAGTTAGATAACAGTTATAGTTGGACCGTTGTAGAGAAACAAGAAGAATACTACACCGTAGAGGTTACACAAGAGGGCAACACTTTTGTGGTGACAAACACCTACGATAAAAGTACGAGCAATAAGCCCGATGGTCCGACAGGGAACAAACTACCCCAAACAGGTCAGTTATGGTGGCCTGTGCCTATGCTTATCGCTGTCGGTTTGCTGTTTATTATTATAGGTTTGCTTCGTCGCAGAGGTACGACCGATGAGAAATAAAAAGAAGCATAGCAAGAATAAAGACGGCTTGTTTATGATTATTATAGGGTTGCTGCTTGTTTTGGTAGCCCTTTTCATTGTAGGGTACAACCTGTACGATGATTTTCGGGCAGAGCAGGAGGCGATACAGGCGGCAATCAGCCTTGAGGAATATTTATTCTCTAAAAATTCGGATTCGCTTACAGATGAAAACGCCACCCCTGACTATGTTTTATTTCCCGATATGGAAATGCCGATAAAAACCGTTAACGGCACAGACTATATCGGTATATTGAAAATCCCTTCGTTAGAACTTGAACTGCCGATTATCAGCGAATGGAATTATTCCAATTTGAAAACCGCACCTTGTCGATACAGCGGCTCTGCGTATCTAAATAATTTGATTATATGCGGTCACAATTATACCGCACATTTAGGTAGGATAAGACGTCTTTCGGAAGGCGATATTGCCACTTTTACGGATATTGACGGAAACGTGTTTACCTACAAAGCGGTAGAGCAGGAAACCCTTTTGCCGACCTCTGTTGAGGATATGGAAAGCGGCGATTGGGATTTAACCTTATTTACCTGTACCCTCGGCGGTAGAACCCGAGTAACGGTAAGATTTGAACTGAAAGAAGATTAATGTATAAAAATAAACTGACTCCGTTTTAATCGGAGTCAGTTTTGCTTTACAAAAATTTATGGTTCTTTTGCAAAAGTTGGGACATAGATTGGCTCCCTCTGACGAGGGAGCTGTCGAACGAAGCGAGACTGAGGGAGAGAAAAGCCAAAGTATATACCTATCTTTATTATTTCTCTCCCTCCGTCACGGCAAAGCCGTGCCACCTCCCTCGTCAGAGGGAGGCGATAAGTGTTGAAACCCCAACATTAGGAATAGAACCTATAGAAATAAACTGACTCCGTTTTAATCGGAGTCAGTTTTTCTTTACAAAAATTTATTTGTTTGTGTTTTTAATTGATATATCCGCCGACTACACAACATTCGTCTTTGCAAACAGGGGCGCCGTTAACATATCCGACAAATGAGAAAATATATGTTTCACCCGATTCTGCGTTAAAAGCGTTAGATAAATTAACCGTAAATTCAGCATTATCGTCAGGCAAATTTACATTGACATCGGTTAAAATCTCGGTATATGTTTCGTCACTGTTCTTTTGGCTTACTGTTAATTTAACTTCATCAAGGTTTTTATGCTTTAATGTGATTTTTGCATCCCTGACATTTCCGGGTGACAGTACTTTATTTGAAACCTCGGCATCAATAGCAACATCAACGCAACTGTACTCTATCGGTGTTGTGCTTATTGCAGCCGGAACTGTGGCCGAGGTTGAAACCGCCGACAATAAGGTTGCCGTAAATTTCACCTTGCCGTCGGAAAGTTCAAGCGGTACGGGGGAATGAATATTCACACTGAAACTGCCCGTAGTAATCGGAGAAATTTTAATATATCCGTTGTTGCTGTAATAAGTTTTTCCGCCTACTACTGCATAAGAACCGTCTGGCAGTTTCCCGCTGTCAAGCGACAGTTTCACCGCATACTTACCGCTTTCGCTACCTTCGTAGGTAGTATTTACAGCGGGCGCACTTTCGCCTACGGTAATGTTAATTGCAAAAGGTCCGTCGCTTGCTGTATTACCGCTGCCGACTGCGGCGGCGGAAAGCACTGTTGTGTCTGTACCTATTATGACTGCCTTTTTAGGCGGGGTTATAATGTTTGTCAGTTCGCCATCGTTATTGTTATAAACAAGGGCTATTTTCCCACTTTCTGCATCGTTCGTACCGACATAATCGACAATAAACACCAGCTTTTCGGTCAACATTTCGCTTGTCGCTGTCTTTAGAGCAAAAGGGGTGTCCGCCGAGCCGAGTTCGGTAAAGTTCGTAAGAAGTATTGCGTTTGTTTCGCCGTTGCTTTCATTGTTAACGGTATACCCGTAATATTTCGGGGCTGCACTGTTCGACAAATCAATCATCAAAATTCTTGTTTTGTCGATGAAGTTTTTTGCATCTCCGTTTGTATCATAAAAGCAAAGCGAGGTTCTTAAACCCTCATATATTGACGGATTATATCTTGTTTCAACTTGGAAGGTATAACTGCTGTTTTTTGTAATGGTAATCTCTTCACCCTCGGCAATACCCTCATAGTGCTTTCCGTCCTTTATCAGCGCGGTTTGGCTTGCCTTGAAAAAAATTATATGTTCGGTTATCACAGGTATTGTTTCGGTGGAACCGTTAGGTTTAGTCACCGTCTTTTCTGTTTTAACCTCGCCTTTTACGCTAAAGTCTGCACTGCTTGTAGGGTCGGCTTCAATGGTGTATTTACTGTCAACAGGCAAATATATAAACTTGGCGTAATCACCGTGTTTCATATTTAAAGTAACTGTTGCTTTTCCGGTTGAATCCGCAACTATGGTTTCATTTGAAACAATTTTGCCGGATACATAGGACAATGTATACAATTTTCCGGCACGCAAATCGGAAAGAAAGCAATAAATTTTAAAATACTTACCAATATCTTCCAATAAGGTGCTATAGGTGCTGCAATCCACCTTAAGATCACAGCCGGCAGGGTCGAAGTGGGCATATAAGGTTTCAATTATGCCGCTTTTTACCTTATAGACATAACTTGCGTTCTTCGAAATTAAATTACCGCTGCTGTCATACCAACCGTTGAAAGTAAAACCGGTTTTATGATGTGCGGTTGCGGTAACATAGGTATCGTCGGCAGAAGCATATAACTCTTTGCCTACATTATTGCCGTTATCAATATAATCGGTTGCGGTATCACCTACACCGAAGGAAACAGCAATGTTAACCTCTCCGCCTTCGGTGCTTGCGAAATATTGAGAGTCTTCTTTGTTATAGGTTTGAGCAACCGCCCTTTGTCTGTATTGCCATTCCCCGAGGAATGTTATACCTTCGTCATAGGATATGCCTTCGATAGTGTTCGTTTCGTCTGTAACTTTGAAAGTTTGCGTTGTTTCGGTGTTTTCCACAAGACTAACGGTATGGACTGCATTAAAAACAGTTTCTTGACTATCTTTAGGGTTGATATATTTCCACCCTACAAATTTCCATCCGTCATCTGCCTCAGGAGCACGGGATACATATTCTGTTCTATTTCCTGATGACATCGGCACCTCGGGTCCGCTCTCCGCGTTATTTTCGTCATATTGATATATATACGCGCTTCGGGAATCATAATAAATTTTCTGAGCGGAAAATATTATATTAACCCTAATTGCAGACGTAATATTTGTGAAAGTGTAATAATATTCGTGTTTTTCTGCATCATACTCCCAGATGTTTTCGTCACCGGCATTACGGTAAAAAACACCGTTTATATATGCACCGATAAAAGCTCTTTTATTTTCGCCTTCGGCTTCAGTTACATGGACGGTTACTGCACTGCCCTGAAGTGCCCAGCCGTTTAATTGGGAATTTTCATCGTCCCATATAATAGAATCATCTTCGCCGGGAGTAATATAGGCGCTTCCGTGGCTGTTGTTCATAGCCACTTCAACCTTTGCATAATAATATTCTTTAAAGGCAATATTATCAAGCAAATTGCCGTAAGACATACTGTTTTTTGTACCGTCCGCCTTGTATGACGAGTGAGAAACGAAACCGAAAATGGTGTTTTCCTGTCCCTCGGGAATAACACATTCATAACTGTATTTTGCGGTGGAATCAAGCTCGCCGTAATCATACCACTTATCGTTTTTTGAAGCGATTACCCACACCGACCATTCTTCGGTATGGATGCTGTCTTTATAAAAACTGAAAATATTGCTGTCTGTCGTCCATCCGCCGTTAGAATTAAATTTAGGGGTATAAACCTTAATTTTATCACTGCAACCCCCGTCTGTCGGCAGTTGGAGAGGCATTTCCGTTTGGGAATAGAGCCAATCAATAATCTGCATAAGCTGGTCTCTTGCGGTGCTGCTTGTTTTTTTAGGAAGAAGTGATCCTCCGCCCGAATCAAATTGGGCAGGGCCGATAATAAGAGCCATAGTATCAATTGCGTCACGGCCTCTGTGAGACAGGCTCCATTTATACATTTTACCGGGGTCGGTATTTACTATTTGATATAAAGAACTTTCTTCTTCTGCATTTAATTCGGCAAATTGTTCTCCGTCTCTGATATAAGGTTTATTAAACACATCTGAAATGGGAGTTATACTATAAGCATTACCATTTTCAAAGTTGCCGATTTCAATTACACGTGCATAGGCAGTCGTAGACCAACCGATACCTTCGGTTGGATTATCGGCATTTGCTGCAGAAAAATTTTTGTAATTAGCATTTGCATTAACATCGTCAAAGCTCGGATTTAATAGCAAGTTGTTACCGCCCTCATCAACGAAACTCATTTTATCTATTAAGTTTCCTCCATCAGCCTTTGAATATGAAGTTTCAAAGGAGGTTAAGACAAACAGAATATCTTTATTCTTATCCGATGTGTAACTGCCTGTATATTCGCCCCATCTGTCTTTTCCCGTGCTTATTAAATGTATTTCAAATTTTACAGGATGATTTTCCTGTTCGTAGGAAAACCAATTAGCCTTCTCGCCCTCAAAAGATGGACCATTAGATGGGTCATTAGTGAGATTTGTCGTATAGACAGTGTAAGTTTCCGTTACTCCGTCTGCCGGTGCAGTTACGCCTTTTGTATCTTTCAACCAATTTAATATTTGATTAAAATGGTCTATTATATCTTTGTTTGATTTGTCGTAAACACTGCCGGCATAATCTGTAATGATAAGTGCCAATGTGTCAACGCCGGATCTTCCGCGATGATGCACAGTCCAGTTGTAATTTGCACTTTCAGTTACGGTTATTTTTTGATACAAACTGCTGTTAGTCTCGCTTGCTATTACTTCTGCCAGTTGATAACCGTCGGCAGTATAAGACGCTTTGGCAATGGTAGGTTTCATATGGGGAGACGCTTTATCAATTGAAACATTATTGTTCATCCAACCAAGTTCAATTAACTGATTTTTATATGCTGTGGTATTCCAACCGGGCACATCACCTTGAGGAACGTATTTATAGCAACTTGGCGTTTCTTTTGCTAAATCTTCAATACGGTAACTGTCAGGATCCTCAAAACTTCCGTTTACGATATTCGACTGACCGCCCTGTAATCCTTCGTCTTCAGCAGAAATAGAAAGGGGCAGGTTTACAAAAAAGCCTGTAATAAGTGTTAAAATCAGCAATAGGGATACTATTCGTCTTAGTACATCGGTTTTTTCCATAATGTTCGGGATAATTCCCGCCCCTCCTTTCTGTTTTCGGTTTAATTTTAAGAAACTTCTATTATGACGTCGGAATTGTTATTGTACCATTGGATTTTGTTATACCGCAGGTATAGTCCTGTGTAATATCCTGCTTGAAAAATACTATTTTAACCGTTGTGTCGGCAGCTATATTATCTATTTCAACCGAACTCTTTTCAGGTGATGTTTGATTTTGAACCTTGCCGAAAACATAATCGTTGGTTTCGTCAATCACCAGCTCTGCATTATCCCACGAAAGGGTAACATTTTGTGCCGTATTTCCCGTATAAATATAAAGCTCGGCATAATCTCTGTCTGCCTGGTCTTTCATTTCGTATCTCAAACTGTCGGTTTTAATAAGTATAAACTTTGCTTTCAAGGTTTGTGTGAAATCCCCCGTTCCCGTAACCGAAACGATTATTTCTTTTTGCAGTTCGTCTGCGGCAAAATCATAAGACAAGGTAATACTTGCCGAAGAAGAAGCCGCCCCCGCCAGACTGCCGTTTGATATATCGACCGCACCGTCGTCTGCCGAAACGGTATAATTGATATCCGTAGCGTTAATTCTTAAACTGTCAATATAATTTCGCACCTGGAAGGTTACGGTGTTTCCGTAAATTTCATAGGTCGGTACTTCGTCCGATTTTAGAAAATTGCTGGAAAAATAAAAATTTTGGGAAGTGAGCTCGCTTTGCTGTCCTTTTTTTATTATGTATTTTGCAACAGAGAGTATAACAAAAAGCAAAAGCGCAACAGCCAGTAAAACGGAGACAACTGCAATAGTTTTTCTTTTTTTCATATAGCAGAAATCTCCTTTCCTTTGAAACTTTAAACTTTAATCAATCTGTTCAAATACCGCTTCTAAATATACGGCGTCGGTCATTCCCGAAAAGCGCGCGTCCTTTTTGTCGCTTTTCCATTCCGCTTTCAATTTATAGGCTTGGCTTTGCTTCACACCCGTGCCGAAAACAAGCGAGCTGTCTGTATATTCGTAATTTTTTTCTCCGCTTACTCCGTCGCAAGTAAAATATCCTACAGCACTTCCGTCACTCTTGCAGAGAGTAAATGTCAGCGGAATATTTCCCGTGGTTTTCAGAATTATTTTATATTTCATTGCCGTTTCAGGCAGATTTTCATCCGAATAGTTTTGCACGGAAAAATCTATTTCTGCGTTATACCCGGGTGTTTTTTCAAAATCAAGAACCTTAGCGGAAGTAAAATCGGGTGAAAATCGGGCAACACTTGCACCGTCGCCGCCCGAAGCACCTGAAAAAAACTTTGAATAAGCGCCCGAAAGCAGATATGTTGTAATCAGCGTAAGACAGGCAAGCAAGGCGGCGATACGAAAAAACAAAACAGGATAATGCGGTTTATCGTTTTTTTCGTGTTTCGGTTTATAATGCATGATCCGCCGCCTCCTTATTTTAAGCGTTTTTGTCCTTTTTCAGTTCTTCAATCATTTTTTTAATTTCATCAAGTTCTTCGGTATCCTTGTCCTTTTCTTTGCGGTAGGAAAGCTCCGTAAGCAAAAGCGCCGCCGCCAAAATGATAAATACCGAAACGGGCTGTTTTAAAACATTTACCACCGCACCGAGTCCCGTAATATCATAAACCAAAACGCCTTTAATTTGGCTTTTGTTTATCGGCTCATCTGCAACATTATTGGCGTCGCCTTTGGTGGTAACGGTGTCGCCGTCAATTTCAATAATGCGGTGTATTACAAGGCTGTCGCCGTCTTGGTAAAGTACAATATCGTTTACTTCAAAACGGTCGGTTGCTTTAATAATAACCAAATCGTCTACCGAAAGTCTGCTTTCCATACTGCCCGAAAGCACGACCGACATACCGTAACCGAAGGGCATTGGCATCTTATCCCTCAAAATTCCCTGAGCATTTTGAGCATAAACAAATAGCCCTAAAACTATGCCTATAAAAGAAAAAATAATGTAACGGAATACGGTTTTTTTACTGAATTTTTTCTTTGCGTGTTTGGGAGTTTTCTTCATCGTTTTCCCTTTTTCTTAAGAATAATAGAATAATCAAAGTGAATGTTGAGATTACAAACAATGCAACCCAAAGTCCAATATTAGATGAATCACCGGTCATTGGTGAGCCGCCCGCAGCGTTTGGGTCGTAAGCGGCTGTTACATTAAAAGCTACTTTGACGGTTAATTCTTCGCCCTCGGCAGCCAAATTACCCAGTAATGTATCAAATTCATCGTCGCCGTCAAAAGGCCAACTCCAACATAAGGTGTACTTTGCCTGATGTTGGGGCGATAAACCCGAACCGTCCTTAACTCCGTCAAGCTTGCCTAAACTTTCTAAACTATCTTCTCCGCCTAAAAGGTAACTGCCGTGGGGGGTGTAAAAACTGGCTTCGACCGGTATTTCGATTTGCTCGCCGTTTATATCCACGGTAATGTGTGATTCCGCCTCCAAAATATAGCTTATCGGTGCTTTCCCCACATTTCTTACATATAAATCGTAACTGTTTTCGGTTCCCGGGGCAACAACTTGATCCCCAAAATCGGACTTGACGGTAAATTCGCCGTTGTTATCGTATTCGGCGTAAAAAACCTGTATTTCCTTATGGTAAATTCCGCCTTTACCGCCAATAAGTTCAGCCTCCGGCGTTGGTTCTTCGGGTTCGGGTTTAGGCTCTTGGGGCTCCGACTTAACCGATTCGGAAACAGCACTTTCGGTCTCACTGCTGTCATTATCACCGTTGTCGGAAGCAGAAATATCAATATTGGCAGAAGGATTCTCATTTCCCGTTTTAATAAGCAAATGCGAGATTTCCACAAATGAAACAGCAACCAATAGGGCTAAGGTTACAACTAAAACCGATAGACCTATTTTACTCTTTTTCATTAGTCGCCCTCCTTATTTTAGGAATACTGATTTATGCTTTTGAAAACAAAGGAGTAAATTTTACAGTCTGCCGAAAAAGCCTGTTTTCGGCTCCCCTTGTCAGGGGAGCTGTCACCGCAGGTGACTGAGGGGTAGTAAGAAAAGGCTTTATTAAAGCCTTTTCTCTCCCTCCGTCACGGCGAAGCCGTGCCACCTCTCAACTGCCGTTTCGGTCGGTGCTGTTGCTTCGCAACAGTGTCCACTGGACACCCGCACCCTCGTCAGAGGGAGGCAAATACGGTTTGCACACACAAAAAACTTCTTTTCTTTCAAAAGCAAAAATTCAAGCATACGAGGGTGGACACACACCCTCGTATGAAATTACACTTTATTATGTATCGTTTCGTTTAGTGTCGCTTGAATTAGTCGATCTGGGTTACGGTTGCAGTAACATCAAGAGAAATGGTAGCAGCATTGCCGGCAGCGGCCTGATCGCCGAGATATGTATCCTTAACATTGTCGTTGCCTTCGAATGCCCATTTCCAAGAAATTGCAGGAGCGTCTCCACCGATAGTGCTTAAATCTGTGTTTGCTTCATAATCTTTGGTGAAAGTTGCAATTTTTGCATTAACAGCAGCCTCAAATTCGTCAGCAGAGGCATAAGTGGTGCCTTTAAATGTGTCAGAGCCAACAGTAATCTCAATGGGGCAGTAGTAAGTAGAACTTGCATCAGAAACCCATTTGTCGCCGAGTTCTAATGTGCCGGTAAATGCAACCCTTACGGCAACTTCGGGTGTACCGGTAATGGTAAAAGCAGCCATGGAACCGGAAGTACCGGGAGCAACAACATCTTCAGTAGAAACAACGGTGTTTGCAGCTAAGGTAAAGCCAGCGTCATTCTTTGCGTAAGTTTCTTTAAAGGTATCAGCAGTTCCGGTTACGGTTACACCAAACTTAGCAACTCTTGCAGAATCAGAGCCGTTACCGCTTGTTACATACTTCGCGAATGTGCCGCTGATTGCGCAGGTGGTAAGAATAACCGCTACGAGCAAAACAGAGGCAATACGCATCATTTTGTTTTTCTTCATAATAAATCATTTCCTTTCTGAACTTTATTAGTTCCGCCCGACATCGGGCAACATAAAATATATATAGCCAACCCATGTGTGCCCACGGGCAGAACTATCATACTTGATTGCAGGCAGTAAGCTGTGCCTTATCACACACTGTCTGCGGTTTCCTCTGCCGAGGTATCGGCTTTAGGTTCGGGATTCTCCGCTTTAAGCTGCCGCAGCTCTTCAAGCTCAGCAAGCAGAGCGTCTTTGTCTTCTTCGTGCTTTTTGTTATATCTTGCACGGCGAACAGCGTCCCAACCGATAAGCAAAATGATAGGAACAATAACGCAAACAATCAGTCCCCAAGGGGTTTGCATAAACATGGCAATCCTTCCGGCACCGACAATTTTAAAGCCGGTATACACACCTGCCAAATTCTCGGCAGGAACGGGGAGCTTGTCCTCGGTATTGTTGTTATCACCCTTTGTTTTGAAGGAGATTTTGCCGCCCTCGTTTATAATTTCCACAACGCGGTGGGAGGTAATGGAGGTGCCGTTGCCCTGAGGGTCGAAAAACGAAATAACATCGCCTTTTTTAACCTCTTCTGCTTTGACCGTTTTGACAAAAATCAGGTCGCCGCCGCTGAAATTGTCCTCATTATTACCCACCATTGAATCGGTAAGGACAATCATAGGCGCATAACCGAAAAGCGTAGGAACCTCATCCTTGTTTGTCCACCCCTTTATAAGCAGGGTGCAGTTGATAATCAGCATAGGAATTAAAATTACACACAATGCAATTCCCACTCCTGTCAAAATTCGGTGTCCAAGTGTTGATTTTTTATCATCCATAGCTTGCTTCCTTTCTGTCTGCTTTATTAGGCTTTGCGTTGAATATTTGCAACAAAAGATTATAATTTTTTGGGATACTACCTTTATACTACACAATTTCAGAAATTTTAAGTAAATCATACAAGCTTTTGTAAAATTTTACAAAACTCATCCTAAAAAGCCGAAAAAACAAAAACCAGGTTGCAATTTTTCTAAAAAACTGCAACCTGGCAAGCATGACAAATGGTTCTATCTGTTTTAGCCCCATAGCTTTGTGCCGCTATCTTTCGATAACTTTACCTAATATATTTTTGTTTTATTGTATACCGCTATTTTGTACAAGTCAACACTTTTTGGACTTAGAAGGTATAGAATCTATCATACAGGCAAAACACGCAGTCATGTTCTTTGCGATTAAGGGTAAAATATGCAGTCTGAAAAGTTGCTGAAAATACTATCTGCTTTAGGTATAAGTGCAGATTACCTCTTAATCGGCGATATAGATGATAAATATTGTTTTCGCTTTCAGAAAAGTTATAAAAGCTCACACCATCTCAGTTCAGAACAATAGAAAATATTGTTTATGAGTGCTCCTTACAGAATAAAAAAGATAAACAGCAGCACAATGAGTTAGTAGTCCCAAAGTCGCACCCGAAAAGCATGAAAACAGAGATTGTCACCGTTTATTATAGAAAATACAATGACAACAATCGAATGTGCGGGCATAAAGATTGCCCCGATGAGTTTCAGGTTTCTGATTCTCATCGGGGCTTTTTTGTTTTATCGGTTTTATAAAGATATAACCATATATTTAGGCATGTGATTCCTATTTGTATTTTGCATAATCCACTCGCCTGAGTAGGCGAAGAAGAAATCGCCCTTTCTGTCGGCATAGATATATCGAACAACATCGTAATCGTCTTCGCCGAAGGTATAATGGATTTTGCCCCAGTCATTGTTATGATCGGCGCAATATTCGTATGTGACCGAGTTATCGTCGACAAATTTCAGCCGCAATTCCACAATATGGATACACTCATCAATTGCAAGTTCATTCAGCATTTTCTCGTATGCACCGTTAACGATCTGGAAAGCTGTATCGGGCGAAGACAGCATATGCTCGGAGGCGAGGTCTATGTAGGCTTTTCCCTTGCGGAGCAGCTTGACAGAATTGCCGTATTCGTCTTTACTGAGTTCATAAATCCCGTAACATTCCGGGCAAAAGCCGAGATGATCGGCAATCATACTGCGCTCACGGTAATCAAGTGTTTAGTACGCGGTAAACAGTGCTTCTGCCTGCCACTGTTTGAAAAATAACCTTTCAGGATTTGAAGTTGTGTCAACCGTCACATCCTCCGTCGTGCTTTCACCGTCTTCGTCAGCGTATTTACGGTAAAAATCCGTATAGTGCGTGCTGTCAATTCCGGCACGGATAATCTCTTTGGCGTCCTTAACGCTTTTTCCGATTTCGGCGGCGATTATGGTTATTGTTTCATCATCAAACTTATACTCATATTTTGCATACAGCGCCATTGCCTTTCTGAGCGTTCGGTATTCGTCCACGCTTTGCACGGAATAACCTGTCCGCATGGTGCTGATGTACTTGTCAATCTCGTTTTTTACATAATGCTCTTTGAAAATGAGGAACGGAACACCTGTAGAAATGTCATATTTCTGCAGCGCCTTGTAGATACCGAAAATATACGCTTGCTTCAAATCGGCAAAATGCCCTTGCATTGCGGTTTCTTGCACCGTCTCCATAATAATTGTGTTTAGCCTTGGCTCATAATAGTGGAAGAACCAACCGAGGTATTTTTCGTCCTTTTCAGCAAAGTAAAGAGCAATATACTCCTGAAAATCCTCCATCTTCGGTGGTGCCGGCTTCATACGGTATAAATACAAATCTTCTGTCCACTTTTCGTTTTTCACCGGCACACACCTTCTTTCACTTCAAATTCCTGTCCACTTCGGCGTATAACGCCTCTCGGCTCATATCTATTCTGTACTGCGTTTTTGCGTATTGATCGTCCGCCAACGCTCTCAGCTTATGTTCCTTAGCGAGTAGTTTCGCCGCTTCACCAAATGCTTTGGATATTGTACATCTGCCAACCTCTGTACGAATGGCACCGCAGCGGCGATTATACAGTGATACGATAGGATCATTTTCCGCTTTTTCTTTTCGATTAAGAACGGCGGCATATTTTCGGCAAGTTATCTTTTTACCCCGATACAGTTCAGGCGCAATGCCGTAAGAACAGTATTTCTGCCGTCTTGCGCTTTGCATAAGAAAGTACTTTCCGCAAATTTCACACTTGCGGGGATAGTGCCCGTAGTGTAGCCCCTCAAAAAAGTCTGTCAGGATAAAGCTGTAATAGCTGTCGAAATTAAGCCTTTTTGCAACTATTCCGGTTACGCTTTTTGCGTTTTTCTTTACTGAGATGTATCTGCCGTTTTGCGTAAAGTGATGGTCTCCGAAAATCTCTAACGCTAACGGTAATAAATGCGCCTCGTCCAAGCGCTCCGCCTCGTCTATGCGATTGCAGAATTTTAATAGGTTCCCATGTGCAAGTATCAAGTCATCGGCAAGAGTATCGAAGAATTGCAGGATAGATATAACATCGGCAATATCTTTCTCAATCAAAGAAAAATCCGTTGCGGTTTTCATTCTGTCCGCCGTGCCTGAGGCAACCTCATTCTGCGATAACAAGCTTAGCTTTGCTTTTTCGGCAAAGTATCCGCATATCTTCTGCCCGGTTTCTGCCGTGAAAAGCGTTGTTACTGTATTTTGGATTTCTTCAATATTCAGCCCGTCAAACGGTCGCAGTTTTGGTAATGCTTTTAAGGCTTCAAGAGTATTTGCTCCCGTTTTCACAAATTCCGTGATATTCAAGTATCCGTTGCTAAGCTGTGTGAGAATATGATAATTCAAATCATCCCGAAATACTGCAATCCGCGCGGCAGTATCTTTTATATAAAACTGATTGAGTAGGTTTGTTGCAAAAACTCCGGCGGGATAGCTTTTGCCGACGAATATCACTCTGCCGTCACGGTAATCGGCAGTGAAAAATGAAGGGATCAACTCTTTTCGCTCCTTTGCATTTATTCTATCATAAGCACTGTACCAAAAACTGTACTTGACGCTGTATAGAATCAAAAAGTTCTGTTCGCACAAGTATTATATATTCTATTATACCGTAAACAACGCTGATTTTCAATGCTTTTCGCTTGTTGCGTTTTTGCAGTTTTAGTTGTTGCTCTGTTTCGTAAAAAATCTCTGCTTTACATTATTATATATACAGAAGGCAGGAAATGAGCCGTCGAGGTTACACTCGGCGGTTGTTTTTCAATTATAATAACTGGATGGAACGAATTATTCACAAATATGTGATATAATAAACTCAACGCAAAGTTGAGAACGGTTCGTTTTTAAGTCGCTTCTTATTCTCCAATGTATGTGTTACAATATAATCACGGTACCGATATATTCTATCTGGAGGTCATATCATGTCATTATCAATGGGACAGATCATCAAAGATCTACGTAAAAATAACGGTTTTACACAGGAAGAACTTGCTGAACGGCTTGGTGTTACCTATCAAGCTGTTTCAAAATGGGAAAATGATACGGGAATGCCAGACATTTCTCAGGTTGTTCCGCTCGCATCAATATTTGGAGTTAGTACAGATGTGCTGTTTGGCATTGCCGACACGACAGAAAATGAAGAAGCTTGGAAAATTGTTCAGCACGCGGGCAGCATAGAAAAATACGGTGAGATCGAAACGTACTTAAACGCGTATGATATTTTGCTTGATGGGCTGAAGAAATATCCTAACAACTTGATAATTATGATCAATTGTATGAATCTCGGAATTTCGCTTTCTTTGCCGGAAAACGGATGGATCTATGCCAAAGAACGAGCAAAAGAAATCGCCTCTGAAACAATTCGTCAGGCAAATTTCGTTATAGCAAATTCGAAAAATATCACAGATATATTATCTGCGCGTCAGGTATTAGTATTTTTATATTGCAGTCAGCAGAAATTCGATCTGGCCTCAAACGAAGCAAGAAATTTTCCGCCTCGTGCCGATTTAACCTTGTATTCAAATATGGCAATCATTAATGAATATATGAATAATTACAAAAGAGCCGCAACATATCTGTGCTCCAATATTGACTATACGCTGCAGGCACTTGAAAATGATATTGCACGACTTGGAAAAGCATACTACAACGACGGGAAATATGCGGATGCCATTACTGTATACGAAACATTTTTCGAATTTATGAGTGTAATATTCAAGGACGAAATCCCCCTTTCGTACCATGATTTTGATTCGGGAGATTGTTATTTGTTATTGGCAGAAGCATATCTTGCAACCGGAGAAACATCAAAGGCAATGAGCGCTGTAGAAAAATCTGTTATGTATTATATTGATCTTTACAACACAAATACAGGAGAAAATGTTTTACATCGCAGCAACATCAAATCACCTATCGTAAGGGAAACTGAATTGATTACATCATTACCAAAGGAAATCATAAAACAGAAGTTACTCTACAAATTATCCCAAAATGAAATTCAAGCTTTGAATCAGGAAACTCGTTTTCTTGAACTGCGGGATATCGTGAATAATCTATCGTGACAACCTTTCAAGAAGCAATTTATGATCACATATTAAGTCCTACTGTTATCGCAATGTTGTTTGATGTGTGTTTGTATGTCTTTTTTATGAAATCGTACTTTTTCGCATAAAAACCCCTTGACAAATCTCGTCTCAGCGCAAAATGCTCACGAAGTACGCTAAAGAAAACGGATTTTCTAACACCCGGTTTTATGTGGACGACGGTATCACCGGAACACGGTTTGACTGTCCCGGCTTTCAGGCTATGCTTGACGATATTGAAATGGGCTATGTATCCACTGTTATCGTCAAGGATTTGTCCCGCCTTGGGCGTGACTATGTCACCGTCGGGCAATACACGGATATTTATTTTCCCGATCATAATGTTCGGTTCATTGCCGTCAACGATTTGGTTGACAGCGACGAGGGCGAAAACGAGATTGCGCCTTTCAAAAATGTTATGAACGAGATGTACGCCCGTGACATCAGCCGAAAGGTGCGTTCTGCTCATCGTATCCGGGGGACTTCAGGCGAACCGTTATCTCAGCCGCCGTATGGGTATATGAAAAGTCCCGAAAACAAAAAGAAGTGGATTATAGACCCCGAAGCGTCGGCAGTGGTAAAGGATATTTTCAAAATGACCTTGGAGGGCAAGGGTGCCGAAACAATCGCCCGCATCTTGCAGGAGAAAAAGGTGCTTGTCCCGATGGCGTATTGGCAAAGCAAAGGGTTACCCCGTGGCGGAAAGAAAACACAGCCGAATCCGTATAAGTGGTGCAAGACAACGGTATCCAAAATCCTTGCACAGCAGGAATACTGCGGGGATATTATCAACTTCAAAACCTGCTCCAAATCATTTAAGAACAAAACGAGATATGCGAATCCCGAAGATAAATGGATGATTTTCAAGGATGTTCACGAGCCGATTATTGACCGTGAAACCTTTGAACAGGTACAGAAGTTTATAGGCAAAACCCGCCGCCGCAATCCCAAACCGGAAAACTGGGAGCGCAATATGTTCTGTGATTTGCTTTATTGTGCTGACTGCGGACGAAAGCTGTGGTTTAACATTAAACACGACAAAGAGGATATTTCGTTCTTTATGTGCGGCAATTATCACGGAAATCGCGGGACTTGTTCCTCTACGCATTATCTGAGAGCCGACGCTATTGAGCAGGTGGTAACATTAGAGTTTCGCCGATTATCCAAATGCCTGTGTGATGATGAGGAAAGCTTTGCAACACTGCTTGCCGACAAGACCAATGCCGACATTCTCAAAGAGAAAAAACACATTGAGGGTGAACTGAAAAAGTGTATTGTTCGCAGTGAGCAGGTAGCGGAGCTGTGTATAAAGTGCTACGAGGATAATGTTTCGGGCAAACTGAGCGATGAGATATTTATGCGGTTTTCTCAAAAGTACGAAACCGAACGGTTAGAACTGAAAGAGAAAATCTCCGCATACCGTAAACGCCTGTCGGAAGTGGATGAAATGCAGCTCGGGAAAGAAAAGTTCATTGCCGCTGTTCGGAAATTCATGCAGATGGATAAGCTCACGGCACCTCTCTTGCAGGAACTCATTGACCGCATTGATGTGTACGAGGTCACGGGCACCGGCAAAAACCGCAAGCAGATGATAAAGATACACTATAAGTTTGTAGGGTATCTGGAACTGCCGAGTCTTGCAAGACAGCACAATTACCGCGAAGAAACCCGAAAAGGTGTCGCCGTTGAATATGTCCCGAATGCTTTATCGGCATAACAAAAAGAGCAGGATAATCCCTGCTCATACATACAAAAAATGCAAAATGTAGGCAAAAAGAAATCGAGTGTCCACATCCAACTCTCAGGTTGGTTATGAACACTCGATATGGTGCGGGTGACAGGACTTGCCGTCTGCTTTACGGCTTTAGCCGTAAGCAGACTAATCGCTCGTCGACCGTTGCATACTGCAACAGTACCTGACTCCCGCTCTTTCGCTAAAAACAGTCCGCAGGACTGTTTTTTTACGCTCCAGACCTTCATAAGGTTCAAGCCCTTTTCATAATCAAAACGAAAAAACCGACGCACCTAATGGTACATCGGTTTTTTGGTGCGGGTGACAGGACTTGAACCTGCACATCGATTGACACTAGATCCTAAGTCTAGCGCGTCTGCCAATTCCGCCACACCCGCATTTTAATCAAGACGCTAAAATATAATATCAAATAAAATGATGTTTGTCAAGAAAAATTCGGCGATATATATCGGGAGTTTGGAAAAACGGGCTATATTAATATGTTATACATAATAACCGCATTGATTATTCCGATTAAAATTCCTGCAAAAACCTGTATCGGAGTGTGACCTACAAATTCTTTAAGTTTTACTTCGGGAAGTTCGTTTGTAGAAAGAATGCTGAAAGATTTTACTATTTCGTTAATAAGTACTGCTTGTTTTCCGGTTTCGAGCCGAACGCCCATTGCATCATGACAAACAATTATTGCAACAATTGCGGTTAATGCAAATTGGAACGAGCCTGTTCCGTAAACCAAAGCGGAGAGCATCGCAAGGGAGGTTACGGTGGCGGAATGTCCGCTTGGCATACCGCCGTCGCCGATAAGACGTAAAAAATCTATTTTTTTATTAATTACCGCATAAATTATTGTTTTTAATATCTGTGCAATCAGCCAAGAGGTGACGCCGGTTATTAAAAACGGATTGGAAATTAAATCATATAACCAATTCATTCATTTTTCCTCTTTTTTATTTTTTCGTTCAAGAATAAGTTTTTTTACGGTAAGTGAAATGAATGCCGTAAAAATTGTCAAAAAACATATTCCGATTGCGACAAGACCAAAATGATTTTTTACAAATTGGAAGTTGCCGAAGAAAACGCCTAAAGAACAAAAAAGCGTTGTCCAAATTCCAACTCCGATTGCATTGCGTTTTACAAACCAACGGTATTCTTTTTTACTGACTCCCGTTACAAAAGGTACAAGCGAACGCAGTAACGGGACAAATCTTGCACAGATAATTGCAGTTGAGCCTGATTTATCAAAAATTTTATTAACTTTTTCAAGACTTTGCTTTTTAATGAATAAGATTTTTCCTGTTTTATTAACCTCTTTTCGCAAAAATCTGCCTATTGCAAAATTTACCGAGTCGCCGAGTAAAGCGCATCCGTAAAAAAGAGGGATAAGTATAAATGGATTAAAACTTTTTTGCACCATCATTAATGAGCAGGCGGCGAAAAGCACTGCGTCGCTCGGCAAAAAAGAAGTTATGACAAATGCGGTTTCCGCAAAAACAACAAATCCTAAAATAAGGTATGACCAAATAGGATAATCGGTTACCAAACTGTCGAGTATCCTGTCTATATGAAGCAATGTATCCCAAAATTCAATAAAACTACTCATTTTTTTGTTTCCTAAAATTTATATTTTATTTATTATACTATATTCTAACCCTTTTGGCAATTAAAATATATGTAAAATATTCTTTAATTTTTTAAATGTTGTCTGCTTAAAAAATATATAATTTTTATTCTTTTTTATTATATTAAACAATTTGTATTTTAAACTTTTGTAAAGAAATAATTAAGAATTCATAAAGATTATAAGATTTTTATTTTTTATTTCTAATTAAAGTTGAAAAATAATATTATTTATGATAATATGAATATATACTAATATTAATATATGTAAAAAAGTGGGTTGTTATATGACTAAAATAAACCCTGATAAAAAGGTGTATGAATATATAGTTTTTGCAATTAATGCGCTTCTTTTAAGTTTTGGATATATATTATTTCAAAAAAATTATCTTACCGAAAGCGACAGTTCCGAGGTCTTGTTTTCAGGCCTTAGAACGGCGGCTTTTATAGGCGTTTCAATATGTGTGTTTTTGGTGTTTGTAATTTGCAGTATCGGTACAACAAGAAAAAAATACGAACTGTTTATAGAAAAAATCGGAACACATCCGTTGCTTACCGTGGTACTTGTTTCGGCGATTTTCAGAATATGGTATCTTTCTCATTTTAGTAAATACGTGATTTATTATGATACAAAGACTTATACAAATTTTCCTTATAATATATTTTTAGGAGAAACCGATATATTCAGAACGCCCGGTTATCCTTATTTTTTAAAACTTATTCATTACATAACAGGTAATCCCGAGGGTAATATTGAATTTTATCAAAGCGTTTCGTTTTTTCAATCGGTTTTATCGCTTATTTCAATTGTAATTCTTTATATGGCGGGAAGAAAGTTGTTTTCAAATAAATATATTCTTTCGTTTGCCTGCCTGGTTTACGGAATTGCACCTGCTGTTTTTAATTGGGATGTTATTACTCTTACCGAAACGCTTTCATTGTTTTGCACGGTTGTTTTAATATATCTTGTTTTTTCATATCTTGCAAAGCCGACCGTTGTAAAAGCGGTGATTTTGGGTTTGTATGTTTTTGTAATGATAATGGTACGGCCTACGTTTGTTTATCTTTTCGGCGTGCTTGGCGTGTTCTTTGTTGCAAGACTGATATTTAACAGCAATGACAGAAAAAGAGCGTTGGCGGGAATTTTGAGCCTTTTAATGAGCGTTGCTTTGTTTTTCGGCTACTGCGGATTGAATTATAAAAATTATAACTATTTTAAAGTCAGTTCTGTCAGCAACGACGTTAATAACCTTTATATTGTATTGATTAATGGTTGGTTTCATAATGAGGATTATCCCGAAATGTCCGAATATCTTGAAAATCAAATGGAGTTTTATCAGGACGATAACTGGATAACCAATATAATTGAGCCGTTGCCCGAACGTTACGGTTACAGCAAAATTGATAAATATGTAACCGATTGCATTGCAAAACACAAAACAGAGTATTATAAATATACGGCGAAAAAGTTTTTAAATTTAGCGAACGAGAAAATCGCCGTACAGTATGTGCCTTATACAGAAAGCGACAGTTTAGAGAGTTTTAATAATTTTTCTAAAGCGTTTGTGAAATACAGTATGCCTTTTAGTTTTCTTGATTGTTTTTGGCTTGTGGTAATCGGCGTTGCTTTTTCATTGGTTGCTTTGATAAAAAAGAAACGAATTTGTTGGCATATTTTAGGACTTTGCGCTATTATTTTTTCTCATATTTTTGTTTCGGTTTTCGGCGCTATGGCAGAGTTTTCAAGGCTTTCTTCAATGGTAATTCCGGCGGTGGTTCTGCTTGTATTTTATATTATTGACTATTGTTTTAAAGCGGCAAAAAAACGCAGTTTTTTCTGCCTTAACGATAATAACTCCACGGAAATTCAAATTTCAAAATCAAAATGATAATTAACATAATATATTAGATTTTTCAAAGGGAGAGTGATTGTAAATGGGAATTTTTGACGCAGTAATAGACTTTTTCAAATATATTTGGAACAGTTTTATTGTGTTGTTTTTTTCAACGGATAATTTTATTTTTGCTATTATTGATATTCTCATTGTAACTTTTATAGTTTATAAAATTATTCAATTTATGCGTCAGACCAGAGCCGAACAACTTATAAAAGGAATTGTAATCTTTTTTGCGGTATATTTTATCGCTCAACTGTTTCATTTGAATGCTCTTAAATGGTTGGTTTCGGCAGTGACTGTAAACATTCTTGTTGTTGTCGTTGTATTATTTCAACCTGAACTTCGAGGAATCTTGGAAAAACTCGGCAGAAGCGGAATAACCTCATTAACAATTGCAAAAAATCCCAATAAAAATAATATTGAAACTCTTGACGGCATTGAAGATATTTGCGCGGCGGCAGACAGTATGCAAAAGACTAAAACCGGCGCGCTTATTATTATAGAACGAAAAACAATGCTTAATGAGATTGCGCATACGGGAACGGTTATTGACGCAAAGGTTTCTGTTAATCTCATAAATAATATTTTCTTTAAAAATTCGCCGCTTCACGACGGCGCAATGGTTATAAGAGATAACAGGGTGTATGCGGCTTCCTGTATTTTGCCGCTTACTCAAAATTTTGATATTGACAGCGCTCTCGGAACACGTCACCGTGCCGCAATAGGAGTCAGCGAAATTTCCGATGCGGTTGTTGTGGTTGTTTCGGAAGAAACAGGCAATATTTCCGTAGCAATCGGAGGAAGACTGCGAAGAAATTTTACCAAAGAACTTTTAAAAACCGAACTGTCAAATCTTCTTATTGAAAAAACAGAAAATGTTCAGGAGAATAAGATAAAAAAATTATTTAGAAAAAAGGGAGGTTCGGGTAATGAAAAAGAATAATTTTTCGCTTCACGGACTTCTTAACAACAATAAGTTTTTGATGGTAATTTCTTTGATTATCGCTATCGGGATTTGGGTTTCGGTAAGTCCTCAACGTGATATGACTATTAATTGCCCCGTAACCTTATCAACCAAAAACTCCTCTGCGGAAAAACTCGGACTTCAGGTAATTAACGGAGGCGAACAGAATATCAGCGTAACGGTTGAAGGCGAATGGTACAGTATCAGCGAACTCAACTCCGATGATATTACTATTTCGTATTCATTCGGCGGCATTGTCGATTCGGGAGATTATGAAATTGCGATAGCCGCTACAAAAACCAACAATACGGCTGATTTTACTATAAAAAGCATTTCTCCCGAAAAGGTTAAGGTTTCATTAGACCACATTTCAACCGAAAAATATCCTATTGAGGTTATTACAAACAATATAACGGCAGAGGACGGATTGATTGTAGGAACTCCGATTATTGACAATGAAAAAGGCGAAATAGAAATCACGGGACCTGCAACAAAACTCGATAAGTTAAAGAGAATAGTTGCCGAGGTCAATGTTGAGGGTACTCTTTCAAAGTCGCAGGTATTTACAAGCGAACTGAAATTCCTTAATAAAAATGATAAGGAAATGGATATTTCTCAATTAACCGTGCCTTATACCGAGGTTGACGTTATAGTTCCTATTAATCAGACCAAAACCGTTCCGATAAAAGCGCAGTTTATAAATGCTCCACAGGCTTATGCTTCAAGCGCGATTGCTCATAGCATTTCACAGGAGCAAATTGAACTTATCGGTACTAAAGAAGCTCTTTCAAAAATTGATTCTATTTCGCTCCAATCAATAGATTATAAAGAACTTACGCCGGACAACAACAAATTTAAGATTAATCTTAATCTGCCGTCGGGAATTACTACTTCAAACGGCATAACAGAGGTTACGGTTACGGTTCAAATGAACAATTACTCCTCTAAAACGCTTAACATTTCAAATTTTAAAACCGTAAATCTTAAAAAGTCTACTACGGCAAGCGTTGAAACTTCATACAAATCCATAACAGTTGTCGGACCGAAAAACGTTATTGAAAAACTTAGTGCAAACGATGTTTATATTGAATGTGATATGAGTAACAGTACGAGCGTTTCGGGAAGCGTGACTGTAGAAGGCACTGTTAAATCCAACAAATATAAAACCGTTTGGGGAACAGGCGACTGTGAAATCCGCATTAAGGTTAAAGAGCAGTAATGGGATATAAAATTGAAATAGTTTTAGTCAGCATAGCGATATTTTTATGCGGATGTATAATGCTTTGCACAGCGTTATTCGGGAGTAAAAGCGAACCTATTGTTGTGGAAAAATACGTAACTTCCGTCGATACAAAAGTTTTATCCGACGAATCAGACAAGGTTGAAGAACCCGAAAAGACCGAAGGAATTAATAAGGCTCAAGTCTTACAAACTTCTGAAAGCACGAAAGCCGAAAACTCGGAAACCCAACTTGTTGCGGTTTCCGACAAAGTTAATATTAATACTGCAACTAAAGAAGAATTAATGAGTTTGCAGGGCATAGGCGAGGTACTTTCAGAGAGAATTATCGAATACAGAAAAAACGCAAAATTTAATTCGATTGATGAAATTCAGCAGGTAAAAGGTATCGGCGAAAAGACTTTTGAAAAATTAAAAGACAGTATTACAGTATAAAAAACACCTCTTTAAAAGTGATAAAATGCTTTTAAAGAGGTGTTTTGTTATATCAGTCTTGTTTTATACTACTATATTTTTTCAACGCCTGAATATACCAAGTCAATAAACTGTTTTGCACAGCGTGGAGTTCTGCCGCCGTTTCTTGTTGCAAAGGCTTCGGCTTTGATAAGCAGTTGTTTTTCATCACATTCAATGCCTTTTTCCTTT
>JAXJVH010000014.1:0-11777 GCA_036308645.1 Acutalibacteraceae bacterium | reverse complement strand
GTACGATGCGTCTTCTCATTTTTTACTGCTTAGTCTTCTAAATCATTTTGAAATGCTTTAATGCATCCATAATCGCATCTTCTTTTTCTTTAGGGCACTGCGGAACTCTATGGCCTGCTTTTCCCTTATTATAGTTTTCTCTTTCTATAATACCGCATTTGGTTTTAACTTGCGATATATATAGCGAAGATATTTTAAGCCCAAATTTGTTAAGCACGTATTCTTTGATTTCCGGATACGTAGCTTTAAGCTCGGCGGCAGTTGTATCAAACTCTGTAAGGTCGATTGTTATGTCGATATGTTCGTCAGGTCGGCGTTGGGACAAAAGAGCAATCGTCTCAACGTGTGCTGTTCGGGGAAAAAGGTCAACAGGCTGAATTTTTTCTGTTTTATAGCCGTATTCTGCGAAAATCTTTAAATCCCTTGCAAGCGTTGCGGGATCGCAAGAAACATAAACCACCGTTTCAGGTGCAAAAGAGTTGCAGACAGTATCAATTAAATCGGGCGTTGCTCCTTTTCTCGGCGGATCAAGCAAAACAACATCTGCGTGAATGCCTTTATCATACAGCATTTTTGCGGCATTTGCTGCAGAATCGCATATAAATTCAGCGTTATCAATGCCGTTCATTTTTGCATTTTCTTTTGCATTTTCTATAGCCTGCGGTACAATTTCTACACCGATTATTTTCTTGGCTCTTTCTGCCATTGTAAGTCCGATTGTGCCTGCTCCGCAGAATAAATCAAGCACTGTTTTACCTTTAACCTTGCCAAATTCTGCGGCGGTGTTATACAGCGCTTCGGTCATCTCACGATTCACCTGAAAGAAACTTAAAGGTGAGATTTTAAACTTTACGCCGAGCAAAGAATCGGTTATATATTCTTCGCCGAAAAGCGTTTTGCATTTATCCCCTAAAATTACATTGGTCTTTTTGGTGTTGATATTAAGCGCTAAACCGCTTACATATTCAAGCGATTTAAGTGTTTCAATCAATTCATCCGAAAAAGGCAGAGCATTGCCGTTAATCACCAAACAAACAACGGTTTTTTCGGTTAAATCCGAACGGCGCAGATAAATATGACGAATTAACCCTTTTCCTGTTTTTTCATCATAAGCTAAAATGCCTTTTTCATTAAAAAAGTCAATACAAATTTTAACGATATGAGAAAACTCTTTTGGTTGTAAAACGCAGTCGTCACAAGGAATTACCCTATGTGAATGTAGCGAATAAAACCCTGCTGCGCATTTCCCGTTTTTATCAGAACTTACAGGGTACTGCCCTTTATTACGATAGCGTGTTATTTTACGATTGCTTAAAACCTCGTTTACGGGAGTATCAATTCCGCCTATTCTGCTTATTGCGTCGGCAACGCGTTTTTGTTTAGCCGTTAATTCATCGGCATAATCAATATGCCTATATGCACAACCGCCGCAACGTGAAAACACCTCGCAGTCAGGCTTTATGCGACTTTTTGAAGGCGAAACTATCTCAATAATCTTTCCAAAACAAAACTTTTTCAATTCTTTTACAATAAGCACTTTTGCAATATCGCCGGCCGCACCGCTCGGGATAAACACCGTCATTCCGTCGGGCGCTTTGGCAATGCCTAAACCGTCGGTAGAATAATCAATAATTTGCATAGTGGCAATTTCGTTCTTTTTCATAAAACTATCCTTAATAAAAAAGCGGCAATATGCCGCAAATTTTTAAATTTATTAAATCTTAAATATATTTTTATTTTAAACCAAAACGGTTAAAAAGTCAATCAACAAAAAGCCTGAAAAGAAAATTGTTCAAAAAGCCTGAAAAGAAAATTGTTCTTTAGTTCTTTTCAGGCTTTTGTTATTTAACGGAAATATTAAGTTTATCCTTTTTTATATGTAATTAAAATCCCGATTACACACGCAATAAAAACAAACGGGGCAAGTCGTACGAAAAGAAATTCAAAACCGTGTAACAATGTGCCTGCAACCGCCAATTCCGCATTATTGACTATATATTGCAGATTAATTTAAAGCAGTATTAACTCTTTATTATAAAAAGAATAGATAGCCGTGCCGGTAACTTCTTTTTCAAAGGTTTGCGAAAGAGCCAAAGCATAAATATCAAGTTGGGTTTTATATCGTTTTATAAGTTCGGTTTTATCCGCTCTGTCGGTTTTATAATCAATTATAAACAAGCCGTCCTTATCAAAAAAGCACAAATCCGCAGAACCTTGAATGATGATTTTTTCATTGCTGTATTCTTCGCCCAAATCATCATAAACGTCTTTTGCGGCTACCTCAACCATAAAGCCTTGTTCCCTGAAAACATTATCGCATTTTACAATTTTTTTACCGATTTCAGAGTCAAAAAATGCTTTTAAATTCTCTTCTTTTAAAGACTCTGCCTGAGCCTTTGTCAGTTTACCTTGTTCTTCGAGCCTGCGTTTTTCATCAGAAATACTTTTTGCGGCGGCTTTTAAATCGCAAAACTGCATAAAATTGTGCATAGCAGTTCCTTTTTCTGCGGCTGACAACTTTTGATTATGCAGAAAAACAGGCTCGTTTTGAAATGCAAAATCCGAAGAAAATTCTTTATGCGCAAGTGCCGAGGCGCTCTGCTTTACAAAAATTTTATTAAGGTCTTTGTAGCGGTATTTTAAACTTAAAGTTTCGCATAAATCTTTATACTTTTGCTCGTCAAAAACCTTACTTTCAACCTCTTTATCCTCGGTTTCTTCTTCGATATTAATTTCTTCAACCAAGTTTACGCTCAAATTCCCCTTGCAATTGCAATTACGATTTACTTCTGCCTTTTCACGCAGATTTTCGCCGTCTTTATGCACAAGCGCACCGCAAACAAGCATTTTTAAAAAGTTGTCGCAATTTTGCACGAAATAAGGGTTAAACCGCTCGGTTTCATCATAAGCCACCTCATCGGCGACCGATTTTACATAGTTTTCTATTCTTTCATCTGCGCCGACCATATAAAGATAATCTTTAGCACGAGTCATCGCTACATATAAAAGACGCATTTCTTCCGACTGCGAAATGGCGTTGTTCTCAATTACCGAAGCATTGCGAGGAAAAGTTGAATACTTGATTTTACGGTTTTTATCAATAAAATTCAGCCCCAAACCGCATTTTTCGGTAAGCACTACATCTGCCGAACTGTCGCTGCGGTTAAACTTTTTATTAAGGCAGGCTAAAATGCAAATAGGAAACTGCAAGCCTTTTGAACGGTGCATAGTCATAATTTTGACTGCATTATCGTCGCCCGAAAAGGTTGCTTTTTGCATTGTATTGCCGTTTTTGATTTGACGTTTTATGTAGCCGACAAACGCCGAAAGTCCACGTCCTGTGCTTTCTTCAAACGTCTTTGCCGTTTCTTTAAACAGTAAAAGATTGTCGTGACACAGTTCGCCGTTTTCGTACATATAAACGGTATTTTCATAGCCCGTAACGCTTAAAATTTTAGAAATCAGTTTTGAAACCGAAGAAATCGCCGCTATTTTGCGAAATTCATTAATACTGTCGATAAAATCCGCAACTTTTTCGTTTTCTTCTCTGACTGCGAGTAACGCTCTGAAAAGTTCTGTTTTTTTATGCACGGCTCGGATTTTTGCAATTTCATCTGCGCTGAAATTAAAAATATCGCTTGTAAGAGTTGATAAAAGCGGTATATCCGAATAAGGATTATCTATAACCTGCAAAAGCGAAAATAATGTTACAATCTCCTTTTCCAAAAGCAGACCTTCATTATCGTCGACTATAACGGGAATATTCTTTTTTCGCAAAATCTCATTAAAAACAGGAATTTCAGCCTTGCTCCTAAGCAGTATACAAATATCTTTATATTCCGCTTTTCGCAGTTTGTCTTTCTCGGTTATACAAGGCTCTTGGTTTACTTTTTCTTTAATAATATCGGCAATGTGATACGCTTGCCGCTCGGTCGGCGTTAAATCGGAATTATCCGCCGTAACAATATCAAGACATACTCGGCTGTCGTTTACATATTGGAATTTTGCTTTCGGAACAAGCATATCCTCTTTTTCATAAAACATCTCGCCGCATTTATCGGAAAGCAATTTATAAAAAAGGAAATTTACAAAATCGCAAACATCTTCACTGCTTCTGAAGTTTCCCGACATAACCACTTTTGAACGCGTCGAGCATTGCTCATACAAAGGCAACTCATTTCTTGCATTTAAGAAATTTTTAGGATTTGCCTTGCGAAATCCGTAAATGCTTTGTTTAACATCGCCCACCATAAAAAGTTTTTTGCCGTCATCCGATAAAGCGTTGAAAATGGTATTCTGCAAATCGTTCGTATCCTGATACTCGTCTACCAATACGGCGTAATATTTATTTGAAAGTTCAACCGCCTCGTCGGTATAATAAATCTCGCCGTTTTCACGTTTTACAAGCAGTTTTAAGACTAAAGATTCAATATCCGCAAAGCCAAAACCTGCGGTTTCTTTTTTGGTTTCATAAAGCCGCTCGGAAAATTCGGTTGTAAGCGAGAAAAATTTATTTACTATGGGTGAGAGTGTTTTCATATCGCCGTAAACATCTTCCAAACTGCAATTAAAAACTTTTTTAAGGGTTGAAAAGGTGTTTTCAGCCTTAACCTTTGCATTTTTCATTTTTTCTCTGAACTGCTCGTCGGGATAATTTCTTACCGATTTCAAACGGGCGTTTGAATAGTTTTCAAGCATATTTCTGATACCGTTGTAGTCTCTGTTAAAAGTAAACTCGAGCGCTCTTTTAAGTTTACTGTCAATTTCCGCAAAAGCCTCGCCGTAACCGCCTAAAAGCACAGGCTCTTCAAGAAGTTCTTGATAGGCAAAATTAAACGAAGTAATACTGTTTTTAATTATCTCCGAAGCATAATCGAAAACCACATCGAATAAAATACTGTTATCATCAAAATCGGCATAAATTGAATTTACTTTGTCAATATAAATTTTTGGAAAAGGCAAACTGCAAAGATAATCATAAACTTTAAAAATATTTTCTTTAAGTTTTTCATCGGCATTTTCACCGCCGAATACCGAAACCAGATCCAAAAACACACTATCCGATTTTTCAAAATTCTCTGCGATAATCTCGTCGATACAATCATTTTGCAGTTTTGAAATTACGCTGTTATCGGCAATTTTAAAGTCGCACGGAATCCCTAATTTATAAAAATACTCTCTTGCAAGCGAAATACACAAACTGTCGATTGTGCAGATGGAAGCGGAGGATAAAAGAAGTTTTTGACGTTTTAAATTAAAACTGTCGGGGTTGGATTTCAATTTTTCTTGAAGTCGCTTTGAAATTCTGCTTTTCATTTCGGCAGCCGCCGCATTTGTAAAAGTTACAATAAGCAGTTTATCCACATCAACAGGGTTGTTTTCATCGGTAATAAGGTTAATAACCTTTTCAACAAGCACAGCGGTTTTACCCGAACCCGCCGCAGCAGAAACAAGCACTCTGCCCCTAGCGTCAAGCGCATTTTGTTGTTCATCGGTAAACTTCATTCTATTTTCCCTCCTTTTTTAATTCGTCAAGCATTATTCTAAACACTTCTTCATTACTTAATTTTTCTATCATAGTATGCTCGCCGCCGAATCGACATACGGTAGAGTAATCGCAGTATTTACAGGCGTCGCCGTATGTACTGTCAAAAGGTTGTGGATTTATCTCGCCGTTTAGCATTTTTTCAGCGGTTTCTTTAAGTTTTAAATCAAGGTAGTCTGACATAATTTTATACTGTTCGTAGGTGTAATAAGGCGCAGAATTAGAAAGCGTTGCATCCTTTTTCAGTTTTACGGGCGAAAAAACTCCCTCGCCTTTAGGCTCAATCGCAGTATAGACATCGCTGTCATCCAAAAACATTCCGTCCATTTTAACGTTTTTAAGGCGTTCGCCCTCCACCTTTTCATCGCTAAAATTACGCTCTGCATTAACAACCGACTCACGGGCGGCAAAATAAAACATACCGCCGGGCAAACAGTCGCCGAAAAGTTCTTTTCCGTTTTCCGTCACCGCTTTCATATAAAGCGGCATCTGTAAATTCTGACCGTAAAGCAAATCCGACATTTTAAGTTTTTTAGCGCCTGTTTTATAGTCGATTATACGAAGTATTTTTTTCTCGTTTTTCTCCGCTTTATCAACTCTATCGACTGCGCCGACAAGAAAAATTTTACCGTCCGCAAATTCAATCGAATAAGACGGAATATCGGCATTTTCGCCGCCTATTTTAAGTTCGGTTTTTTGAGGATAAAATTCCGACTGGCGAAGTTCCGAAAAAACTCTTTCAACCAATTCTTTAACCGTTTCGCAAAGTTTTTTAAAACGGTATTTTTCCTGCGGAGTAAGATTATCGGCAACGATATTTTGATTATAAAATTCCTGCGATAATTCCATTATCTCGTCGTTTATTTCTTCTAAATCAAGCGTAAAAAACTTATCAATATCGGTTTTATATTTATTAATCATTTTTTCAAGCACAAAATGTACAAGCGAGCCTCTGCTTAAATTATCAATTCTTGACTCTTTAATAGCATTTGCGCCCAAACCGTATTTGCAAAAATAATAAAAACGGCATTTATTAAAGGTTTCTATTCTTGAAGCAGAAGTATAAATATTTTTGCCGTAAAGTTTTTTAGCGGTATCTTTTTCTATTAAAGCGGTTTTATCCTTGCTTGCGTTTTTAAGATTTTCAAAAAGCGCGTTGTCGTTATTACAGAAATATTGCTCGATTTCTTTATCCTCTGCTTTTGAAACCGCATAGGCTTTAAGAGCGTCTTTTTCAGAATGAATTTTATTTTTATCAAAAGTTTTAACAGATAATTTCGGAAAAATTTCAGTAAGATTTTCGACTATTACCGACGGCTCTTTTATTTCGCCGGAAAGCGAAAACTGCGGATATGAAACATACAACTTTTCAGACGGAGAACATACGGCGCAATAAGCCAAATATTGCTCGTCAACCACAGTATCAACATCGTAAAAAGGCATATTTATACCGTTTTCTTTTAAAACGGCGAGTTCACTGTCGGAAAAAAGCCCTTTTCCTGCGCTTGCCGACGGAAAAACGCCTTCATTAGCGCCGATGATAAAAGTAACTTTGGGAGATTTCGGGCGCATACGCTCGGCAGAACCTGCCGCCACCGCGTCAAGACCTTGAGGTAAAGAGCCCACGTCTAAAAGCGCTGTTGAAGAAGAAAAAATTTCATAAAAACGCTGAAGTGAAATTTCCTTTTCTCCCAGCGAAAGATAAAGTTGGTCGAGAATATGAATCATAATATCATAACTTCTGACAGTTTGGTCGGAAAGGGTGACATAGCCGCTTTTAAGCAACTCGTCAGACTGAATTTTAAGAGTTTCTGCACAGTTATAGTCTTTTATCAATTCATAAATCGCTTTAACAAAACTTTTTACGCTTTTGCCTTTTGTCATTTTGAATTTTTGTAAAGGCTCGATAATCTTTTTACGTGTTTTTTCAATTATTGCGGCGCAGTTTTCTAAATACTCGTCATCGCCGACCAAAAAACTTCTAACAGGCATTTTAAACTCTTCAAAAAAGTCTTTTTTGTTTACCCGCCAAACAAAAGTATATAATTCAAAAAGTGAGGCTTCATCATCACTTATACCGCAAAGACCTGTTTTAACAAGAGAAATAACCGAATCTCTGTCAAAATTTTTTAAAACCGCCTGCAAAGCGAAAGACATCATTTTAAACAAATTCAGGTTTTCAACGCCCTCTCTGTTATCAACAAACAGCGGAATACCGTATTTTTCAAAAGTTTCCTCTAAAGCGTCGTTGTACTCATCGGCAGCTCTTGAAATAACCGAAATATCTCGATACCGATAGTTTTCTTTCCTTGTTAAATCCAAAATCGTTTTTGCAACGTATTCGGCTTCTTCGTAAATATTTCTTATTTTTGTGATAAAAATACTATTAACCTCGTCAGGATATCGATTTTTTTCATCCGAAAAAACATTTTTTTCAAGAAAGTCAAGTTCTTCATTATCGTATCGGTAATTTTCATAAAGAACAATATCTTCGCCCACCGCAACACCGTTATCTTTTGCACTGCGTTTTAGTTCAAGCGCAATTTTTGCCATATTAGAAAATGTTGAAAGCGATTTTTGCGAATACACGCCGTCAAATCCGAGCGAAATATAGGTATTCTCGGCGGTTGAAATAATTTTTTCAATAATTTTCATCTGCTGTGCGGTAAAGCCGGTAAATGAATCAATGAATACTGTTTTTCCCGCAAAAAAATGATTTTCCGATAATCTTTCGGCAACAACGGATAAATCGTCCAGCGGGTCAAAATAATCTTTATTCAACGCTTTTTCATAATCCGATAAAATCATTGAAGTTTCTTTAAGTTTTTGACTTAAAATGCCGACCTGCGTTTCACCGCATTCAAACAAATCCGACGGTGTAACGGCGTTTTTCTTTGCATTTGCACAAAGGTCTATCATCATTTCACAAAACTGCGGCGTTAAAGCGGATTTTTTAAAAAGTTCTAAAGAAGGACTTAAATTTTTAAGCACGTCTTCCATCAAAGCGGTTTTGCCGACAGTATCAATATACGGCTTTTCACGTCCGCCGTAAGTTGCAAAAAATTCGCTGCAAAGCCTTGTAAAACTCATTACCGAAACATTTTTTAAATTCTTTGCGCCGACTTCTCTTAAAATATCCCTTTCTGTTTCAAAAGAAATCTGTTCGGGAATAATTAGAACCGAGCGTTTATCTTTTTTGCAAAGTTCTGCAATATTTTTCTTTATAAATGTAGTTTTTCCGTAGCCTGTCCTTGATATTATTAGATTTAACATAGTTTTACTCCGCAATTGATAATTTCCTTAATTACAATAATACACCGTTTTGTGTACCAAAAACCGTACATGTATAAAATAATATTCTCTATGAAATAATAATAACATAGCAACAAAAAAATTGCTATAAAAATGTTTAAATATATTAAGGAGAATTTGTAATGAATAATCAGAACAATCAGAATCAGAACAAAAATCAGAAAAATCAGAACCAAAATAAAAACCAGAATCAGAACAAAAATCAGAATCAGAATAAGAACCAGAAAAACGATTTTGAAAACCGTTTTGAAAACAATTTTAACAGATAAAATTCTCAAATCCCCTCCGTTTTTAAAAAGCGGTGGGGATATTTTATTGACTGTAAAGAAATTTAGTTGTATAATCAAAATACGAGGTGATTTTTTTGAAAAATAAACCGATGAAAACAAATGCTACAAGGCTTTTAGCGGCTAAAAAAATAGAATTTGAAACCTTTGAATATGATTACGACGAATCGGATTTATCGGGACTTCATATAGCGAAAGAAATGGGCGAAAATCCTGATTTAGTATATAAAACGCTTGTTACAAAAGGCGAAAAAACAGGAGTAAACGTTTTTTGCATACCTGTGGCAAAAGAACTTGACCTTAAAAAGTGCGCTAAAGTTTTGGGCGATAAAAAAGTAGAAATGATTGCGGTAAAAGACCTGTTATCATTAACCGGCTACATACGTGGCGGCTGTTCGCCGATAGGAATGAAAAAGCAGTATCCTACTTTTATTGATATTTCAGCTGAAAATTTAGATAAAATCTATGTTTCCGCAGGAAAACGAGGCGGTCAGATTTATATAAATCCGAAAGTTTTAAGCGAATTTATCGGCGCAAAATTCTGCGATTTGGTAAAATAAGATTATCATATAACAAAAACGGACTTCCTAATCGGAGTCCGTTTTTGTTAAAAATGTGATTTGATTTAAAAATATAAGCGAGTAAATCTATAAGCCGAGTTCTGTCGTGTACGGTCATCTATCTGGGACAGTCGTTACCGACTGCCTCAAGCCATTTTTCAAAGGTAGCACCGAGCAAGTGCATAGCCCTTTTGTCAATGTTGCATCGGATAGGGTTTACAGGGCACGCTGTGTTACCACCGCGTCGGTGAGCTCTTACCTCGCCTTTCCACCCTTACCTGTTAAACAGGCGGTTTATTTCTGTTGCACTATCCCGGGAGTCGCCTCCGGCGGCCGTTAGCCGTTATCCTGCTCTGTGATGCTCGGACTTTCCTCACTTAAATAAAAATTCAAGCGCAACCGTATAACTTACTCGCATTATTATTTTAAACCAAAACTTCAAAAAAGTCAACAAAACTTAAATAAATAGTAATCGGAATCTCTGCGTTGTAAAGTGATATGACCCATTTTCTTCAAAAAAAGAAGAAAATGAATGGTATAATGTTTTCATCCGCCTTGAAACGGAGCCGTAGGCGAAGTGAAAGGCGGATGAAAAGACACTTTTTCACATCTTGTGTAAACCTCCAAAATGGTGTAGAATAAAAACATCAATTTTGGAGGTTAATTTTATGCCAAGGTACAAAGACAGCCTGGAAATTCGGGCAGCGAAACAGGAGAGAAAGAATAAACTCAGAGAATTACTCAGCGCAATGGACGTCGAGGATATGAGCGACTTAAAGTCTCTGTTCAAGGACATGGTCGGAGAGGTTCTCGAAAACGGTCTTGAAGCAGAGCTTGATGATGAACTCGGCTACACGAGGTATGACTATCGTAACAAGGATCCGAGAATAGCCGAAACGGTCACAGCCGAAAAATGATGAAAACCAGTGCAGGAGATATAGAAATAGTTGTACCGCGCGACCGGAACGGTGAGTTTGAACCCCGACTTGTAAAGAAAAACGAGACTACATTAAGTGGAGATATTGAAGAAAAGATTATCTCAATGTACGCAAAGGGAATGATGACAAACGACATATCTGCACATATTGAAGATATATATGGCATAGAGGTGTCGGACAGTCTTGTAAGCCGTATAACAGATAAAATACTGCCTGTGGTTAAGGAATGGCAGCAGCGTCCGCTTGAGAGCATTTACGCAGTAGTATTTATGGACGCAATACACTATCATGTAATATGCGAAGGTCGAATTGTGAAGAAAGCCGTATACATAGCAATCGGTATAAATATGGATGGAATCAAAGAAGTGTTGTCGGCGAAAATGAAAGTGCAAAATACTGGCTGTCCATCTTAAACGGACTGAAAAACAGGGGTGTTGAGGATATCTTAATCACTTGTATTGACGGTCTTGTAGGTTTCTCCGAAGCAATAAATGCCGTATTTCCCAAGGCAGAGATACAGCAATGCGTCATTCATCAGATACGCAATTGCACAAAATATGTATCATACAAAGATATAAAAACTCTTATGGCAGACTTAAAGAGAGTTTACTGTGCAGTGGACGAGGAAACGGCACTGTACGAACTTGAAAATTTTGCTCAAAAATGGGACTCAAAATATCCCAAGATTTCAGCTTCGTGGAAAGCGCATTGGCCGGAACTATCTACATATTTCAAGTATCCGCAGTCGGTCAGAACGCTGATTTACACCACAAATTCAATCGAAAATTTCAACCGTCAGCTACGAAAAGTCACGAAAAACAAAACGGTATTTCCGAACGATGACAGCCTGCTGAAAATGCTGTATCTTGCACAGGTGGACATTACACGCAAATGGACGGGTCGTCGCAGGGACTGGGGAGAAATTCATTCTCAGCTTGAGATTTATTTTGCCGACAGACTGCCGCAGTAGCAAAAATCCCGGCACCTGTCAAGGGTCAAGATAAACGGATGCTATGCTTAGTGTAAAATAAATGTAGGAAAAATTGAAAAAGATTGCTTCTTGTGTTTTAATAATGGTAACAACGAAAAACCAGAACAAAACACAAAGGAGCAACCTTATGGAAAAGATTATAGC
>JAXJVH010000013.1:0-68146 GCA_036308645.1 Acutalibacteraceae bacterium | reverse complement strand
TTACGCAAAACAGATTGGTTTAACCTACGATTCTTCCGCAACCGATTGTTGGGATAATCCCATAATAGTAAGTGCAACAAACGACAGTTATGTTAAAAGAGATATAAAAGGATATCTTAACAGTTACAAAAATGTTGAAGGGTTTGAAAGTATATGCGTGTGGTCAAAAAAACGGACTGACGGAAAATATGATTTGTATATAGGTTACTCATAAAATTTAATAATTCACATGAATACGCATCTTAAAACGATGCGTATTTTTTTATGTCGGAAAGGAACTTAAAATGAAAAAATTCAAAAGAATATTATCTTTAGTACTTGCGGTATTAACCTGTGTTACCGCAGTATCTTCAATTTCTTTTACAGCGTTTGCCGCATCAAAGCAAGAAGTATTTCTGATTGATCTTCCCCGCGGTGATGAAACAAATAAATCAGGCTGGGGACATGCTGCAAAGAATTATCTTAACGGTTGGTTTACACATGAATCGAACGGCACTACTGTTAAAGCCATAGGAGACTATGAAGGACCGAGCTGTTATTGTATCGAACCCGGTATAGCGCTTTATTCAGGAGATAAATTGTCAAAAGAAGCAGAAGATTTTTGGGATAAGTATCCTACAAAATACAATAAAACAATTGAACCTTATAAGATTAAAATTTTTATCGGACGAATATTGCAATACGGCTGGACAGGTAATAACAGTGTTAATTGGGTTTCAACCAATGCAAAGCGTGCCGATGAGTGTGCGCAGTATCTTGCAACTCAATTGCTAATATGGGAAACGGTTGTCGGTGAGCGTGATGAAGATTTCGGTAAAGTTGACGCTTCAAAGCAAGGCAAGGATAATGTAAAAGAAGTTATTAAGTCTAATCATCCTTTAAGAGAAAAAATATTCGCTCATTATAAAGATATTGCCGAAAAAGTTAAAAATCATACGGTTATACCGAGTTTTACAGAAAGAAGTACTGCTAAAGCTAAAACATTTGAGCTTAAATATAATGGTACAAAATATACCGCGACCCTTACAGACGATAATAATGTTCTTTCTGATTATTCTTTCAGCGGCAGCGGTTTGACTTTCTCTAAAAGCGGAAATAAGCTAACCGTTACGGCGGATAAAGCGCCGTCGTCTGATGTAAAAATTACAGTCAAAAAGACGAATGCAAAAAGAAAAGCGGTTGTAACCTGGACAGATGAAATTATTGAGCCTAAAAGCGGTCAATTGCAGGATATTGTCACTTACGGTGAAACAGTAAGCGATCCTGTAACCGCTTATCTTAATGTAAAGGTAAGTTACGGCTCAGCAAAAATTGTGAAAACAAGCGAGGACGGCAAAGTCGATGGCATATCGTTTCACATTCAAGGTAACGGTGTAGATAAAACCGTCAAAACAGCTAATGGTGGTCAGATTCAGATCGACAACCTCAGCCCCGGTGTTTACACCGTAACCGAGCAAACGGAAAATAGATATGAACCGCAGGAAACCTGCCGTGTAACTGTTGTATCAGGTCAAACATCAACCGTTAATTTTAATAACAAGCTGAAACGAGGAAATCTTACCGTTACAAAAACAAGTGAGGACGGACTCATTGAAGGTGTAAAATTTCATTTGTACGGCACATCACTATCAGGTATTAAAGTTGATGAATACGCTGTGACAGATAAAAGCGGCAAGGCATATCTCAAAGATGTTTTAATCGGTTCGGGATATACCATCGAAGAAGTTGACACAGCAATCCGCTATGTTGTTCCGGAAAAGCAAACGGCGGATATTGAGTGGGACAAGGTAACGAATAAATCTTTCAATAATATCCTCAAGAAATGGCAGCTTACCGTAACCAAGAGTGATAAAGAAACAGGAAATCCGCAGGGTGACGCTTCTCTTGCAGGTGCAAAGTACGGTGTATATAAAGGCGAGCAGCTGATTGACACTTATACGACCGATAAAAACGGTCAGTTTACCACAAAATATTATGTTTGCGGCGATGATTGGTCATTGCGTGAAATTACACCGAGCGAGGGGTATCTTCTCAACACCGAATCTTTGCATATCGGCGCAGAAGCAAAATTGTATACAGCAGAATATAACCTTTCATCTCCGCTTGATGCCCTTGAAACTGTTCAAAAAGGTAAAATCGCCATAATCAAGCACTGCGATGACGGCTCAACACAGATTGAAACGCCCGAAAAAGGCGCTGAATTTGAAGTGTATCTCAAAAAGTCAGGTTCGTATTCAAAAGCAAAGGAATCCGAAAGAGATATTCTTGTCTGTGACGAAAACGGTTTCGCTGAGAGTAAAGACCTGCCCTATGGTATTTATACCGTAAAACAGACCAAAGGCTGGGACGGCAAGGAGCTGATGAAGCCGTTCGATGTGTTTATAAGTAAAAACGGCGAAATCTATCGCTATCTCATTAACAATGCCACTTTTGAATCACTTATTGAGATTGTGAAAAAGGACGCTGAAACAGGCAAAATCATTCCTGCATCTGGAATTGGATTTAAAGTTCGCAATACGGATACAGGTGAATATATCGTTCAGCATATTAATTACCCGACGCCCGTGGATATTGAGATTTACTACACCGACAACACCGGTAAACTTATGCTGCCCGAAGCGCTTCCTTATGGGAATTATGAAATCATAGAGCAAAATACCTGTTACGGATATGTTCTCGACAGTTCGCCTATTCCGTTTAAGGTTGACGGCAGCAAAACAGTTGTTATCGTAGAAAAACGCAATATGCCGCAGAAAGGTACAATCACCGTCAGCAAATCGGGTGAGGTGTTCTCTTCTGTTTCTGAATCTGATGGAATTTATCAGCCTGTATATGAAACAAAAGGCTTACAAGGTGCAGCTTTTGAAATTACTGCCGCTGAAGATATTTATACACTTGACGGCACACTCCGTTATGCAAAAGGCACGGTTGTGGATAAAATCACAACAGGAAAAGACGGTAATGCAACAAGCAAACAGTTGTATCTCGGAAAATATGATATAACGGAAACTACAGCTCCTTACGGTATGGTTGTAAATTATGAAATTCATACAGTCGAATTGACCTATGCAGGACAGGAAGTAAGCGTTACCGAAACATCAGCTGAGGTATATAACGAGCGTCAAAAGGCAGAAATCAGCCTCGAAAAAATTCTTGCGCTGGATGAGAAATTCAGAATCGGTATGAATGATGAATTTCTTTCGGTGCAGTTTGGCTTATTTGCAGAAGAGGATATCGCCGCTGCAGACGGTTCTGTTGTTCCGAAAGACGGTTTGCTTGAATTTATTAACTGTGATGAAAACGGCAAAGCAATGTTTACAACAGATATTCCTGTAGGCGCAAAGCTGTATGTTAAGGAGCTTTCAACAGATGAACATTATATTCTTTCGGATGAAAAGTATCCTGTAGTTTTCGAGTATGCGAATCAGGATACCGCACTTGTGGAAATTAAGGCAAATAACGGCGAACCTATTAAAAATGATTTGATTTACGGCACTGTCAAAGGTTTAAAAATCGACCGAGAAACCGAACAGCCTATCATGGGCGCATTGTTCGGTCTGTTCTGTGCGGATGAAACTGAATTTACAGCAGAAAAGGCAATTCTTACTGCAAAATCAGATGAAAACGGCGTCTTCATCTTTGAAAATGTGCCTTACGGCAATTTTATTGTTTGCGAGTTAAAGCCTGCGGATGGATATCTTGAAAATACGGATATTCATTATATCCAAATCAGTAAAAATGAGCAAATTATTGAAATTACGGTTGTAAACGATAAAATCCCCGAAATCGGAACAAAAGCTGATGTTGACGGTGAAAAGAAAATCTGTGCAACCGAAGTGTTCACTCTTACCGATACGGTATCGTATAAACACTTGATTCCGGGCAAGGAATATGTTCTTAAAGGCGTATTGATGGATAAATCCACAGGCAAACCGCTTGTGATTGACGGTGAAGAAATTCGCAGCGAAACGGCATTTACTCCCGAAAATTCGTCAGGCGAAGTAATCGTCAAGTTTACTTTTGATTCTAAATTTATCAAGCAGAATACAGATATTGTCGTCTTTGAAAATCTGTACCGTGACGGCAAAGAACTTGTCGTTCATGCGGATATTGAGGACGAGGGGCAGACTGTTACCGTAGAAGTCCCTGAAATCGGTACAAAAGCGACCGTTGACGGTAAAAAGGAAATTACGGCAGACGGCGAGATTACAATTGACGATATTGTATCTTACAAAAACCTTACGCCCGGTAAAGAATATGTAATCAAAGGCGTTCTTATGGATAAATCCACAGGCAAGCCTTTTGAGATTGACGGAAAGACTGTAACAAGCGAGGTAACATTTATACCCGAAAAATCAAGCGATAAAGTTACTGTTTCATTTACTTTTGATTCAAGCGGAATTAAGAAAACAACAGAGCTTGTGGTTTTTGAAACTCTCTACAGAGATAATGTTGAAATTGCGGTCCACGCAGATATTGATGATGAAGGTCAGACAGTAACGATCATTCCTCCTGCTGTGCCTGTTCCGCAGACGGGGGATGAAAGCAATCTCGGTTTCTGGATCGGACTCGGCGCTGTTGCTCTCGGAGGTCTTATTTCTGCCGCCGTTATCTACTTCAAAAAGAAAAAGGATGAAGATAACGAATGATGAAAAAAGTGTATATCTGTGCTCCTCTCGGCGGTAATGTCGATAAGAATCTGCAAAGGGTTAAAGAATATACACGATATGCATTGATGTGCGGTATGGCTCCGGTAGTACCGCATTTTTATGCCCTCTGCATGAACGATAATATCCCTAAAGAACGGGAAATCGGTATGGCGGCAGGACTGTCGCTTTTATGGTTCTGCGATGAAATGTGGATATTCGGCGATGAAGAAACCGAGGGAATGAAGTCTGAAATACAATTTTGTAGGAACTTAAATATTCGTACCCGAAAGATTCGGGATAGTGAAATCAGAAAAAAGATCGGAGGAAATATTCTATGAAAAAGAAAACTTTGAGAATTCTGCTCTGTTTGCTGGTGACCGTGGTGATTACTGCTTGTTTTTCAATGACCGCTTTTGCTGCCGGAAATGTGGCAAGTGCAATTGAGAACACATGGAAATCCGCACAGTCGCAGGTTAAAACAGTTGTAAATAATGTTGTCTTTCCCGTAGTGGATATGATTTTGGCAATTTTGTTTTTCGTTAAGGTCGGCACAAGTTATTTTGAGTACCGCAAGCATGGACAGTTTGAATTTGCCGCGCCCGCAATACTCTTTGCCTGCCTTATTTTTACCCTTACAGCGCCGCTGTATATCTGGACTATTCTCTAACCAATAAAATACAGCCGTCCTTTAAAATCCGGACGGCTGAACGGAGGTGAACCACTTGTTCGATTGGTTAGGCGACATATTTTCAGGTATCGGCGACGCTATCGGAAGTGTATTTGATACGCTCGGACAGCAGATATCCAATGTAATATGGAATACGATGCTGCAATGGTTTTATGAAACCATTTACGGTGCGGTTGCAGATTTCTTTACCATGATGGGCAATATGGGCGCAGATATCTTTGACCTTGACTGGGTAAAGGCAACAATAAAGTTGTTTATTCTGTTCGGCTGGTCGCTTTTTGTTGCGGGCGTGGTAGTTGCTATATTCGATGTGGCGATAGAATACCAATGCGGCAGAGCAAATATTAAAACAACCGCAATCAATATATTAAAAGGCTTCTTTGCCTGTAACTTAATCGGTATAGTGCCTGTGGAACTGTATAAATTCTGTATCAGTCTGCAAAATACCTTTTCGCATGATTTATCACGAATTTTTGCGGGAACACAATCACTGGATCTTTCAGGGCAAAGCACAAGTGTATTGCAAGGCAGTTTTGCGGTTTCCGCACAGATAAATTTTAATCTGTTTAATCTTCTTGCGATGATTGCGTTTGCCTATTGCGTAATTAAGATATTTTTTGCGAATATAAAGCGAGGAGGCATATTGTTGATCCAAATGGCTGTAGGCAGTCTGTATATGTTTTCTGTTCCGAGAGGATATGCAGACGGATTCAATCAGTGGATGAAACAGGTTGCGGCAATCTGCTTAACTGCATTTATGCAGACAACGCTGTTGTTTCTCGGTCTGCTTACCTTTCCCGGCAATATGCTTTTAGGGTTAGGAATTATGCTTGCAGCAAATGAAGTACCGAGAATTGCACAACAGTTTGGTCTTGATTCAAGTGTAAAGGTTAATATGATGAGCGTTGTTCATGCAACGACAACAGCGGTTAATTTAACTCGTTCGGTTGCAAGAGCAACAGGTAAGTAACGGAGGTATATCAGAATGACACAATATTTATATCCCCAAAACTTAAAAGCTACTGCAAATCTGTGGCTTTGGAGTTTAAAAGATTTTTGTATTTTAGGAATTGCCGCATTGTTATCCATAGTGATTTTAGTACAGACAAGAATTGTAATCCCTGCTGCCGTGACCTTGTGTTACGGCTTTTTAACTATCTGTATGGATGACACAACGGTGCTTGATTTTATTAAATATGCTGTACGGTACTTTATATCCACACAGCAATATTACGAATGGAGGTGACTTTTCTTGGCAACAAAAGAAAAACAACAGAAAAAGAAAAAAGGACGCTCAGTGCAGGATTTAATCGGCGTTAAAACATTTACAAAGTATGGACTCGCCACGAATAAGGGCGAGCTTTTATTTTACCTTGTTTCACCGACCAATATCTCGGTACTGTCCCATGTGAATATCGAAATCAAAATCCGACATCTGATGATGGTGCTGTCCGCCGTTCCCGATATTGAAATCACCTGTACCGATTCTTCTGAGTGTTTTGATGATAATAAATCATATTTACAGGAGAGATTATCGGAAGAACACAACCCGAAAGTAAGAAAGATTATTAAAAAGGATATAGACTTTCTTGATCATATCCAAATGGAAATGGCTACGGCAAGGCAGTTTTTGTTTATCGCAAGACTGAAAAATGCAAAGGATAAACAAACCTTTGACATGGCAAACCGCATTGAGAAAGTCATATCTGAACAGGGATTTGAAACGCACCGTATGAAAAAGAATGAAATCAAGCGATTTCTTGCTCTGTACTTTGAAGCGAGCATGAACGGTGAACAAATGCCTGATACAGACGGCGAGCAGTTCTTTGAGGTGGATACAGATGAAGAAATCGAAGATTAGTCTAATAATTCTTATTTTTCTGCTGTCGGCGGTTATTGTTTTATGTGGGTTTAATATTTACAGCGAATTATCTGCCCGAAACTGTGAAAAACAGAATTTTGATGAAATAGTAAGCCTTGTTACCGTGGATGAAAATTATGACAGCGAATCTGAGGATCAGCCATCTGCCGAATCACAGACAGAAAAGAAACGAAATCTTAAGGCATTATTCAATCAAAACAGCGATTGTATCGGCTGGATATACATCCCCGGTACAGCAGTCAATTATCCTTTAATGCATACGCCTTCTAATCCACAGAAATATCTTCGGAGAGATTTTTACGGCAATTACAGTCAAAGCGGCGTACCATTTTTAGATTCAAGATGTAATCTGACAGATACAAATTTAATTATCTATGGACACAATATGCGAAACGGAACAATGTTTTCAGAGCTGAAAAATTATGTGAATACTGATTTCAGAAAAGCACATCCGATTATTGAATTTGAAACAGCAAACGGTATATACAAATTCAATGTTATCGATGTGAAAATTACGGATACGACGGATGAAAAATACAATGAAATATATTCATCAGACGGTCGCTTTTTAACCCTTTCCACTTGTTACGGAAATCGAAAAAGCGGCCGTATTTTAGTTACGGCAAAGGAGGAAATACAGTCATGTTAAAACGAAAACCAAAGGTATTGACACCCGAACAGGTCGAAGAAATCCGTACTAAAGATTTTTTTGATATGATACTGCCCGGTACGGTCAAATTCTTTTCCGACCATTATATCGTCGGCGACAGTTATAGATGTGTATGGGTAATCAGAGAATATCCGCCTACCACTGAGGAACAGGCAATTCTTTCTCAGCTCGGCGACAGAAGCGGTGTTACGCTTCGTATTTACCACAGGCTTGTCGAAAGTATGGAACAGCGCAAAATCATTCAGAACGCAACTCGCAGAAACAAGCTGAAATCAGGCGGCAATGATGTAAACGAAACCATTGAAGCCGAGGGCAACTTACAGGATGTTGTAGAACTGCTCGCCAATCTGCGTAAAAACAAAGAACCTCTGTTGCACTGTTCTGTTTTCATTGAATTAAAAGCAAAAAATATGGACGCACTAAAGGAACTACAGAGCGAAATTGCAATGGAGCTTACCCGTTCCAAGATTTCGGTAGACAGATTAACGCTTCGTCAAAAAGAGGGATTCCTTTCTGTTCTGCCTGTGGGCGCAAATCAGTTCGGCGCACAGTATGAGCGTGTATTGCCTGCAAGTTCAGTAGCAAACTTGTATCCTTTTAACTTTTCGGGCAAGACCGATCCGCAGGGTGTGTATATCGGCAGAGATAAATTCGGCAGCAATGTGCTTGTGGATTTTGACCGCAGAGCCGAGGATAAGACTACAAGCAATATTTTGATTCTCGGAAACAGCGGTCAGGGTAAAAGTTATCTGTTAAAGCTGATACTCACCAATATCCGTGAATCGGGGAAAAGCATAATCTGTCTTGATCCTGAGTCGGAATACGAGGAAATTTGTTCAGCACTCGGCGGTTGTTATATAGACTTTCTTTCGGGTGAATACACCATCAATCCTTTAGAACCAAAGGCTTGGAGTGATAGTGTTGAAGATATTGATATGAATACTCCCGATGCATTTAAGAAAGTAACACGATTATCACAACATATTGCATTCCTAAAAGATTTCTTTCGCAGCTACAAGGATTTTTCCGATACGCAGATTGACACAATTGAAATCTTGCTCTCCAAACTGTACGCTCGATTCGGCATTACCGACAGCACGGATTACAACAAAATGAACCCGACTGATTATCCTATTATGGAAGATTTCTATAACCTGTGCGAGGAAGAATTTATGACCTATGACAGCAAGCGAAAATATCTTTACACGGAAGAAACGCTCCAAGAAGTGTGTCTCGGCATTCACTCCATGTGCGTGGGAGCGGAAAGCAAATATTTTAACGGACACACCAATATCACGGATGATGCATTCCTTGTATTCGGCGTAAAAGGATTATTGGATACCAATAAGCGATTAAAAGATGCTATGCTGTTTAATATCCTGTCCTTTATGAGCAATCAGCTTCTCGGAAAAGGAAACACAGCGGCAAGCATAGATGAGCTGTACCTCTTTCTCACAAATATGACGGCAATCGAATATATCCGCAATGCTATGAAGCGTGTGCGTAAAAAGGATTCCTCGATTATTCTGGCAAGTCAGAATATCGAGGATTTTTTAATACCGTCTATCCGTGAATTTACAAAGCCGCTGTTTTCAATTCCGACGCATCAGTTTTTGTTCAATGCAGGACAAATCAATCCAAAGGAATATATGGACGCTCTTCAAGTTGAGCCGTCAGAATTTGAACTGATTAAATATCCCGAAAGAGGTACTTGTCTGTATCGCTGCGGAAATGAGCGTTACTTGCTCCAAGTGATTGCCCCCGATTACAAATCTGCATTGTTCGGTAAAGCAGGTGGCCGTTAATGCGGTGAGCCACCGCAGGCAATTCGCGCATGAAAAAATATATAACAATAAATTTTTGCCCGCGTTTATCAATTTTCAAAAGAGGTGATTTATTATGTCTGCGGCTGTAGGAGCGGCACTAAAGAAGCTTGCCGTATATATTTTTACGGATAAGAAAGCGTTAAAAACCGTCAGTGGAATCGTGCTTGGGATTATCATTATCATAGTTATGCCGATTGTGGCTGTGGTAAGTATTTTCAACGGCAATATCGAAATTGATACTGACCGATTGCAAACAATGGTTGTACAGAATTTATCTGCTGAAGAAAAATCAAGACTGCAATTCGTTGAAGATACAATGAACAATATTAATGAAAAAATGAAAGCCGCAGGGTTTGACGGTAGGGTAAAAGAAGCACAGGTGCTTTATGTACTTGCGCTTTCCGATTTTTCTCACGATTCCGATTTCGCAGATAAGTTGGTCAGTTGCTTTCAGGAAAATCAGACGGATGAGCAGTTAATTGCTGCCGTTAATTCTGCATTCGGTACACAGCTCACCGCCGAAGACTTCGGAAAAGTTATGGGCAATATTCGCTCTTTGTATATTGATACTTCCGACTATACCGATCTGAAAACGAAAAACAATCTTGATCTTGTAAAATGGGCAAAGCACGCACAGGAAAATGGTTGGGGATATGTTTGGGGTTCACACGGAAATCTGCTTGACAAAACCGAGCTGGAACGACTTGAATCCGCATTCGGCGCTCATGTTACCGATTACGATGATTTTATCCGTCATAACTGGCTCGGTAAGCGAACGGCAGACTGCGTTGGTTTAATCAAAGGCTATGGCTGGTATGATAGCGAAAGCGGAAAAATCACTGTTGGCTCAAATGGTATGCAGGATGTAACCGCTGACGGAATGTTCTCTGCCGCAACAGAAAAAGGAACGATTGATACCATTCCCGAAATTCCCGGTATTGCCGTATGGCATGAAGGTCATATCGGTATTTATATCGGAAACGGCGAAGTTATCCATGCCGCCAATACAAAAGCAGGTGTAATACGTACACCAATCGGTCAAAGCGGCTGGACGCACTGGCTTAAAGTGCCGTATATACAATATACTGATAAAAAATAAAATATTCTATGTGAGGTGTTAGATTTGAAGAAAGCAACGATCAATATTTCCTACGACGAGGAAAAACTGAATGCAATGAAACTGTATCTCGAGCAGAAAGGCACAAGACTTGATAATGAGCTTACAAAATCGCTTGATACTTTATTTAACAAAACCGTGCCGTCAGGTGTCCGTGATTTCATATCAATGAAATCCGAAAGCTATGCGCAGACTTCTAAAAAGGAGATAAAAATCAATGGCTGATATTAAACTTGAATACAACAATCACCGCCTTGCATTACTGAAGAAAATTCTATCAGAACAGGATAAAACTTTAGATGCCGAATTATCTTCGGCACTTGATACGCTATATGAAAAATATGTTCCCGAAAAGTTAAAAGCAGAAATTGAGTCTTTAATTGCAAGAGAAAATGCCGAGCTGCGTCAAACGGAAAACTGCTTTGCGGTTTATCATCTGCATGATGATTTTGACGATTATCACTTTACGGATGAATTTAATAATTCTTTTTACGACGCTGCTTGCAGATATTGCGAAATGCTTGAATACGGTTACAAGAGCAAAACTGTCGATACAGTGGCTCATGAATATTTCCCCGATAATCAGCAAATCAATGTGTCTGTCTTTTCGGTACTTTGCAATACAATGCCGAATGATAACCGCATATCTGCATTGATTGAATTCGATTTGGAAGATGAAACTGTCAGTGTATGCGACAGCAGCGACAATGCTTGGAGAGCATACCATCTTGAAGATGTAGCAGATGCTGTGCATAAGGTAAAACTCAAATCGTATTTAATACTTGAAACCGATCGAGAGATATTTAACAATGCTCTTGCAGGTAAGGAGATAGATTTCGAATCCGAAGATGAAACCGATGATTTCATTATGCAGATGTAACCGCCTGTGAGCCACCGTGTCGCCCCGTGCGGCGATTTTGGCAGAAAGGTCGGGAAAGTAATCAATTGAGAGTAAGTCGGCAAAATTCGGGCGGTTTTAGGCAAGATGAAAACAGATGCAACAGCAGAATGTTTCTGAGATGTTACAGGGTCGATATTCAAGCAGGTGAAAGAGAGGCGGGTTGCTGAAGCACCGCCTCTCGGTTCACATCGGACGGCATTGCCGTCCGTTAGGCAGTTTTCGGAGTTTTTCCACTTGCTTTTTCAAGATGGATTGCTGTATGCATTAAATTTAAAACAGGTAGATTGCAATACGGAAAATCGCCGTATTTACGGCAGTATTAACAGCGGTTGTAATTTTTGAACGGAGGTGATGTTATGTCCGCACCGAAAGACAAGAAAAAGTTTCTTTTATGGGCATATCCAAGTTCATTGGAGCTTGTAAAGAACAACTACCGAAAAAATAAATGCAAAAGCCAATCGGAATTTATTGAACGAGCTATTCAATACTATGTCGGTCATGTCACAGCAGATGATGACACCTCATATCTGCCGAACGCTTTTCTGTCAAATATGAAAAGTATTGTTGCCGAGAGTGATAACCGACACAGTAAAATATTATTCAAACTTGCGGTTGAGATTGCGATTATGCAAAATCTTGTTGCGGCAACGAATGATATTGATCCGTTATCGCTGGAACGGCTCAGAGGTGAATGTGTGAAAGAGGTCAAGCGACTCAATGGTTCATTTTCTTTTGAAGATGCTTATGATTGGCAGAAAGAATAATCTATGGCAAAACTGATTACAAAATTCAAGTATTTAAAACCAAATGCACGGCAGTCTGTTGGCGGTTATGCAAAATATATTGCCACCCGTGAGGGCGTGGATAAAATAGATGAATCGTTTAAGCTGGCTCCTGTTTCAATAAAACAGCAACAGCTTATTACTAAAATACTCCGTGATTTTCCCGATTCAAAAGATATGTTTGAGTATGAAGATTATCTTAAAAATCAGACCATAGGCAATGCTTCAGAATTTATTACTCGTGCAATGGAAGACAATGCCTACGAAGTTATGCAGACAAAAACCTACGCAGACTATATTGCTACCCGTCCAAGAGTACAGAGATTCGGCACACACGGCTTGTTTACCGATAACGGCATACAGGTAAAATTGAACGAAGTGTCAAAAGACTTAAATCAGTACGGCGGTAATGTATGGACTGTTATCATATCTCTTCGCCGTGAAGATGCTGAGCGTTTAGGGTTTAATACAGGTGAACGGTGGAGAGATATGCTTCGCTCACAGACGAATTTAATATCTGAAAACTTTCATATCCCAATGCAGAATCTGAAATGGTATGCCGCTTTTCATAACGAAAGCCATCATCCACATGTGCATTTGATGGTCTATTCCACAGAAGAAAAGCAGGCGTATTTATCAAAGCAAGGTGTAATGAATCTGCGATCATCATTTGCGAAAGATGTTTTTGCTCAGGATTTATTCTGTATTTATGAAAAGCAGACCGAACACCGTGACGAGTTGAAAGCAAACAGCAAAGAGTTAATTGTGGAAATCGTTTCAGAAATCAACAACGATGTTTATGACAATCCAAAGCTTGAAGAAATGCTTTTAAATCTTGCTGACAGATTATCCAAGACAAGCGGCAAGAAAGTATACGGTTATCTGAAAGCGGACGTCAAAATAATTATTGATTCTATAGTGGATGAAATTGCCGATGATGAATGTATATCTGCGTTATATGATTTATGGTATGAACAGCGTGAAAATGTCATCCGCACCTATACAGATGATTTGCCTAAGCGTGTCCCGCTGTCGCAAAACAGGGAATTCAAGTCTATTAAAAATGCTGTTATACAGGAAGCAATGAATATTGTTACCGATCGCACAGTTATAGATGAAGATGAGTATGCAAGTGAAGCTTCTGAATCTGATCTCGAACCGAGTGATGAAGAAACAGAAACTCCGCTCACCGATGAAGAAACAACATCATTAATGTGGCAGTATTACAAAAATGCGAAAGATTTGCTTGACCGTGATAATGAAAACTATAATCCGAATACGGCGGTTGAGTTTCTGATTGAATCGGCAAAACTCGGATGCGGTGTCGCCAAATACCGCCTTGGCAAGATGTTTTTGCAAGGCAAAGATGTGCCGAAGAATGTTGATTATGCTCTGCGGTGGCTTGAAGAATCGGTCAGCGAGAGTAATGAGTTTGCAAAATATTTGCTCGGTAAAACTTATCTTAAAGGTGAAGATGTGGAGCAGGATTTAATTCGTGCGGAAGATTTGCTTAGACGCTCATCCGCACAGGGGAACAAATATGCAAAATACACGCTCAGCAAAAGTCTGCTTGACGGCAAATTGCTTTTACAAAATATTCCTGAAGCGATAGAACTGATTACCGAATCAGCAGATAAAGATTTTGCTCCTGCACAGTATCTTCTCGGCAAGCTGTTATACAAAGGCGAAGTAATACAGCAAGATTTGAATAAAGCAATAGAATATCTTGAAAAAGCGGCAGAACAGAAGAATCCTTATGCCACTTATCTTGCGGGAAAAGTCAGACTCATTGAAGATGATGTAAAGAATATATCGAAAGCAATATACAATTTTGAAATTGCCGCAGAGAACGGAAACCACTATGCAGAGTATATGCTTGGTAAATTTTATCTTTACGGCAAAGATGCCCCGCGTGACTATGACAGAGCGATTGTATACCTTACTGCTTCAGCTGAACACGGCAATCAATACGCAAACCAGTTATTGCACAGTATAAAATCCAATCGCAATTGGTCAGCGGCGCTGGGTTCACTCCGCTTGCTTGGTCAGATCAGCCGTATCATACAAAATCGCTTAGAGGATGAACGCAGAGGAAAGCAAGTTTCAATTGACCGAAAACTCCGCAGAAAAATTGAAGAAAAAAAGCAGGCTCACGGCCTGCGATTTTAGTAAATATGGCGGGAGTCAGAGGAACTCGAACCTCTCGGTGTTGTTACCTTATTTCATAGTGAAGCTACTCATATGTTCATTGTGTCTGCTACGACTCCCACATACACCGGTACCCGCCAAACAACTCATCACTATAATTAATTCTATCAAATCCTTTCCCGTAAATCCAAGTTTTGCCTCGAAACCATTCGTGAATTTTTTAGAAATCGTCACAGAGAATCCCATAATTATTGCAACTACACTCATTAAGGACTAAATTGTAACAATATTATATCAATTTCTAAGTTAAGAATCAATAAGGAGAATCAAAATGTCAACCTATATTCATTTTACCGAGGAACAAAAAGCACAGGCTCGGCGAACAGATATTGTATCTCTGCTGAAATCACAGGGCGAAACCGTCAAACGCTCAGGTTCTGAATATGAATGGAAAGACGGTTCGCAAAAGGTCACCATCAGAGGCAATCTGTGGTTTCATCAGTATGAACGTGTCGGTGGTGATGCAATTGATTTTGTTCGCAGATTCTATAACAAATCCTACACGCAGGCGATGGAATTTCTACTCGGCAGCTGTGGCGGTACGCTCATAACTGCTCCGCCTGTTGTTAAAGAAAAGAAACCGTTTGAATTGCCGAAACCGTATTGCAATATGGACAGAGTCAAAAACTATTTGCATTATGTCAGAGGTATTGATGAAGATATTATTAAAACATTTGCAAATGAAAATATGATTTATGAATCGGCTGATTACCACAATGCTGTATTTGTAGGTTTTGATAAAAACGGGGTTCCTCGTCACGCACACAAGCGAGGTACAGGACAAACAAGCACCTTCAAAGGAAATGTTGACAGTTGTATCCCTGAATACAGCTTTCACTGGAACGGCACAAGCAATAGACTCTATCTGTTTGAAGCTCCGATAGATATGCTGTCCTTTATTTCGATGAACAAGGATAGATGGAAACAGCACAGCTACGCCGCCGGGTGCTGTGTATCAGACCGTGTAATGTGGCAAATGCTGAAAGATAATCCCAATATCAGTCATGTTTGTCTTTGCCTTGATAACGATGAAGCAGGAAAGCTTGCAAATGGTCGAATATCCGAAAGACTTTCCAAAAAAGGAATAGAATCAAAAATCCTCGTGCCGCTCCATAAGGACTGGAACGAGGATTTATTACTGCCTAATGATAAAATGAAGGAGAGTGAAAATCAATGTTCGGTATTGCAACTTTAGCGATAGTCGCCGCCGTGATGTTTTGTGTGCTCGGCGGCATTACCTTGCTTGCTCACATTTACAATTTGAATAATATTAAATCAAAGACAGTCGGTGACGGTCAGCACGGCACTGCTCGGTGGGCAACAAAATCTGAAATACGAAAAATTTATCGCCATATTCCGTTTACACCTGAGAAATGGCGTGAGCAGGCTATGAATAACCAAACTCCGACATATACACGAATTTTTAAAAAACCTTTATTCAAAAGAAATGGCAATAAAATGATTGAAGAACCCTTGCCCCAGGGCATCGTCGTAGGCTGTACAGGATCAAATCATAACACAACCGCTATGATTGAAACAGGGGATGTCCATGTTTTAATGATCGGTGCTGCAGGTGTAGGTAAGACCGCCTTTTGGCTGTATCCGTGTATTGAATACGCTTGTGCAAGCGGTATGAGCTGGCTCTCAACTGACACAAAAGGAGACGTATGCCGAAATTACGGCAATATTGCAAAACAATACGGCTACAATGTTGCGGTTATTGATTTGCGAAATCCCACACGCAGTAATGGTAATAATCTTCTGCACCTTGTAAATAAGTATATGGATTTATATCAAGCAAACGGAGAGTTGGTTTACAAAGCAAAAGCTGAAAAATATGCGAAAATCATTTCTAAAACTATTATTCTTTCTGGTATGGATGCCGCTTCATTCGGTCAGAACGCATATTTTTATGATGCAGCAGAGGGATTATTAACTGCTACAATTCTGCTTGTTGCAGAATTCTGCGAACCTGAAAAAAGGCATATTGTATCGGTATTTAAAATCATACAGGAACTTCTCGCTCCGTCAAATCATAAGGGTAAGAATCAGTTTCAGCAGTTAATGGAAATGCTGCCGAACGATCATAAGGCTAAATGGTTTGCAGGTGCGGCTTTGAATACTGCCGAACAGTCAATGGCATCTGTAATGTCAACAGCATTGTCACGACTTAACGCTTTCCTTGATTCGGAACTTGAACAGCTTTTGTGCTTTGATACTGAGATAGACGCTGAAAAATTCTGCAATAAAAAATCTGCGATATTTGTAATTATGCCCGAAGAAAATCCTGTGACATATTTCATGATTTCGCTGATCATACAGCAACTTTACCGAGAAATCCTTTCAGTAGCAGATGAACAAGGTGGAAAATTGAAAAATCGTTGTGTATTCTTTGCCGATGAGTTCGGCACCTTGCCGAAAATAGAATCTGCCGAAATGATGTTCAGTGCGTCCCGTTCAAGAAGATTACAGATTGTCCCGATTATCCAGTCCTTTTCACAGCTTGATAAGAACTACGGAAAAGAAGGTGCGGAAATTATTGTTGACAATACGCAGTTAACCTTGTTCGGCGGATTCGCTCCAAACAGTTCCTCTGCCGAAACACTGTCCAAAGCACTTGGCAGCAGAACGGTGATGTCAGGCTCTGTGTCAAGGAGCAAAAACGATCCGTCACAGTCCTTGCAGATGATTGAACGCCCTTTGCTTACGGCAGAAGAATTAAAATCTATGCCCAAAGGTCAGTTTGTGGTCATGAAAACAGGCGTGCATCCTATGCGAGTTAAACTGAAACTGTTTTATAAATGGGGAATTAATTTTAATGAGGATGAGCCGTATACCGTAGCGGATAACGGAAACAGAGAGGTTAAATATGCCGATAAGAAGGAGATTATTGATGGTATTGTGAAAAAATATCATCCCGACTGGCTTCAAAAACAAGATGCGGATGATGGTGAATCTGACAATACAGAAAATCAGGAAGAAAACTATACACACGAACGCTATCCTGTGAGCAAAAAGAAAAATAGTTCGGGAATAAACGCCGTGCCTCCGAATAGACGAAGAAAACCGCCGAATCTTAGTCAGGAGGTTAATCAAAATGGGCAGACTTGATTTTTTATACCGTATGGATCTGCCGCACCGAGCAGTATCTGTTTATATCTATCTTTATGACAGAGCCAACAAAAACGGTGAATGCTGGCCTGCAATTCCGACAATCGCAAAAGAATTAAACCTCTCCCAATCAACCGTCAGGAGAGCTTTAAAAGATTTAAGAAAGGCAGGATTACTGACAACTGAACAGCGATACCGTGAAAAAGGCGGTAAAAGCAGTTTGCTTTACAAAATCCAAAGGCAGTGACAGGGCAAAAAATAAACCTGCCGCCAAGGGATAACTATGCCCAAAAGGGGTCCCCGAAAAGTCAGAAATGACTTTTTGGGGAGAGGAGGAGCAGCGAAGGGAACGAGTTTTCGCCATAAGGCGGAAACGAGAGATGTGTAGCTTGTGACGACGAGGCAGGTGCCACCTGTCACAATGGAAGGAGAAAGTGAAATTCCCACTTGAAAATATACTACAGCAGAAAGAAATAGATAGATTCCGTTAATTATCTAACATTATAGTAACTATAACATTTTTATTTTCAAAATCGTAATCAAATGCTATATCTCCGTTATATTTTTTAATTGCTTTTTTAACACTTCTTAAACCGAATCCGTGAAGTCGTTTATTGGATTTAGTTGTGTCGATTGTTCCTTCGGTATTAAATTTCGGAGAGTAATCGCAACTGTTTGTAATCGTTATAACGGAAAAATTATTTCTGTAATCTGTTTCAAATTTGATTTGCTTATTTGTGGATTTTTCTGTGGCCTCAATAGCGTTGTCCATTAAATTTCCTAAAATTGTTACAGCATCATAATATTCAATATTTACCAAATTATTATTTTTTATATCAAAATAAAATTCAATATTGTTGAGATTACATTCAGTGACATATTTGTTGATTATAACATCAAGAATTTTGTTTCCGCTGTGACAAACATTACCGTATTCAGTTAATCGTTCAAACATTGCTGAAATATATTCATTTATTTTAGGATTCTCATTTAAATTTTTAATTGCTAATAAATGATTCTTTGCATCATGGGCATAAGTTTTAAGATTATTATTTTGTTCTTCTAAAATTTCATAATAGGTTATATCTGTTTTTGTTTTATTTTGCTCTTGTTCTAAAATTATAAGCTGATTTTCTTTTTGTGAATATAATTGAAAGGCAAAAAACATAACAATTGTGGTTGCTATTAACAATATAACAATAATTCCAAGTAAAATTTGATGATTGTAGTTTAAATTTGCTGTTAGGGAAATATATAAAATAAGTATTACGGAGATAGTGGTTGTTATGGGATAAATATAATAACTTAACGGTATTTTAATATTTACACTGCTGCGGCTTCTTATCAAACGAATCAATATCATAACTACAATAAGATAGAATAACTTGCTTATAGAAATTTCTACAGCTAATAATACAGGATTAGATTGATAGTTTATAATATGCAGCTTTAACAGCGATGATATAGTTATAACGCAACCCATTTCAATTAAGGATGATAGCACGAATAATAAGATTGAATAAAAAATAGCACGGCTTCGTTCAATTTTAAAACAAATAAGTGACAATATCAGGTTAGCAATAATTGTATATACGATATTTATATAAGTATTACTAATAACAAATATATTTATTACGGCGTTGGTTTCAAAAGCAATGATTCCTATTACAAGTGTAGTTATTATCGATAATTTTTTCTCGGAAACACTGTTAAAAAACATATATGTAATTAACATTTCTATAAACAGAGTAACAATAAAATTAATATTTGTTATCATATTTATCGTCTCCTTAAATAAGCAAACCAAAACTTGTGAAAATCAGCTTGTCTTCTTGAAGCAATAGGTATTCTTATATTATCTTGTACAAATAATTCTGTGTAGCTATATTTAGTTATATAGTGCAAGTTTACTATAAAAGATTTATGAACTCTATAAAAAAATGAGTTTTGAAAAGTTTCACACCATTTGTCAAAGGTTTCCTTTGTTGTATAATTACCGTGCTTGGTTACGAGAGTAACTCTCCTATTATTGCGTTCCACATAGATTACATCATCGGTTAAAACCTTTTTATGTTTATTATTGGTATGAACATAAAAATCAACATAGCTTTCATTAATATATTCCATTGCTTTATCAAGCCCGGAATGTAATCTTTTTGGTTCAAAAGGCTTCTCAAAAAATCTAAATGCTCTAATGTCCATGGCTTCATCCAGATAATCTTTATATGATGTAATGAAAAAAATTACTATTTTGCTGTTGCGTTCTTTTAATATTTTTGCTAAAGATATCCCATCAAATTCGTCCATTTCTATATCAAGAAAAGCTAATTGATAGACGGTTTTATTGCTGATAATATTCTTTGGATTACATTCGGTATCAATTACAAATTTTATTAAATGACATTTCATATATTCTTCTATATGTATTTTTAATTCATTAACATACTGTATTTCATCATCACAAATTAAAATATTCATATAAATCACCAATTATTATTTTAACATAATAAAAAAAGCTTTACAACTGCAAATTGGTAGTTTATTCGGATTTTTCTGTAATTTGACAATAATCAACAGTTTAATTAAAGAAGTCTATTATAGTATTCTTACTATAATAGACTTCTTTCTCAAATTTAATTTAAATCGTTATTTGATATTTCATTAATATAACATTCAATTATTTTAAATAAAATATTCTGCTTGTTTTCAGGCAATGTTTTAATAAGTGATGTAATTTTATCGGTTGTCTTTGTCGAACTGCCAATTAAATAGTAATCCGGAGTTTCACCAAGCACCTGACAAATTTTGAATATAAATGCTGTGGTAGGAGTGTATTTGCCACGTTCAATATTAGATAAATGATTTTTAGAATAACCGATTTTTTCTGAAAGTTCTTCTTGGCTTAATGACTTTTCTTTTCTTTTTAACATAATACGAAAGCCTATTAATTGTGTATCCATCTTCAAAACACACCACCACCATATGTATGCTAACACAAGTAATGTAAAATTAACACAAAGGTATACAGATATAATTTGTTATACAATTATTTTACACATGTTTTTTTGTTTTTCTTGTATTATATTAATTTTCTGTAGTTCTACAGAAATAATCTGCAATTCTGAAAAATCACTTGTTTTTTCCAAAATTTGATGTTAATCTTATGACGAAAGGAGGCGAAAAGTGATGAAAAAAACAAATTTTGCGACCAAATTTTTAAAGAAAGTTGTTGAAAAATCTCTTACTGCAGATGCAAATAGTACATCTTGTGTATTTGTGTATCAACCAAAAGCTCCTGCAAAACTCGATAAGTTCAAAAAAAATAGAGTATGATTTCAAAATTATCAACTATTCTTACAAAGTACTTGTTGAGAAAAGATGTTATTACAGCCGATGATAGAGAACTATATGAATATGGATTATTTATGTTTCTTTCATATATTATGTTCTTTTTATTTTCTTTGATTTTTGGTTTTTTATTTAAGGTGCCGTTAGAATCAATTATATTTTTTGTAGCTTTCGGTTTAATAAGAAGTTTTGCCGGTGGTGTTCATGCCGATACAGAAATGAAATGTACGGTATTTACTTCGTTTTCACTATTATTTAGTGTAATATTAATCAGGCTATTGATTAACTATAATGCGATTGCAATAGTAATAATATTAGTAATCGTATCAGCAACAGTACTTTTTTTATTAAAACCCGTCACATATACATCTAAAGAAATTAATGAAGATGATAAGTTATATTATAAAAAAATAGTAAATATACTGACCATTATTCTTATAGTCATAGTTATATTAAGTGCTATTTTTAAATTGTATAACATAACATTCTCTACATCGGTTGGATTAACGCTTGCAACTGTGTTGCTGATTATTGGAAAAATTCAGCGATCGAAACAATAACTGCAGGAAATTTGCATTTTAGCACAATTTTTCTGCAGTTCAGTAAATTATATTGATGTTTTAATATTAATAATTATAATCAAAGCTAAGCAAATAATGATTTTTAAGATATGCAGTGTTTATTGAAGTACAAATATTATTGATTATATAATTTAATATTTTAACTAAAATTTAAAGTTATTTATAACGAATCTTAATGAATTTTTCATTGAGAATATATTAGGTCAGTATCAACCGCATTTTATAATTGGAGGTTTTTAAAATGAAAAAGATGATAAAATTTATTTCGCTTTGTATGGTAATAATTGCAATGAGTGCAGTCGGATTTAGTGCTTCTGCTTCTTCATCTAATCCGGTTTCATCGGATATAACTGCATCAAATGTTGCTACAAATTTATACAAAAACAATAAGCTTGTTGGCAGAGGTTCGGATGTAAAAACAACTGTTGGTTATAAAGCTACTTGGGTTAGAGCATCATCAGAAGTTCAAAAATATCCAAGTGGTAGTACATTTATAGCTAATGACTCAGCTACTGCTAACAATGCTAAATCAGCAAGATATATTAGAGCAAAAGAAGGTTATACAGGAAAGATCACCATTTACGGAGCTCATTCTGTAAGAAATAATGGAAAAACAGCTATAAAGTATACAACAAAATCTAATGTTTAATTAAGTTTAATAAAATCCTGATACTGACCTAATATAATAATAAAACTTATAATATTGTAAGTTTTATTATTCTATTTTTACATTTATGTAGATATAGTTTTTGTAATGAATCAAATTAAAAATCCACTTTATTTATGTACATGTTTAATATATTATCATTGGAAGGTGAGAAAATGAATTTTAGAAAATTTATATCATTAGGAATAATCATTATTATGCTTATATCTTTAGCGTCTTGCAAAAGTAAGGATAAAGAAAATGCCGAAGTAGGTGAAACTACTACTGCCTATTATAATCCTTTTGAAACTGATAAAAACGATAAGAATGATGAAGAGATTAACGCTCAATTCTCTTTTGGTGCAAATGAAAAAGAATTAATTTATTATGGTAAAGAATTAGAATTAAATTATGAAATCAATAATTCAGATATTCCCTGTGAAACAGGATTGATTTTTTATATCAACGGAATAATTCAAAAGTATACTACATCTGAATCTAAAGATGTGAGATATATGCATTATTTTAATTTAAAAAAACAAGAAAATAAGAAAATAAAAATTTATATTAAACCTTCTGTCGGCAGAAGCGGTGAGACTTTAGTATTAAGTGATTCTGTAGTTTTGAATCCTTCATACCATCCAAATGAGGATGTTCCTGTTTTCGGCAATAATGTTAAACTTGAAGCTGGCGGAAACATATATGTAAAATTTAATACAGATGCAAATGCAGAAGAATTTACTGTTTTAAAAGATTTAGAAGAAAAAGAACTACCTAAAGAAATAAAAGAACAAATCAAAAATAAAGAATTAAATATTGACCAGAACAATTATTTGTTTTTTAAGCGATTAGATGAATCAAAGAATTGCCAAAAGGCTTATTTTAACAATAATTCTTTAACTTTTGAGATAAATGCTTTTGGAAAAAAGGGAATAACATATAATTTATACTTTTTCATAAACAATACTCCCGTGAAGATAAATGGTAAAAATGATTTTATAGAATATATTTCAATTAAAGACAAGTCAAAATGTAAAAATATTAAAATTGAAAATATTAAAAACGGAGACATATTTTATGCGGTGGCATTACCGGTATTAAAAAATGCAGATGATTATTCGGCATTTCCCGTGCAATCTGCTAAATATTATTTATCAAGTAAATAAGGAGCAGTAATATATGAAAAAACTTTGTTTAGTACTATTTGCGATAACTATATTATTAACTTCTTGCAATGGTAAAATTGATGAAAATAAACACAAAACACAAACTAATACTCAAATTAGTGAAAAAAGCATTAGTTATGGCAAAAATATAGATGATGACACGATAGATGCAAGCAACATTAAAATTAAAAATAGTTTTATTTTAGATATAATACAGGTAAATAAAAGATATGCATTTGTTTTTTACACAAAAAATAAAGAAAATAACTCATATTTAACTGTTTATGATTATAACGAAAAAAAATGTAATAAAGAAATTTTAATTTCTGATAATTTTGATGACTATGATTATTATATAAATGATGAAAGATTATTTGTAAATGTTTTTTTCGATAATAATACGGTCCAAATAATCGGCGATAATGGTAAAAGTAATAAATCATCAAAAGGTAAAAATTTAATTAAAGTGTATGATTTGAATTTAAATGAACTTTTAAATATTAATTTTATAAAGAATAATATTTCAGAGTTTAAATGCGTTTCTCCGGATTTAAAAAGTTTAGTTTTTCTAAAAGAAGATTCTAAAAGCATTGAATTCTCGGATATTAATTTTAAAAACAAAAAAACACTTTTAAAACTTAGTGAAAGAGATGGTGAATTAAGTCAAATCAATAAGCTATATTTTATTGACAATAAAAAAATAGCTTTTTCAGGTCATATAGCTTCAAGTGATCCCGTAAATGAAAACAGCACCTGCTTTGGGTATATAAATGCCGATAAAACGAATTATGAATTAAAAGCTGTTTCAAAAATAAATGAAAACTTCAGTGTTTCAAACCGAAATGTTTTAATATTTGAAGATCATACAGAATACGGAAAAAGTTCATCGGGTCAAATGTATTTAATTGATGATAATATACAACAAATAAATACTGTCGATAAAAATGAAAGCCAAAATGCGTTGTTATCGAACGGCGGTAACTATATTATTACATATCTTGAGGGAAAGCAAAAATCAGGTAAAGAAATAATAAGATTTTCTATATATGATACAAAAGGCAAGCGGTTATCAACCTTTGACAAAGAATATAACTGTGAATTCGGCAGTATGCTTATTAATTCTGTTTATGCATGCGAAAATACGGGGCTTATATTATTTAATTGTTTTGAAAACGGTACAAGAAAATTAGTGTTTTATAAAATGTTTGAAAGGAGTTAATTATGAGCCTTGTATTAAAAAACATTTCAAAATCCTACGGCAAGAAAAAAGCTTTGAATAATTTTAATGCCGAGCTTAATAACGGTGTTTATGGATTTTTAGGGCCTAACGGAGCAGGTAAAACAACTCTTATAAATATAATTGTAGGATTAATTTCGGCAGATAAAGGAAGTATTATATATAACGGTGAAAATGTAAAAGATATGGGTAAGGATTTCTTAAATAAAATAGGTTATATGCCACAGTATCCGGGTTTTTATAAAAATTATACAGCGAGGGAGTATTTAAAATATATATCTGTTATAAAAGGGATTGATAAAGCCTTAATTAAAAATAAAGTTGATGAAATATTAACGATAGTTAATTTGAAAAATGCAGCTGATAAAAAGATTGGTGGATTTTCAGGGGGTATGCGACAACGACTTGGCATAGCTCAGGCTATTATCAATAATCCTGATGTTCTTATTTTAGATGAACCGACTGCAGGACTGGATCCTAAAGAAAGAATACATTTTCGAAATTTAATTTCTCGTTTATCCGAAAACAGAACTGTTATTTTGTCTACTCATATTGTGCCTGATATAGAATACATATCGAATGAAGTTATTCTTATAGGAAGCGGGGAAAAAATTATACAAACTCGCCCTGCTGATTTGACAAAACAAATTGAAGGCTCTGTTTGGAAGGTTGAAGTTGAAGATGAAAAAGACGTTCAAAAATATATGCAGAATTACAGTATAACAAATGTAGTAAGAAGCGAGCGTTATTATTCTTTGCGTATTGTTAGTACTGCAAGACCCTGTAACGATGCTGTTAATATAATTCCGTCGTTAGAAGATGTTTATTTGTACTGCTTTGAAGGGAATAATAAATTATGAGCCTTATATTTGAAGAATTAAGAAAAATTTTCAAAAGAAAATCGGTGATTTTTATTTCTCTTTTATTTTTGCTGATAAACATCGGTAATATTTTATATACTTACGATTTCAGTGTAATCAGAGATGACGGATATTATAAAATATATCAAAAAGTCGAGGGGGAAATGACGCAGGAAAAAATAAAATACATTGTTGATAATTATAAAAAACTTTCTGAAGTAATTGAAAGCGGTAATTATGAAACAGAAAAACCGGATGAAAAATTTTTTACAGGGTATGCATTCGGAGATATGGGTGCATTTGGCACACATAAAGAAGAAATGGAGCGTATCTTTACATATAATCATAAGATTGATAAAATAAAAGAAGTCGGCAAAATTAACATTGAATTTTATAAATCCGTTAATAATGATTATCTTGCGGGATTAAGTGAAAAAATCTGTAATACTTATGGAAACAGGACTATAAACAGTTATTACGAACTTTCAGGCGTGGATAATTATCTTAATTATAATTTTTCAAGTATTCTTGTTATGCTTTTAATAATTTTTACGGTTTCGATAGTATTTTCAAATGAACATCAATTAAATACTTATGCAATAGTGAAGTCTGCAAAGCTCGGTGGCAGGATTACGGCGATGTCAAAGCAATGTGCGGTTATAATATTTGTTTTTGCAGTTTGTTCTTGTTTTTATTTGAGCGATTTTCTTACATTTTTACACATCGGAAATATTTTTGGTCTTTCTGCTCCGATTTATCAGATAAAGGAATTTTCTCTAACGCCGCTCACAATGAGCGTTTGGCAGTTTATACTTTTCTCTTTTTTCATAAAATTAATCGGCATGGTTATTTTAAGCTTTATTGTACTTGTTTTAAGTGCTTTATCAAGACAGAATATAACTCCGTTTGTTTTTTCTTGTATGATTTTATTCGGTATGATGTATTTATCCGGCACCGAAAAATCAGATTATTTTAATTTCATCAGTTTAATTGATTGTAAGAGTCTTTTCTTATCCGTAAACTTTGCCAATATCTTTAATATGCCTTTTTGTAAGTATGAGGTGGTTTTTTTTACAATGTTGATTCAGCTTATTTTGCTTAGCTTTTTAATACAATTTGTTTATGTGAAAAATTTTATTTTTGGGAGCAAACTATGTTTTATGAAGAATTTAAAAAAATACTTTTTAAACAAAAGTTTCTTGTAATAATTATTTTGATTATATGCTTGAAATTGGGATTGTCTTGGTATAATTCTGATAAACCTGTGTTTAATGACGATATAAAACAGTCAAAATATGAGTGGTATTTAGAAAAATTAGATGGAGAATTAACAGACAGTAAAGTTGATTTTATAGAAAAAGAAAAAGCGAAATTTGATAATATACAGAACAATTTGTCTGATTTAATCAACGATTTGGAAAACAATAAGATAACAGAAAATGATTTTTTAAGCAAAAATGAATCACTGCAAAAGCAACTGACATATCAAGACGCTTTTAATGAAATATATAAGCAATACAAATATGTAAGCGAAGACAGTGAAAGCAGGTATTTTTTATCGGTAAATAATATTTATGATTTAGTTGCGGGAGAGAATATTGATTATATACTTGTTTTTTTCATTATCGTTTTTTGCTCATCAATTTTCAGTTACGAATATTATTCAAAGCAATTTTATATTAATTTTACATCAAAGTTAGGCGGAAATGCTTTATCAAAAATAAAAATAATACTTTCATTATCTGTTTGCGTGTTTGTTTGTGTTTTGTTCAGTTTTATTGAATTCGTTTTTAAAGCGGATTTTAGTGTATTAAGTTATCCGGTTCAAAGCATACCTTATTTTGAATCATATAAAGCCAATGCGACAATAATAGAAGTATTTTTGAAAGAATGTTTAATAAAAGTATTGGGAGCAATTTATCTTGCCGTTACAATTCTTTTTGTTTCTAATCTGATTAAATCACATTTAGGAACAGCATTTTTCGGTATAGCAATAAATTTTGTTCCTGTAATTATAAAACTTCCGTCATATATTTTACATAAGATTCCTTTGCCAATTTGCTTATTAACGCCGGGAGCATATTTTTGCGGAACAAAATCAATTGTTTTGGATGACAACATCTGTTACTTATTTAAGGAAATATCGGTAATTTGTAAATGCTTTGTATTGATTTTTGCTTTTTTAATAAGTATCTTAATGATACCGCTTATTATTAATTCATGTTCGTCAAAATACAAGAAGAGTGGGCTTTATAAATGAAAAGATTATTTTTGTTATTTTTAATAATGTTGTTATTATGCAGTTGCAAATCTAAATACAGCAATGAGAAAGATGTTTTTTTGTATAATTCAAATGAGTCGTATTGCTTTTGCAATGCGGACAAATATGTTTTTGTTTCCGATAGTGTACCGTTTTTTATTGATAAAAGTAACTGTAAGGCGTTGCCTGTAGAGATGAATCCGCTTGAAAGATACAATGACTCCGAAGATAATTTTATAACTTCTGTACATTCATACGGCTGTACAGCATATTTGCTCAAAAGCTATAATTCTGATAATAATGATTTATCTGTTTCTCTTGATAGGATTGATTTAAATAATTTTAATAAAACAACCGTGTTGAAATTAAATACTTCAAAGAGTAATTTTTCGCTGCCCGAATGGATTAAACCAAACAGGGATACATACAGCGGATATTTTGATGAATATGCCGAGTTTTATGATTCTTCCGACTGGTCAAACATAAATACTTGGTTTGTTTATAATGATACTCTTTATTTCGTCAGCAATCACTTTTTATACTCTTGCTCTTTTAAATCAAAACGTCCGCAGAAATTATGTGATTTTTATGTTGAAGAAAGCATGGCGTGCGACGGCAAAGATCTTTATTTTTTAAACAGCAAAAAAAATATATTATCTTATAATTTTAAATCTAAAAAAATATCGAAGGTTTCCGACTGCTTGGCAAGTGAACTATATATAGATAAAAGTAATATTTATTATAAAAGTCTTTCTGATAATTGTACACTGCACATGATAGATAAAATATCAAATACGGATAGTTTGCTGATTAATAAAAAAGTATTTGAATTTCAAAAAGGCAGAAATAATGTTTTGTTTTATTTAGATGAAAATTATAAATTGCATAGTGAAAATATTGAATTGAAAAAAGATAATATTCTTTTTGATTTTGATATTTCAACTTATTATTATGATGATATTAATAATGATATTTACTATCAGACAGGCGGAACGAATGAATCCGAACAAGTAAATTTATATTTTAAATACAGCCTTGATGACGCAACAACAAATATCATTAAATTAAATCAGTGATTTTAATAAAAAAATTAGTTATATTGAGAAACTAAATTTAAAAAATCAAGTAAAATATTAAAGAAGTGATGCAGAAAAGTACTGACGGTAAAGAAATCCATAAGTAAACAAGAGTCAGAGATGTCGAATTTTAAGTGAAAAAAGAATTAGAATTTGGTTAAATAAGGTTGGAATAATGTTATCATGCAAAAATCCAAGAAGATTATAAATATAATGCCTGGTTTCCTCAAATTCTATCATTGCTTTTTAACCGCCAGTAAGATTTTTCCATATAAGCTTACAATAAAGCGGTTGTGCTTGTCCTTTGTAATATCAATTTCAACGCAAATCATTTATGTACCTCCGATAGATTTATTTTGATGCTGTTATCCGCAGGATGCTTTGCTCTTGTAACCTTGTTCTAAATAAAACATTTGGCAGTAGCTAACTGATTATCAATACTGCAAAGGTTTGTAGTCGGAGTATCACATGAACCGTCTATGCGGTAGGTAAAAAACAATTCAAGGCACTCTTACTGTGTAGCATATGTGCTTAGATAGGCAAAATTATTATACGAGGTGATTTTAATGAGTTCTGAGGATTTATTTTATGCTATAGGAGAAATAGATGAAAAATTTATTTTAGAGGCTAATGAAAAAGATAAATCAAAACAAGAAATTATATATGTTAATAATTAGGTAATCTATATCTTTTTGCTAAAGCAATGATTATTTTAAATTTTATAATTCTGAAAAAACAGCGTCAAATAAGACGCTGTTTTTTTGTATATAACCAATAATGTGAAATTTATTAATTAGGCGTATTTTATATGTTAGAGATACAACTTTTGAATTTGAAATACCAAAATTCTAATTATAAAAAACTAATAATAAATTAATTCAAACATATTGCTCAGATTTTTTATTTCGAAAAATTTGTTTTTTTATTACGCTTTTAGTTTGATTAACTATTATATATTAGGTTGTCGCAGTCCTCCAAATCAATTTAAGTTAAAAAATTTAGATTGATTGGAGGTAACTACGGTGAAATATGCACCGAAAAAAGTATTTATTTTAGATAACGGCAGTTATACGGAATTGAGTTATGAGGAATTTTGCTCGTTTCAAGAAAATGATGTTTCTTATGCTGATAAGTTCTTTATTCCTTTGCACGGTATGCTTATGGAAGTAACAGAAGAAACTTATAGAAATTTCTATAAATCTCAACGCCGTCAGAAATATATAGATGAGCGTTCGGTAGAAAACGGCGATTTTTCTTATGATATGCTCACAACCGCTGATTTTAACGGTGAAGATATTCTGATAGATACATCACAGGAAATCGATGAGGCAGTGATACATAAAATAATGTTGAACAAGCTGCATGATTCTCTTGTTCTGCTGTCGGACGATGAACAAAAACTGATAAATGCTCTGTTTTTCAGGAATTTATCGGAGCGTGAATGGTCAGCTGAAACAGGCATTCCGCAAAAAACGATAAACGACCGAAAACGCCGTATCCTTATAAAACTAAAAAAACTTTTGGAAAGTTAAAAATAAATCCGCTCAGCCTCTTCACTTTTCGGCATGGAAAGTGAGGAGGCTTTTTCTATTGCCTCCTATGTTCCTTGAAAACTGAACAGTACAGCGCATTTTTTACATTCCTTCTGCTGTCGGCTGAAACCGGCAAGCTACATGAGCGAACGCATTTTATGCCTTCAGGACTCAGACGGTGCGGCGCATCCGTATCGAAGGCGATGACAGGCAGAAGCATTAAAGATACTTGCGTCCAGTCCTAAAGCCGAGCGTTGAAGCAATTTTTGTGGTTATTTGTGAGCCGTCGCAGCAAAGGAGGGCGCCCTGCGGAGATCCCGGGGTTGGTGAGATTCCAATGAGGTCAAATGCATGACCGGAAAGTGCGTTCCCGTTAGTCGAGGGGTTGGCATGGTTCAAATATCGGCTAAAAACGATTGATACAAAAATTACAGGCAGTCGTTGATCTTTTTACAGATTGCGACCGCCTTTTACTTATGGAGGCAAAGAAAATGGAACAAATAAAACGAGGCGAAATCTATTACGCCAATTTATGCCCGATTGTAGGTTCGGAGCAAGGCGGTATCCGCCCTGTTGTTATCCTGCAAAATAATAAAGGGAATTTGCACAGCCGTACGACAATAGTTGCTGCAATTACCGGTGAGCTTGATAAACCGAATTTACCGACGCATGTCATATTTAAATCAGACTGCATGAAAAAAGAATCCATGGTTCTACTTGAACAGATAAGAACAATCGACAAATCCCGTCTCGGCAGATTTGTCGGTACAATGGATAGCAAAACAATGAAACGAATTGATAAAGCGATTTTAATCAGCTTCGGCCTTGATTATCTGGAGGGTTTAAAGAAATGAAAAATATGACGGATATCAACAATTCTGCATTTTATTACAGTGTAAATATGCTGCGGATGCTGCTTAATATGAAACTTATTGCCGAGAGTGAATATGAAAGAATTATTCGCATAAGTGAGGAATACTATGGCACAGAAATTTATTGTGTCTAAACTGATAAATCTGCTCGATTTCGCTGGATGTATGTGAACTCTTGTGGTATGTTTGTGTTGCACCTAAGATATGGTGACAACAGCAGATAGAATCTGCGGAAAGGAAAATGCTTATGAATGTAACAGAAATAACGGCTAAGAGCAAAGAAGAAAATATAATCATTCGTCTGGCAGCCTATTGCCGTGTGTCAAGCGATTCTGCGGATCAGTTGCACTCCTTCGCCGCACAAATCAGATACTACAAGGATTATGAACGAAAGCATCCCGAATACAAATTAGTAGATATATATGTAGATGAAGGTCTGACAGGCACTTCAATGGAAAAGCGCGATGAACTGAATCGGTTAATTTGTGATTGCAAAAAAGGCAAAATCGACCGTATTATTGTAAAATCCGTGTCTCGATTTGCAAGAAATACGCAGGAGTTATTGGTATGTATCAGACTGCTGAAGGAACTCGGCGTTAGCGTATATTTTGAGGAACAAGGCATTGATACTGATAAACTGAATATGGAAATGATTGTTACATTCCCCGGTATGGCAGCTCAGCAAGAGAGCGAGTCCATATCGGGGAATATGCGTTGGAGTTATAAAAAGCGGATGGAATCGGGTGAATTCAATTGCTGCAGTCCTGCATACGGATATATTTTAAAAGACGGGCAATTGATGATTAACGAACCGCAGGCTGCCGTCATCAGACTCATATTTGATTTATATCTCAGCGGAGTCGGAAAGCAAAGCATTGCGAATATCCTCAATGATGAAGGCGTGAGCAGAAGATACGGGCAAACGAAATGGTATTATGCAACTGTAGACTACATTCTGAATAACGAAAGGTATATGGGTGACGCTCTGCTCCAAAAGAGCTATACAACCGAAACCTTACCGTTCAGAAAGAAAAGAAATAAAGGCGAACTGCCGAAATACTATGTGGAAAACAGCAATCCGCCGATTGTCAGCCGTGAAATTTATAAAGCGTCACAGGAACTGCAAAAAGCAAGGAAAAATCCTCGTAGTAAAAATAAACACATCTATCCCTTATCGGGTGTTATGCGATGCCCCGACTGCGGACGGACATTCAGACGGCAAATTATTGAAAATACAGCATATTGGTTATGCAGCAATAAAGCTGCAGGCATGACGGACTGCAGATCACTCAGGCTGAAAGAAACTGCCGTGTATGGAACATTTATAATGCTGGTTCAAAAGTTAGCGGATAATCGAAAAACCTTACTCGGTGATTTAATCAGGCAAGCTGAAGCAATGCAAAACAGAACATCAGACAATATAGATGTAATACGCAGAATTGATAAAGAAATTGCCGACCTTGCCGCACAGAATCTTATAATCGCAAGGCTTCATACCAACGGTGTGTTAAATCCTGCGGAATTCGCCGCACAGTCGTCTGAGATAAATAATAAAATCAGTACTCTCAGAACAAAAAGACGGCAAAAGTTATCGGAAGATGAAAATGATGCGTGGCTTGATACACTGAAAAGTCTTAATGAAATCCTCGAATCTTGTGAACCAGGCAACAATTTTGATGAAGAGCTGTTCGAAAAAATTGTAGTCGGCATTACTGTGAACAGCAACGCAGATATCACATTTAAACTTATCGGTGATATTGAACTTACAGAAGGAATTCCAATGAAAGGACGGTGCCGCAGGCGTGAAAATTCGTAATATTCCATACGGTTATCAATTCAAAAACGGCAGTATATCAATCCAAGAGACAGAAATTAAAATCGTCAAACGTATTTTTACGGAATACCTCAACGGATTATCACTGTTGAAAATTGCAAAGCAGCTGAACAATGAACAGATTGAATATATGCCCGGTGTATGTGGTTGGAATAAATCAAGAATCAAAAGAATCATTGAGGATGAGCGTTATCTCGGAACGAATGGCTATCCGCCGATTATAGACGAAGATACACATAAAACCTTAATGCAGATAAAATCGGAAAAGAATACGCAAAAAGGTACAAACCGAAAAGAAGACATATTTAATCTCGGTGTGCCGATACTATGTCCAAAATGCGGCAGTAAGATGTGCAGGCGGCATGACAGCAACCGAAAATGTCAGGATTGGTGGCTGTGTCAAAATAATAACTGCAAAAATATTATCAGCATATCAGACAATGATTTGATATACGGTATTACCGAATGTTTGAATACAGTTATCAACAAACCCGATATAATTGAAACTGTTACCGATGTTGATAAAGAACCAAGTTTAGATGTTTACAGATTGGAAAATGAAATCAGCCGAATGCTTGACAGCCATTGTTTTGATAAAAGCTCCCTGCGGAAAAAGATGCTTGAACGTGTATCTTTAAAATATAAGGATATAGATTCACAAAAATATATATCCAAAAGATTAAAAGCGGACTTTGCAAATGCGAGTCCGCTTTCAGCATTTTCTATGGATTTATTCAATCGTACTGTAAAAGCAATAAAATTAAGTGACGACGGTGCGGCAAACATAATTTTAATAAATGAACAGCAGATCGGAAAGGAGCAGAGTGGCAATGCAAACAGCGGTAATGCCTAAGAAATCAGTACATGTGATTCCTGCACAGGTTAATATTCAGGACGGAATCAAATCAGCATACAGACAGCTCCGGGTGGCTGCTTACTGCCGTGTATCCACCAAAGAGGAAGAACAGCTGAACAGTTATGAGGTACAGACAAAATACTACACCGAAAAAATTAACAGTGAGCCTAAATGGACTTTAGCAGGAATATTTGCTGATAAAGGAATTTCAGGCACGAGCCTCAAAAAGCGTGATGAATTTAAGCGTATGATAAAAGATTGCAAGCGTGGTAAAATCGATATGATTATTACGAAATCCATATCACGGTTTGCCAGAAACACTGTCGACTGCCTTGAAAACACAAGACTGCTGAAAGAATTAGGCGTAGATGTATTTTTCGAGGAACAGGGCATCCACAGTACCGATCCCGGTGCGGAGTTCTACATCACCATCTACGGTAGTATCGCGCAGAGCGAGTCCGAAAATATCAGCGCCAATGTTAAATGGGGCAAGGCACAAAGCGCCAAAGAGGGAAACGTGCCATTCCAGTACAAAAGATTTTTAGGCTACAGAAAAGGCGCAGACGGTAAACCTGAAATTGATCCCGAACAGGCTGAAACTGTTAAACGAATATATGAGCGATTTCTTTCAGGCGACAGCCTTGCAAAAATCGCAGATGATTTAAATAAGGACGTTGTGCCGACACCATCGGGCAAAGGCTCATGGCTCAGAGGAACGATACAATCCATCCTCACCAATGAAAAATACAAAGGCGATGCGGTGCTTAACAAAACATATATCTCGGACTGCCTTACTAAAAAAGTAAAAATCAATAATGGTGAGCGGCCAAAATATTATGTGGAAAACAATCATCCTGCGATTATAGACTCTGCTATATTTGGTAGGGTACAGGAAGAAATGGCACGGCGTTCGGGCAAGCGTAAAGTCAAACAGGTTGGTACTAAAACTGAGCAAGGCAAATATTCGGGTAAGTACGCTTTAACGGAACTTCTTATCTGCGGAGAATGCGGAACACCGTATCGCAGATGTACATGGACGGCTAAAGGCAAAAAGAAAATTGTGTGGCGATGCATCAACCGTCTTGATTACGGCAAAAAATACTGTCACAATTCGCCGAGCGTTGAAGAAAGCGTACTGAAAAATTCGATTATGACAGCAATTATAGATACAGCCAAGCAAAATGCCGATGTACTCAAAACGCTGAGGCTTCACATCGGAATGGGACTAGACCAAAACGATACCGAGGATAAAAGCCTTGATATACAAATTCGCATAGCAGAAATAGACGCAGAATTTCATAAAATGCTGACCGCCATATCCTCTGATACGGTAGAAAACTTTGATGAAGCCAAGGCAACGGAACTGATGAATGAAAAAAGCCGATTGCAACAGCAACTCGCTCAATATGCAGATGCACAGCAGAAAAGAGAAAATGCAAAATCCCGCCTTGATGAAATATACACAATACTTGACGGACTCAAAAATCATCCGCTTACCTACGATGATCAAATCATTCGACAAATCCTCGAATGCGTAGTGGTGGAATCCAAAGAGAAGATAAAGGTAGTGTTTGTAGGCGGGTTGGAAGTTGAGCAGGAAATTCAATAAAGTGTGTTTTGACGATAAATCCTATATAGTTAAAGCCTAAAAGAGATAAATAGCTACAAATAAAACAGTAATTTTTCTGATTATTCTTTCAATTTTCGTGTTTTTATGCTATTATTTATATATAAAAATTTTATTGAGGGGTAATACAATGATTGCGATAGAAACATTACAAAGATATATTACATTATGCGATAATGTTATTTGTAATAATGATTCAAGTGGCGCCGAAACGCTTGAAAATGAAATCATATCAGTCTTTGACAATGAGATAAATGGAATTAGAGGCGGACTTTCAAATTACAGCCCTTGTTTTTTAGGTTCAACGCCTTATGGAACTGTCACAGATAATATTGATGTTGATTTTCTTAATGATATTGCACTTTTGAAAAGTAAGCTTCAAGCTGAACTTGAAAAGATTATGGCTGAAAATTCAAAAGCTATATCTAATATTAAACCCAAAAAGGTATTCGTTAGTCATGCGTCGAACGATAAACTCTTTGTAGAATTGTTTGTTAATTTGTTGGAAGATATAGGGTTGTCTGGAACTGAAATTGTATGTTCCTCAATTCCCGGATACGGAATACCATTGGGTAAAGATATATATGATTGGTTATCTGAACAATTTCAAAATTGTGATTTGCATATTATATTTATTCTTTCTGATAATTACTATAACAGTGTAGCTTGTCTTAATGAAATGGGTGCTGCATGGGTTCTAAAACAAAAATATGACACGGTTCTTTTGCCTGAGTTTGATTTCCCTCAAATTAAGGGAGCTATTAATCCGCAACAAATCGGTATCAAATTAGATAGTGATTGTACTGAATTAAATCAACGCCTTAACGAGTTAAAAGACAGCTTGATTGACGAATTTGAACTTCAATCATTATCCGCAGCAAAATGGGAAAGACACAGAAATGAATTTGTCAATAAGATTGCTTCTGTTTTAGAGGAAATATGTGATGATGAAACGAGTAATGATTCGAAAAGCCAAAGTTCAATTTCAACGGATGCTGCCGTGTTATTAGCGTATGCTGCTAATGATGAATCAGGGCGAATTATAATGGTGAGTACTCTAGGCGGTTTATCTGTATGTGCAGGAAAATGGAATTTTGTTGATGCTAATGGTGGTGCCAGAGAGAACGCTCGATGGAGTGGAGCTGTTGATGAGTTAGAGAATTATGGCTTAATAGAGGCTGGTAGTTATAAACGTCAGGTTTTTTTAGTGACGCATATTGGATACCAAGTTGCTGATGAGGTAAAAAAGAAATTAGAAATCGATTTTAATAATTCACCTGATCAATACTTAGCAGAAAATTAACTTCATTCAAGGAGAGCACAAAGTTATGATAGTTTTTGAATTTGATAAAGAAGATATTGAATATGCTGAACGTATAAGTGATTTAGCGGAAATGTCATTGTTAATTGAAGAACCGAAATCTTTTAGCAGTGATCTTAATACTGTAATTCAAATAGGCGTAGAATTAGCACCGTATGCTATAACAGGCATCACATTAATTATTGTAGAATTAATCAAAAACAGAAAGAAAATTAAAATAAAGGTTTCGGATGATGGTATTACAGTTGAAGGAGAGGAAGAAAAGGCATTAGAAATTGCAAAGGAACTCATAGCACAAAAGAAAGAGGAAGAAGCAAAAAAAGTTTTGCATGATCTATTATCCGGCAAGTGATGTATTATGAATATAGATGATATGGTTTCCAAGTTCGTTGAAATTTCTCGAACACATAATCAAAAAGATGATTTTTCAGAAAATGAATATAATAGGATTAAAACAATATATGATAATTGCCTATCTTCAATCATAAAAAATTTTGATGCAGAATTCATTCCCAATCTGATTATTTGTAATACTTACAATAAATACAGTACGGTTCTTCCAGTGAAAATGAAACAGAATAAATATAAATACTATGTTTTATATGATCGTTATTTAAATGAAATTAACCGGCTGTTTAATGCAATTTATTTTGGTGAAAATGATGCAGGTTATGACATATGGAAATTATCTTATGAATTATTTGCAGAGGATGCTTTGCTTGAAAATGATGAAGTCTTATTAACATATTACGGTTTAAATAAAGTAGCATTAGGTCCTTTAAAAACCAATGTTAGGTCACAGGATTTTTTGGATTTTATTAGTAACATTCAAGAATATTACATTATTGGTCATGAATTAGGTCATTGGGTTTACAAAGTGTTAAATCATACTCACACCGATGACTTATTTAATATTAATTTTAATGAAAATTGGATTTCGCTACTGAAAGATATACAAGATATTTTATGTGAATTATATACTGAATACGAAAAGAAATTTATTGATAAAGATTACGTTATTTTAATTCAAGAGCAAAAAAGTATTATTAATGAAAATAGTGGTGTTTTAGAAGAGTGTTTTGCGGATGCAATCGCTTATGCTATAATTTTTAATTACATTCAGGTGGAATTCAATAACGAAATCAATAAGAAATTATTGGCTGGACAGGCATTGTTTTTGGAAATAATGAATCTTCAATTATTGGCTATGCAACATATGACTGTGTCTGAAGAATCGTTTGAATCCTCCGTATCTATTAGATTGGGCTTTTTCCGTAATTATGTCGGTCTGTATTTTGAGCAAGTTGAAAAATCATTTGAAGAAATGATACAGAATACGGTTGTTAGATATGAGAATAGAATTACGAACTTAATGATAGAATGCTTTAATGAGTTAGAAAAGAGAGCAGATAATATTTATGATGGTCTGATTGATATCGATGGATTAATAAATATGAGTAAAATTTTAGGATTATCAGACACATATAAAAATAGTGATTTAATATGAAATCTATCAGCTTTATGCTAATTCTCAAAAACAACTGCTTTAAAATAAAAGTATTGCGAGAGTTCAGCTCTACCCGCAAAAAATGCAAAAACATCTTTTTCGTACCCCACAGACAAGAAAAAAGCAAGTCGAAAGGCTTGCTTTTTTCAATGAAATTCGCCTTGCTACGAGTGAAATAGCCTTGCTATGAAATATATAAGTTTAAACAGATAACCAATAGCGTCTAATTTTACAAGACCTTTTAATGAATTATATCCCTAAGTCATGACCACCCCTAAGAGGGGTGGCATGACGAGCGGCCTATAAGGCCGTGATAGAAGCCAGCGCCTAAATGACGCTGGCTTTCACTTTGTTCAAGCCATTGTGGTACGATTACTTGCTACCCTTGAAAGGGTCGGTGTATTCTTTTCTACTCAATCTATCTTCTATTTGGTCTTGCTTGTCCTGCTCTCGGATATACTTCTGCACCGTTGCGGTATTTATCCCTACTGTGCTTACATAGTATCCCGTCGCCCAAAAGTTGCGATTTCCGAACTTGTATTTTAGATTCGCATGTCGTTCAAAAATCATCATTGCGCTTTTTCCTTTCAGATAACCCATAAATGCCGATATACTAATCTTTGGAGGTATACTTAACACTAGATGTACGTGGTCTGGCATCATATGCCCTCTATTATTTCCACACCCTTCCATTTGCATAAATCTTTTATTATCTGTTGTATATCCGCTCGCAACTGATTATATATTATTTTTCTCCTATATTTCGGTGCAAATACTATATGGTACTTGCATACCCATTTTGTATGTGCTAAACTATTTGCCATAAGAAACATCCTTTCTGTCTTTTTTGGTGGCTTGAACATTCACCATTATAGCAGATTTGATGTTTCTTTGCTTAAGCTTGAATCCCACCCGCATAGCGGGCGGTTGTTAAGAAATCTCCTTCGTCGATTTCTTCTTCGCTAAAGCACTAATCGAAAAAAGAACTTTTGAAAACAAATCAAAAGTTCTTTTTTAATGCAACTAATACTGTTTTAATCAATGATATTTTTTATTATTTCACACGGATTTTCATTTGAACTATAAGAAAAATAATCTCTGAATCTTTTTTGTTCCGAGTAGGCGCAGAATAATTTATTGAAAGTTTTATCATCAATAGAATCAATATACATACTTTCAAATTTCCTGTTCATATATTTCTCAAAAGCATTATTTCTGTATCTTAAACAAAAAACAGGCTTTCCGGTCACGCAAAACTCCGCCGCATGCCTTCCGATATTGGTAATCAAACAATCTGATACATATAAAACATTTTCAGCCTGAATTAAGTTTTTAATATAACCTAACCGTTTAGAATATTTATTTGAAATCTCTTCTAACTGTTCAAAAATCTCCATACAATTAGTCAAAACAAAATATTCTTCATCTAATGAATCTAAAAATTTCTTTGTATCAATTAACTGTTTATTTGATTTTGCAACTGTTGTAATAACAGAAATTATTTTTTTACCTTTAGCCTGCGGAAAATAAAATTCAATCATTTTTCTTGCTTCGCAGCGCTTTTCCTCTTTGAAAAGGCTGTATGAAAACGGAGAATTAACATTTTCAATAATCTTGCCTTTAAACTGATAAAAACTGCTTAATAAATCTGTTCCGAATTTTGAACCGGGCAAAATATGGGTAAAGTTTGAAAATGACTTTTTTGAATTCACTCGTTTGCCTTTATATATCAAATTTGCAAGTTTAAAATAATTATCATAAGGCACTAACATCAAAATACGCTTTGAACTTTTCGCCTTAGGGTTTAGTTTAATCGGAATTGACGCGTCTGTGCAAACAGCGTTAGAAATATTATTGCAAAAAACTTTCCTTCGCGTCCGTAATCCTTTTTTTTCAAACGGATTCTTATTGCCTTTTTCTCTGCCTGAAAGAAATTTATATTCGTAATTTTCACTTTTTGATAAATACTCTTTTACACACAATAAATCAGCATTAATACCCTGTCCGTTGCTGTTTATAAATTCAACACTCTTCAATTCCATTTTTATTTATCTCCAAGATAATTGTTAATTAAATTTGCAATTCTTTTTCCGCTGTTTCCGTCGCAAGCAGACATATATTTTTCAACAAAAATTTTATGCTTATCAGAAACCTTATGCCTGTCGTCGGATTTCAAAAAATCAAAAAGTTCTTGCTGATTATTAAGCACTTCTCCCGGTAAGTCTTCGGGATATTTTAAATAAAAATCACGATTATAAGTTGCAAGATCATAGCAGTAAAATGCAATAGGTTTATTTAGCAAAGAATATTCAAAAATAACCGACGAATAATCAGTAATAAGCATATCGGAAATTAACATTATATCATCGGTAGAAAAATCTCTGATAACAAAAATGTTTTTATATTCTTTATCAACAATCTTATTTTTCATTATAGGATGCGGGCAAACTATAAAAATCTGATTATCCGAAAGAGAAGCCGATAATTCATCAAAGTTAATTTCAGGCGTAAAAACAGTTCTGTCATCACCTACGTCTCTGAAAGTAGGCGCATAAACGATTATTTCTTTATCTTTAAATTGAGGATATTCGGAATAAACCTTATTTTTGATGTTCTCAACAACAGTCGTATCAAAAAACTTATCGGTAGAAGGGCAGCCGAGCGCCGAAACTTTTCTTAAATCAATATCAAAAGCGTCGGCATAAACTTCTCTGACATTTTCTCCGCTAACGCAAACAAGATTATATTGTGCATGAGTGGCAAGATCGGTTGCTATGGAAATATTAGTCCCGCGTCTGCCGAATTTCTTAAATGCGCCGCAGGCATGCCAAAGTTGGATAACTTTTTGTTCGGGTTTAACTGCAAAGTGGCGAATATATCTGATATAATCATCACTTACTATAACACGGCTGGTCATAATATTTCTAATCATTTTAAGTTCATAAAGGAAGTTATGAGGCAAACGCTTTGCACAAATTTTCTTTTTGCCCTTTACATAAGGATACAAAGCCTTTGCATTGCCCTCGAGTTCGCCGTCTTTTCTGATTGAAAAGAATAAAGTTCGATTTTTGAGTTTACGCTTTTTATATATAAAAATAGTAATATTTTTAATAATATTTCCTAAAGAATTATTTTTTAAATACTGAAGTTTTACTAAAGATTCGCCGGATTTCACACGCAATCTTTCGCTTTTAAGCGAAACTTTCTTATCTTCCATATAACGATTAATATAATCTATACTTTGGTCGGTACTGATAAAATCTTTAAAATTATCATTTGAGTCGTTAAAAACAACAATGCCGTCGTTATCAAACAAGAAGTATCCTTTTTTATATAAATCAGGAAGATTTTCTAAAATACTTTGATTAGGATTAAGTTTCTCTTTTAAAAACCGAACTTTAAAAAACTTATTAGCCAAAGTATAATCCATTTGCAAATTTTGGTTATACTTTTTGCCGTATGACAATGATTTAATGGAAATATTATTCAATGTTACAGGCTGAATTTCGCCAAAATTACCATGATAAATCAATTCGGTAACAAAATCAGGTTTAGAATATAAATACTTTTTATAAACGACTCTTAATGCGCTGTTGTAATAAACAATTTTCGGATTGCAGAAAATGATATATTCGGTATCGACTGAAGCAAGCGATTTTTTAAATAATTCTTCCTCGTTTTCAGCGTCAATATAAAAAATATTTTTCTGGCAAAACCCACCGGATTTTGCATACTCTTTCATATCAGCAGGCAAATATATTTTAAAACGAACAAAATTTTGTAAAACAAGGCTACTTAAACAAGAAACAAAATCTTCGCTATTCTCCTCATTTCCATACAAAACCGCCGTAAAACAAGCCACTTCCAACAATTCATCTGAATTTTTAGGAAGATTAAGCAAAGGCAAATCAAAATGTGCGCATTGAAGTTCGGATAAAGATTTTAAGTTAAGCATTTTTAACTTTAAATTGATTTCATTTACAATCATTTCGGTATCGGTATCGCTTAAATTCCAAAACTTTGAATAAAACTGATTTAATAAAATTTGCAGTTCTTTTTTAATTATTTCATTAATATATAAATTAATTTCAAAGTTCTCTTGCATTGCGGCAGATAATGAACCGTACTCCGAAAAATCTTTCAAGATACTTTTCTCGGCATGTTTAAGCACTAAATCATGAGCGGTAATATAATCAGATATTTTTCGTGAATCAAGTGTAGCGGTTATAGAAGAATCTTCGTCCTGCACAGTTACCGCTATTCTTCTGTAATGCAAAACCACTTTATCCAATCCCGTTATGCGTTTTGCAGCATAAACATATTTCATCAAAAACTCTGCGTCTTCCGAATAGCATAAATCTTTAAATCTGAAATTATTTTCATCAATAATCTGCTTTTTAAAAAGTTTATTCCAAAGAGAAAATGTCCACAAAATTTTAAGATCGTATTTATCTATTTTTCGCTTTGCCACAAGTTCATTAATATTTTTTACCTCAATATGCTTAAATTGATTAAAAATATCATATTTTGCTATAACAAGATCTGATTTTCTCCGATGCGCTGTGGCATAAAGGCTTTCAAGCGCGTCAAGTTCAAGCACATCATCAGCGTCGAAAAAATAAATATATTCGCCCTTTGCAACATCAAGACCTTTATTCCTTGCGGCAGCAGGACCTGCGTTTTCTTGACAGATTACATTAAAGTTTTCATAAGATTTTTCATAATTTTTCAAAATATCTAATGTAGAATCCGTAGAGCCGTCATCTATAACGATGATCTCAAAATCATCTATAGTTTGATTAACAACGCTTTGTAGTGACTCTACAAGAAACTTTTCTGCGTTATATGCAGGAATAATAACAGAAATTTTCATAAGACCTCTAAAAAATATAAAATATTATTTATATACTAACAAATTAATTAATCTAATTAATTTGTTTAATTATAACATAATAAATAACTAATTAAAAGTATTTTTTATAAATATAAATTTATTTTGCTGAAAAAACAAAAAGAGCAAGGCATAAACTTGCCTTTATAATCCGTGGCGGAGCCACACCTAACTTATTACCTCTTACCTATTACTTCCCAAAAATCCCGTGGAGTTTCGGTCGATGTAAGAGCGAAGAGGTAATAGGTAAGAAGTAAAAAGTCCCGCCCACTTGCGTGAACGGGATTTTTGGCAGGGGTAGCAGGATTTGAACCTACGAATGCTGGAATCAAAATCCAGTGCCTTACCGCTTGGCGATACCCCTATTTATTAACGCCAATAGATTATAACAGATTTTCGCAGTTATTTCAAGTGTTTTTTTAATATTAATTAAAAAAATAATAAAGAGAAGCGCTTATCGGCACTTCTCTTTATGTAGTTTAGGTTACTTTAATTGTTTTTGACTTTGTCCACAAACTGTAACCTGTTTTATCGTTACTTTTGCAAAATGCCCTCATTCTGACTGAATAATTGCCCTTATTTAAATTTTCAATAAACTTAACCGCATTGCTTTTAGTATTAAACTTTTTGAAGTTCGTTTTACTGCCTTTTTTTAACTCTACCTGAAATCCGGTAGCGCCGTCTGACTTTTTATAAACCGCTTTTATTTTGCCCTTGCCGCCGTAAAAAGACGCTTTCGGAGTTTTAGGAACAATGCTGATTAGAGTTTTTTTAATCACATAACTTTTGCCGTTTTGGTTAACGCTTACAGTAAGCGTGGTTTTTCCGCATTTTTTCGGATTCAAAATTGTATTACCGCTAACGCTGATAATATCTTTATTTGAAGATACTACTTTAATCTCGGCGTTTTTAATTCCGCCTAAAAAATGAGAAATGTTAATCTTTTTATTAATAATGTAATTTTTATAATCAATAAAAAACGGAGTAGGAGTAATAAGTTGTTTTTTTATAGAATTTTCCACTTGTACATTGTCGCTCGTAGCGTCAGGGTCTTTAAATAAATATTTATAATAATAACTTCCGCCCACTGAATTTACAACGTTACATAAATCAACCGTATACCATTCGCCGTTTAAATAAACCTGATTCCATGCGTGATTAAGTTTATCATTGGTAGGAACCAACGCAGGGATTCCTGCCAAATTACATAAATCTTTCAAAGCGTTTGCATAACCGCCGCAAACCGTATAGCCGTCGGCAAAAGCATTTATAGGGCTGTTATCAAAAACAAATTTATATTTAATATTATTATCCAACCACCAACAAAAATAATAAACCAATTTAAATTTATCAGTTCCCGCATAATCTTTTGCATTTTTATAAATCGACATCAGTTTATTATGATATTCTCGCACATCTTTTTCCGATTCAGTCGCTGTAATAAACCCATCGTTGCCGGAACCGTTTACAAACAATGAAACTTGCAATTGATAATTATTTCCGCTCCATGAAGAACCTAAACTAAATCCCAGTCGGTTGTATCCTCCCCAACTTGACCACTGATAATTCAGGGCTTCTTTTAAAGAAAACAATTTATTTGAAAAAGCACTAAAAGATTTATAATTGCTTGCGCTGTAATTAAAAACAATATTACAAACTGCATACTGCTTACCTATTTTTCCTTTGAGTAAATTAGAAATATCATTTAAATACATTATCAATTTTAAGTCCGAAACATTCTTTTTAGGACATTCCAATGTAAACTCTGCATTATTCTTTATCCATTCCGAATAATTTTCAAGTCGAGTTTCACAAAACTTTTTTATGCTTGAAACCGAAGTACGTCTTTTAACAGAGGTAGAATAATCATATTCTTTATAAGTTAACCCGTTTGAAATATCGGCTGAATTATTATCAGCGTATACTGATATTCCGAAAATGGTAAATATTAAAGAAAAACATAATATTAATGAAACTGTTTTTTTCAATTAATACCTCTCCTCGTAAAATCAATTCTTTAATTATATTAATTATTTTATCATATAAAACCTCTATTTGCAATAAATATAAAAACTTTGTAACTTATAATTTTTACTCTGCATAAAACATTGACAAAACATAATATCAGTATTATAATATTAATAATCTTTGGGGCGGAGTGAAATTCTCCACCGGAGGTAATCGGATTAAATTTTTAATCCGTAAGCCCTCGACCTCGGCAGACGCCGAGCTGATGCGGTGCAATTCCGCAGCCGACGGTTACAGTCCGGATGGAAAAAGAAAAATAAGATGTTTTTGCGCCCTGATGATAGTAATATTATCAGGGTCTTATTTTTTGTTTCAAAGAAAAATTTTATTTTACGGAGAGATTTCTTATGAACAAAAACAAACATTTAAGAGCGGTTTGCGCCACAGGTATTCTTTCAGCGCTTGCATTTGTACTTATGATGATTGAAATACCGTTAAGTTTTATAATTCCGAGTTTTATAAAACTTGATTTTTCCGAATTACCTGCGCTGATTGCGTCATTTGCCTACGGACCTGTTTGGGGCGTTGCGGTTTGCCTTTTGAAAAACCTTATGCACTTGCCTATCGGCACTACCGGCGGCGTCGGCGAATTGTCTAACTTTTTGCTCGGAGCGGTATTTGTATTTATAGCAGGCCTTATTTATAAAAAGCATAAATCCAAAAAAAGCGCTTTTTTAGGTTCGGTTTTAGGCGCTGTAGTTATGTCGGTTATAGGAATATTTACAAATTACTATATCGTTTATCCTATTTACACCGCGTTTATGCCCATGGAAGCAATAATAGGTATGTACCATGCTATACTTCCTTCTGTAGATAATCTTTGGGAGGCTTTGATTATTTTTAACACTCCGTTTAACATATTCAAAGGATTACTCGATACTTTAATTTGTATGCTTACATACAAGAAACTCACCCCGATTTTAAAAGGCAGTTCAAAAATATAGATTAGACAATTCTGTATTTTTGCAAAATATATTGACAAAAGCGCAATAGTCATATATAATGAATTACAGTTGATAAACTCCTTATCAAGAGTAGCGGAGGGATAGGCCCTGTGAAGCTACGGCAACCTGACCGTAAGGTTAAGGTGCCAAGTCCTGCAGATTTACTGCGAGATGAGGTTAAAATGCTAACCGCAAATTCGCAGGTATTATTTTGATACTTGCGGATTTTTTGTTTTTGGGAATTTATCGCAAAAAACATAAAACGGAAAGGAAAATTTCAGAATGAAAAAATTATTTACTTCGGAATCGGTTACGGAAGGACATCCTGACAAAGTTTGCGATGGAATTTCCGACGCAATTTTAGACGCAATGCTCGAACAAGACCCATATTCAAGAGTTGCTTGTGAAACTTTTGCTACTACAGGCAGTATTACGGTTATGGGTGAAATAACTACTAACGCTCAAATAGATATTCCTACAATAGTTCGTAAAACTCTTTGCAAAATCGGTTATGACAGCGAAAAAGCAGGCTTTAACGGCAATACCTGTTCTGTTAATGTCTCGCTTGATAAGCAGTCGCCGGATATTGCAATGGGAGTAGACAACTCTTACGAACTTAAAGGCGGCGAAGAGGACGAACTTAATCAGTTCGGCGCAGGCGACCAGGGACTTATGTTCGGTTACGCTTGTAACGATACAAAAGACTATATGCCGATTGCCGCATACTATGCTCACAAGTTGTGTGAAAAACTTACAGAAGTTCGCAAAAACGGTACTCTTACCTATCTTCGTCCCGACGGAAAATCACAGGTTACGGTTGAATATGATGAAAACGATAAGCCTGTAAGAATTGACGCGGTTGTTGTTTCAACACAACATACTGAAGATATAGATACCGAAACATTGCGTAAAGATGTTAAAAAACATATTATTGATACTGTTATACCCGCTGAACTTGTTGATGAAAACACAAAATATTTTATTAACCCGACAGGCAGATTTGTTATCGGCGGACCGCAGGGTGATACAGGTCTTACAGGCAGAAAAATCATTGTTGATACCTACGGCGGATATGCTCGTCACGGCGGCGGTGCATTTTCCGGTAAAGACCCGACAAAAGTTGACCGTTCGGCGGCTTATATGGCAAGATATGTTGCTAAAAACATTGTTGCGGCGGGACTTGCCGACAAGTGTGAAATTCAACTTGCTTATGCTATCGGCGTTGCAAAGCCTGTTTCTGTTTCGGTAGAAACATTCGGCACGGGTAAATATGCCGATTCTGTAATTTCCGACGCGGTTATTAAAGTGTTTGATTTACGCCCTGCCGCTATAATCAGAGATTTAAACTTACGCAGACCTATTTATTCCCTTACTTCAAATTACGGTCATTTCGGCAGACCGCTTGACGAGTTTGTTTGGGAAAGAACAGATAAAACCGAAGAACTTTTAAACGCAGTAAAATAATTCAGCAATGCTTTAAAACACCCTCACTTTTGCGAGGGTGTTTTTTATGAATACATAGAATTTGTACTCATATAATCGTAAATTAATTTACCGTGTTCTTGCTCTTGTTTTTGAATACTGTTGAGTTGATTGCGTAAACTTTGCTCTTTAAACTCAAACACGCAGGTATCGTATAAATGGGAAGCATGTTTTTCCATAGCCAAAGCGTCTGAACACAAATAACAGTCGTTCTTTTTCTGCTCATTTTCATCAATACCGTAAGTTGCCGAAAATCCTTGATTAACAGGAGTAGGAATACTTTGAGGCTCAGCAGTACTATTCATAATAGCGCAAACCGCTTCATAATGCTGTTGCTCAATTTCGGCAATTTTCAAAAACAGGCGCTGTAATTGTTCGTCTTTTGCCTGTTCGGCAGCCTTTTTGTATTTTTCTACACAAAGTTTTTCCTGTCCTTTTAAATCTTTCAATAAATCTGTTTCTTTTTGTGATAAAAGCATTTTATTCACCTCGATAATAAGTTTTTGCTATAAATGAAAATTTATACAAGAATAATATTTTTGTTTTTACTTATAATAAAAACAAAACAGAAAGGACTGTGGTTATGAGCAGTATTCACGAGGTTAAAATAAACACCAGAGACCGATTGCTTCGGGCATGGGAAAATTCAATGCAGTTAGTAAGGGAATTTAAAGTTTGCGAAAAAGAAATTGAAGATAATGAACAAGCGTCGCAAATGTTCGGAAAATTTGCAGAAGAAGAAGGCGTACACGCCTCAAAATTCAAGGATATGCTTTTAGATTTAGATAAAAATTAAGTCTCGGATTTCCGAGGCTTAATTTTTATACTTTTGAAATTTTTAATTACTTATGATATAATAAGAAAAAGGAGATTTTATCATGCCGCATAAAGAATATATAAGAGAAGTTGAAAATGCCGACAATGCTTATCTGTTTATTCACGGAATTATCGGTTCTCCCGACCATTTTAAAAAACTTACAGAATTAGTGCCGAATGACAGTTCTGTTTATAATATACTGCTTGACGGTCATGGCAAAAATATAAAAGATTTTGCAAAATCTTCAATGAAAAAATGGGAAGACCAAGTTGAAAATATGATGATTTATCTTAACAGAAAATATAAAAACATAGTAATCATCGGACATTCGATGGGGACGTTGCTGGCAATTGAAACCGCCTTAAAATATCCTCAAAAAATAAAAAGACTGTTCTTACTGTCGGTTCCTGTTAAAGTCGCCGTAAAACCGATGGCGGTAAGTGATGAAGCAAAAGTATTTTTTGACAAAATCGGTACAAATGACATTACTGCAAATGCGGCAAAAAACGGGCATAGTATCAAGCAAGAAAAACATCTGTTGAAATATTTTTCGTTTATTCCAAGATACATTGAACTCTTTTTAAAAATAAATGAAACAGATAAACAACTTTCTCGGCTTATTGTCCCTGCAATTGCTTTTCAATCGGAAAAAGACGAATATGTTTCTCCAACATCTTATGATATGCTAAAAGAATATCCGATTTTTGAAACAATATTACTTAAAAATTCATATCACAATTACTACAGCGAAGAAGATTTTTTGATAATCAAAGAAAAATTCAAGGAGATTATATTATGAATAAAATTGCCGATACTCAAACTATGAAAGAAATTGACAGAATAGCCATAAACGAATACGGTATTCCCTCTTTAACTTTAATGGAAAATGCCGCCGGCGCAGTTTATAAGTGTATAAAAGAAAACTATCCGAAAGCCGTAAAAATCGCGATATTCTGCGGTCCCGGAAACAACGGCGGCGACGGAATTACCGTTGCAAGAATGCTTGTTAACGACGGTTACAACGTTCGCTGCTTTTTAGTCGGTAATCGTGAAAAAATGACCGAAGATTCAAAAGTTATGGAAGAAAAACTAATTCAAATCGGAGGTAAACTTGAAAACTTTAGCATTAACGGCGACGCAAAAGTTTTTGCAAACCAAAGCGATGTAATTATCGACGCTATTTTCGGAGTAGGATTGCAACGAAAAGTTGGCGGCGATTTTTCAAAGGCAATAAATATTATAAATTCCGCAAACAAACCTATAATAGCCTGCGATATTCCCTCGGGCATAGACGGAAACAACGGAAAAATTTTAGGCGTTGCCGTTAAAGCCGACTATACTGTCACGTTTTCTTTGTCAAAATACGGACTTCAAAACGCTGACGGCAGAGCATTTTCAGGAAAAGTAACAGTTGCAGACATCGGAATACCCGATGAATTATTAAAAAGATACTGTAATTAGAAAACGGCTTAAAGCAAATTTTGCTTTAAGCCGTTTTTTATCTTTCTTTAATTACACCGCTGTTGTAAGCGTTTAGTAAATCACGCAAATCTTTAATTTTTTCAAGCATTTTCACACCGGTATCTGTATCGGATACATTTGCTCTGTGTTCAAGTTTTTCAACAATATGAATTTCGGGAGTATGTTCGCTTTCTCCTTTAATATACGGTTTATGCTCTGCAAGATTTAAACTATGCGAATCATAAATCAAAGTATATCCCGCAATACCCGTGGTTTTTTGATAAGCCTTTGAAATTCCTCCGTCTATAACAAACAGTTTTCCGTTTGCCTTAACAGGACTTTCACCGTTTTTAATCTTTACGGGAACGTGACCGTTTATAATATGACCGCTGTTTTCATCAATGCCGAACATTTTAAGAAGTTTCTTGCAAACCTCTTCATTTTCAGAAAACTTATAATATGCGTTGTAATTTTCAATATGAAGACTGTTGTCATCAAGGTAATATCTTTCAAAAAACGCCATTTTATCTTTTCCGTAAAGCGGTGATTTAGGACCGCACCAAAGATACCACATAAAATCTCGTGCATATTCTTTGTCTTCTGTTTCGCCTTTATGCAAATAAGCAGTATTTACCATTGAATCAATCTTATCAAGCAATTCTTTACCGTTATAAGAGTTGTTCCCTATTTTTATACTCTGCAAATCTCCGTTTTCGTCCATCGGAATACAACCGTGAAAAAGTAAATTTCCGTTGTATACTTTATACATAGAACCTTTTGAAAACAAAAATTTCATGTGCTTATTTAATTTTCCGCTATGCAAAAATGAATTGGTAAGAACATTCATCAGTTCTTTTTCACCCTCGGATAACTCCAAAGGATTATTCTTATCAACAGTTGGAAAATGTTTGTCTTTAAGTTCATATTCCTTGCCGTTGATTTCAACGGTAAACTTATCGAAATCAACCTTTTCAAAAATATTTCTCTCTTTCATTTCCCATTCGGGATGTTTATTTATCAACGTTCCCTCAAGTTTTAATTGAATAACCGAAATTGCTTTGTGCATTTTAGCAACTAGTTTTGTATCAACAGGATCATAAATGTTATCGTCAAACGTGCTTGGATAATATAAAACGCAATCGTCATTATAAGTTTCGTTCGCAAAAATTGCCAACGCACGAAGATTCAAACCGTAACCGTCTTCCAGCACGTCAAAATTGTTGTATCTCATCGCAATTCTGATAACGTTTGCAATAAGCGCCTGATTGCCGCAAGCCGCACCCATCCAAGAAATATCGTGATTTCCCCATTGAACATCAACGCTCTCTTTTTTAATAAGTTCATCCATTATTATATCGGCTCTCGGACCTCTGTCAAAAATATCTCCGATAATATGAAGCCTGTCAACGGCGATAGACTGAATAAGATTGCAAAGCGAAATAATAAAATGTTCGGCAATGCCGGTATTAATTATTGCGTTTATTATCTCGTCATAATAAAACTCTTTATTCACATCATCCGTAACATTAAGAAGTTCGTCAAGAATATAAGACAGGTCTTTTGGCGCTTTTTTACGAATACGTGAACGTGTATATTTTGATGAAACCGATTCGCAAATTAAAATAAGCCGATAAATAGTAAGCCTTTTCCATTCGTCGGTTATTTCACCGTTGTTTTCAAGTTTTTTTATTTCTTTTTCAGGATAATATATTAATTGAGCAAGCATTTCACGTTTTTCAGACGAAACGGTTTTAGCAAAAGTCAAATCAATTTTTCTTTTTATCATACCCGAAGCGCTTTTTAACATATGTAAAAATGATTCATATTCGCCATGTAAGTCGCTGAAAAAATATTCTGTTCCCTTAGGCAAACTTCTTATGGCAGAAAGATTTATCATTTCACTTGCTACTTGGTCTATGTTCGGATATTCTTTTGCAAGAAGTTCTAAATACTTTAAATCCATTAAAACACCCTCCTACTGATATGTGACAATTCTTTTATTAATTATAACAATAAATCTCTGACTTTTCAAGTAAAGCATAAGTAAAAAACGACAATTATACGCAACAGAATTAAATAAAAATAATGCTTGCAAAATTCAAAATATGTGTTATAATTAATTTAATTGAATTGTTTAAACACTGTGATAAAGAAAAGTAGGTAATTTTTCGCTTGTTTCAGAGAGAACGGCGTTTTTGCTGAAAGCCGTTTATTAAGTATTTTACCGAAGTTCGCTTTGGAGTGGTGCAGGTGAAAATTTCAAAGTAGTCTGCAACGGGTTGACCGCCGTTATTTCGGTCCGATAAGTGTTTGCTTTGTGCAAAAATTAAGGTGGTACCGCGGAAAAGATTTTGCTTCGTCCTTTAAATTTAAGGACGGAGTTTTTTATTTTTAAAGCAGTACCGAAAAATTTACAAGGAGATTTTTAAATGAACGAAAAAATTACTGCTGTTTTGGACGCTGCTAAAGAGCGTTTGAATTCAGCAAAAGAGATTTCTGCTATTGATGAAATCAGAGTAAAATACCTTGGCAAAAAAGGTGAACTTACGGGAATTTTAAAACAACTCGGCGCACTTTCTCCCGAAGAACGTCCAAAGGTTGGCCAGCTTGTAAACAAGGCTAAAACCGAACTTGACGATTTAATCAAAACAAAGATAGCCGAAATTAAGGAAAAAGAGTTAAACGAAAGTTTAAAAGCCGAAAAAATAGATGTTACAATGCCCGGCAAACGTCAAAATATGGGATATAAACACCCTCTTTCAGTAGTTTTGGATGAACTTAAAGAGATTTTTATGGGTATGGGTTATTCTATTGTCGAAGGTCCGGAAGTTGAACTTGATTACTACAACTTTGAGGCGCTCAACCTACCGAAAGACCACCCTGCGCGTGATACACAGGATACATTCTATATTTCCGACAACGTACTTCTGCGTACTCAAACCTCGCCTGTTCAGGTGCGTGTAATGGAAAAGCAGAAGCCGCCGCTTAGAATTATTTCACCCGGCCGTGTTTTCCGTTCCGACGAGGTTGACGCTAACCATTCGCCGCTTTTCCACCAGATAGAAGGTCTTGCGGTTGACAAGGGTATTACAATGGGCGACTTAAAAGGCACTCTTGAAACCTTTGCAAAACGTCTTTACGGCGAGGATTCGGTAGTTCGTTTCAGACCTCACCACTTCCCCTTCACCGAGCCATCTGCCGAAATGGATATTCAATGCTTTAACTGTGGCGGTAAGGGTTGCCGTCTTTGCAAAAACGAGGGTTGGATTGAAATTTTGGGTTGCGGTATGGTACACCCGAAAGTGCTTGAAAACTGCGGAATCGACCCTGAAGAATATCAAGGTTTTGCATTCGGCATCGGTCTTGAAAGAATTGTTATGAGAAAGTTTAAAATTGACGATATGCGACTTCTTTATGAAAATGATATGAAGTTCTTTAAAAGCATTGATTAAGTAAGGAGGGAAAAAGATGGATTTATCACTTAACTGGTTAAAAGAATTTGTTGATACAGGTTGCACCGACCCGAGAGAATTCTCGGAAAAAATGACTATGTCAGGTTCAAAGGTTGAGGGCTATACCTTAACCGCAGAAGAAATTGACAAAGTAGTTGTTGGTAAGGTTTTGGAAATTGAAAAGCATCCCGACGCCGATAAATTAGTAATTTGTCAGGTTGATGTCGGCAATGAAACAATTCAGATTGTTACAGGCGCTAATAATCTTACTGTAGGCGATTTAGTTCCCGTTGCGCTTGACGGCTCGACGCTTCCCGGCGGAGTAAAGATAAAAAAAGGTAAACTTCGCGGTGTTGTCAGCAACGGTATGATGTGCTCTTTAGGCGAATTAAAACTTACTCAAAATGATTTTCCTTATGCTATTGAAAACGGTATTTTTGTTTTACAGGAAGAATGTAAACCCGGCGATAATATAGTAGACGTGCTTAATCTTGACGATACTATTGTTGAATTTGAAATCACACCTAACAGACAGGACTGTTTATCGGTTATCGGTCTTGCAAGAGAAGCCGCCGTTACATTTGATAAACCGCTTAAACTTCACAAACCCGTTGTAAAAGAATGTGGCGGTGATGTTAACGAATATCTTAAAGTAGAAGTTAAGGCTCCTACTCTTTGCACACGTTATATGGCAAGAGTGGTAAAAGATATTAAAATTGAGCCGTCACCGTTATGGCTTCGTGAGCGACTTCGTTCAATGGGCGTTCGTCCTATCAATAATATTGTTGATATTACAAACTATGTTATGCTTGAATACGGTCAGCCGATGCATGCGTTTGACTACCGTTTTGTAAAAGGCAATAACATTATTGTCCGCACCGCTGAAAACGGCGAAAAAATCACTACTCTTGATGATGTTGAGCGTGAACTTACCGACAAAATGCTTGTTATCGCAAATGACGAAGGTCCTATGGCAATCGGCGGCGTAATGGGTGGCGAGTATTCGGGCATTATGGACGATACTACCACTATTGTATTTGAGTCCGCTTGTTTCTACGGCGCTTCTATACGTAACACTTCAAGAGCGTTGGCATTACGTACAGACGCATCTGCAAAATATGAAAAAGGTCTTGACCCGCAGAACTGCGCCGAAGCGCTTGACAGAGCCTGCGAACTTATTGATATTTTAAACTGCGGTAATGTTGTATCGGGCGTAATTGATGTTGATAATTCAAATTATACCCCTGCTACTATTAAACTTGAGCCTGAATGGATTAACGCATTTATCGGTATGGACGTATCCCGTGAGAAAATGGTACAAATTCTTACCGACCTTGATTTTAAGGTTGACGGCGATATAATCACCGTTCCCTCTTACAGACAGGACGTTTTGCACAAGGCTGATATTGCGGAGGAAATTGCAAGATTTTACGGTTATGATAAAATTGAAACAACGCAACTCAAAGGTGCGGTAAACGCTAAATACACACCCGAACAAAAGGCTGAAATCACTATTAACAACACGCTTTTGGCTTGCGGTTACAGCGAAATCAGCACATTCTCATTCATAAGCCCTAAATTCTATGATAAAATGTTAGTGCCTGCCGACAGTCCGATAAGAGATTCTGTTAGAATTTTAAATCCGCTCGGCGAAGACACTTCTATTATGAGAACTTTCTCATTGCCGTCGATGATGCAGGTTTTGGCTACAAATTACGCAAGCAGAAATATGAGCGCAAAGTTGTATGAAATTGCTACCGAATATGTTAAGGTTGAGGGGCAAGAACTTCCGAATGAGCCTAAAAAAGTTATTATCGGTGCTTACGGTGAAAATTATGACTATTTCGACCTTAAAGGCGCGGTTGAAGAATTAATTGCAGCACTCAATATTAAGGATTTTGATATTGAACCCGTATCGGATATACCTTGGTATCACCCCGGCAGATGTGCAAAACTTATGCTCGGTGGCGACGAACTCGGCTACCTCGGTGAAATTCACCCTGTCGCAGTTAAAAATTACGGTATCGGAACAAAGGTTTACTGCGCTACGCTTGATTTTGAAACTCTGTTCAAGCACAGCGGCGCTGAAAAGATTTATCATAAAATGCCTCGTTTTCCTGCTACTTCACGTGACTTGGCGCTTATATGTGATAAAGATTTGCCGGTTGTAACTATGGAAAAAGCAATTAAAAATGCTGCTCCTAAACTTATTGAGCAGGTAAATCTGTTTGATGTTTACACAGGTAATCAGGTTGAAAGCGGTAAAAAGAGCGTTGCTTATAACATTGTGCTTCGTGCTTGTGACAGAACTCTGACCGACGAAGAAACAGACGGTGCAATTAAGAAAATTCTCAAAGCGCTTTCAGCAGTCGGCGCAGAATTAAGAATGTAAAAACAATAAATAAGTTTATAGTTCAGATTAAAAAGGCTTACGAGATATTCGCAAGCCTTTTTTCATTTAAAATTATTTTATAAAAAAGCAGATGTACTTTGGAAAACCGAAAGTACATCTGCTTTAAATCTTATTTGTAAAAAATTATTTCAATAATTCTTTAACTGTTTTAACAATATTATCAGCGCTGAAGCCGTAATGCTCAAGCAGGTCAGCTGCAGAACCCGACATACCGAATTCATCGTTCATACCGATTTTCTTTACGGGAACAGGGTGCTTTTCAGAAAGCAAATCACAAACTGCCGAACCTAAACCGCCGATTACCGAATGTTCCTCAACCGTTACAACCTTGCCTGTCTTTTTAGCAGAAGCCAGAACTGCCTCATCATCAAGCGGTTTGATTGTATGAATATTAAGAACGTCGGCATTAATGCCCTCTTCTTTGAGTTTTTTTGCAGCCTGAACCGCTTCGTTAACCATAAGACCTGTTGCAATAATGGTAACATCGTCACCGTCATTAAGTTTTATAGCCTTACCTACTTCAAATTTATAAGTAGCCTCGTCATTAAATACCGGAACGGCAAATCTGCCGAAACGCATATAAACAGGGCCTTCAATATCTGCCGCCGCGATAACTGCCGCTTTAGCCTCGACTGCGTCGGCAGGGTTGATAATAGTCATACCCGGAATTGTACGCATAAGCGCAATATCTTCATTACACTGATGAGTAGCGCCGTCCTCACCTACAGAAATGCCTGCGTGAGTAGCGCCGATTTTAACAGGAAGATGAGGATAACCTATTGAGTTTCTAACCTGCTCAAATGCTCTGCCAGCCGCAAACATAGCGAAACTTGACGCAAATACAAGTTTACCTGTTGAAGTAATACCTGCCGCAATGCTCATCATATTTCCCTCGGCAATACCGCAATCAATAAACTGATCGGGAAATGCCGCTTTAAATTTACCTGTTCTTGTAGCGCCTGCAAGGTCAGCGTCAAGAACTAACATATCTTTTCTGCGTTTTCCAAGTTCAATAAGACCCTCGCCGTAGCCGTCACGAGTCGCTTTTTTAATTACATCTGCCATTATCTTAACCCTCCAAATCTGCAAGCGTTGCTTTTAACTCTTCCATAGCGGCTTCATACTGCTCTTTATTAGGAGCAACACCGTGCCAATCGCATACGTCTTCCATGAAAGAAACGCCCTTACCTTTAATGGTTTTACCGATAATGCAGGTGGGCTTGCCTTTTACTTCTCTTGCTTCCTTATAAGCGGCTTCAATCTGCTCAATATCGTTTCCGTCAATATTGATAACGTGCCAATTAAAAGCCTTAAATTTTTCATCAATCGGCAAACTTGACATTACTTCGGTCATTCTGCCGTCAATCTGTAAATTGTTATAATCAACAAACGCAACAAGATTATCAAGGTTTTTAAAACCTGCAAACATTGCGGCCTCCCAAACCTGACCTTCTTCAATTTCGCCGTCGCCGAGAATTGTGTAAACTCTGTAATCGTCGCCTGCTTTTTTAGCGGCAATAGCCATACCGCAAGCGCAGGATATACCCTGACCGAGCGAGCCTGTAGACATATCAACACCCGGAATATGTTTCATATCGGGATGTCCTTGTAAAAGCGCACCTTTATGTCTTAAAGTTTTAATTTCATCAAGAGGAAAATATCCTTTTAATGCAAGCGCCGCATAAAGCGCAGGAGCAGCGTGTCCCTTTGAAAGAACAAGCCTATCTCTGTCAGGCTTTTTAGGGTTCTTCGGGTCAATATTCATCTCTTTTGTGTAAAGCCATGCAAGCACATCGGCAATTGAAAGCGAACCGCCCGGATGTCCTGCTTTTGCACAATAAGTTCCCTCGATTACACCCATACGAACCTTTGTAGCAAAAATTTCAAGTTCTTGTTTCGTTTTGATATCCATAGTTTTCTCCTTTTTTTGCGAAAATTCACAGTTAAATATCAAATTATATTTAAACAGTCAAAACTGTTAAATACTATACCATATTTTAAAGAAATAATCAATTATAAATTAATAATATAATCAATAAATTCCGAAAGCGCACCGTCGGCGCAGTCTTTAGCGGTAATATAATCCGCTTTTGCTTTTAAATCGGCAGGCGAATCATTAACAACCGCACCTATTCCGGCCGCTTCAATCATTTCAAGGTCATTATAATAATTTCCTATAGCGCAAACGTTTGAATGTGGAATATCGAGCATATCCGCAAGCGTTAAAACAGCGGTGCCTTTATCTGTAAAAGTGGTAGCAAACTCCATAAATTTGCGGTTGGTATCCATAAGCCTGATATCATCCGGGCAATTCTCCCTTGCAAATTCACGGATTTTATTTATTTCTTCCTCTTCATCCTCAAAAAGTACTTTCTGCCAATCAAGTTCGCATACTTCTTCTAATGTTGATTCAATAAAATCTACCTTTTCATAAGAAAGATGCTCTCTTGTAACATCATTTACATTTAGGCAAAATATCTTTCGGTCGGAATAAATTTCAATCCCCGCATTCGGAAACTCATTTTTCAAAAGCGCAACAAAATCTTTTGCACTTTCGGGAAGATTTACATTTAAAACCGCTTTATCCTTATAATAATCATAAAAAGTATGACCGCCGTTAACTATAAGCGGACAGTTAAATTCTATTTCTTGCGAAATAAATTCAGCAGTATTCACCCCTCTGCCTGTGCAGATAGTAAACTTACCGCCTAAATTTTCAAACTTATTTATCGCTTCCAAATTTATTTTCGGAATAAAGTTCTGATTTTTATAAAGCGTACCGTCTAAATCGGTTACTAACAGATAATCTTCAAGTGGTTGTTTCATTTTTCACTCTTTCTGAATATATCAAGTTGATGTTTAAAATAATCGGGCAAATCACTCTCAAATTCAAGATACTGACCGTTTGGGTGAATAAACCCTATTTTTCTTGCATGCAGGCATTGTCCCTCAAAATTTTTGGTTGTATCCCCTTTACCGTAAACAGGATCGTTAAAAACAGGTCGGTTAAGATACGCCATGTGAACTCTTATCTGATGAGTTCTGCCTGTTTCAAGCCGAAGTTTTAAATAAGTGTGCTTTTGAAAACGCTCTAAAACAGTATAATGAGTAACTGCATTTTTGGAATTTTTATCGTTAACTGCCATCTGCTTGCGTTTTACAGGGTGACGTCCGATAGGAGCGTCTACAGTACCGCTTTCATCTTTAAAAACGCCGCTGCAAATCGCCTCATACTCTCTTGTGAAACTATGCTCTTTAATTTGCGCCGCCAAAAAATTATGTGCGTTGTCATTCTTTGCAATTATCAAAAGACCGCTTGTGTCTTTATCAATTCTGTGAACAATTCCCGGTCTTATTACTCCGTTTATTCCCGATAAAGATTTACCGCAATGATACAAAAGCGCATTAACAAGCGTACCCGTATAATTACCCGGAGCCGGATGAACCACCATACCTTTTGGCTTATTTACAACCAAAAGTTCGCTGTCCTCATAAACAATATCAAGCGGTATGTTTTCGGGTTCTGCTTTATCACTTACGGGATCAGGCACTAAAACCGTTATTTCATCTGAATTTTTCAGCTTATAACTTTTTGAAACTGCTTTGCCGTTGACAAGCACCGCGCCTTTTTCAATAAGCAAACAAACCGCATTTCTGCTTAAATTATCGGTATTTTCGGAAACAAATTTATCAAGCCTTACCGCAGAACTTTCTTCAAAGTTTAAGCATATTTCATTCATTTGTTTTTTTGCCTTTCAACATATCAAACAAAATGTATAAAATCCATAATATACAGCCTATTACCACGCAACAATCCGCAACATTAAAAGACGGAAAATCCATAAAACCGAAAGTTATAAAATCAACAACTTTGCCGGTTAACACTCTATCAACCATATTGCCTATGCCGCCTGAAACAATAAGCATAATTACATATCCCAAAAACTTTTCATCACTTTTTAAACGAATAAAATAAATAACGCCTGCAATCAGGAAAATAACCGTTGCGCTCATAAATACCCAGCGGTTATCCTGAAGCATACCGAAAGCCGCACCCTCGTTCAACAAAAATCTAAAATTAAAAAGATACGGAATTACGGTAATCGTAGTGCCTTTGGGCATAAACTGTGCGGCTAAAAGTTTTGTAATGTAATCAACAACAATCATAAAAACACACATTAACACCGCTAAATATTTATGCTTATACTTTTTAAAATGCAAACCTACACCTCTTTGCATTATTGCTTATATTCAAAAAAACTGCCCTGGGATTCATCATCCTCTTCTTCTTTGATTTCATCAACCACGGGAAGTTCTTTTTCTTCGGTTGGTTTTTTCTCTTTTTGTTCAGGAACAAAAGTATCTTTTGAGAACTTTTCGCTGAATTGTTCATTTGTTGTATCTTCATCGGAAGCGCTGTCAAGAATTAATTCGGCATTAGAGATATTTTTAAGTATTTCAAGTTGTTTCATACATTTTTCAATAGATGTATCTCTGAATGAAAGAATTTCTTTTTTAAGGCGTTCATAAACCTGCTTTTGAACATTGATTTTTTTATCTGTTTCGTTTCTGAGCGTAATTGCCTCGTTTTCAGCCTCTGCAATTATAGAATCGCCTTTTTCTTTTGCAGCGGTTAAATATTCCTCGCTTTTTTTCTTGGTTTCTTCATAAATATACTCAGCCTTCTTTTGCGCCTCGGCAATTAAAGCAGATGCTTTTTCTTCGGCGTCCGAAAGCAATTCTTTAGATTTTTTATCCGATTCGCGCAAAACTCGGTCGGCGGTAATTTGTGCATTAAGCATACAGGTTTTTACCGATTCTTCGTTTTCCTGCAACTTTTCAACGTGCTGTGCTAACACTTTTATTTTTTCAACCAATTCTTTGTTGCTGTTTTCAAGCAGTTCAAAGTCATCGGCTACTGCAAAGCGGAATTCATCAACGTCAGCTGCCTTATAGCCGCCGATACCTGCTTTTTGAAACCCTGTTTCTCTAATTTCATTTGCGGTAAACATTATTTAAACATTCCCTTTCAAATATATTTTTTTAAACTTAATTTTAATCTTCCCTTTTTAGTTTTCTCATCAATACTGCAAACGATAAATTTACCGAACTTTCGCACCGATAAAACGTCGCCGTTATTTATTTCTTTGGTAATGCTTTCGCAAATAGTATGATTCACAATAAGATTACCGCTTAAAATAAATTCTTTTGCTTTTTCTCGAGAAAAATTACATACTGCGCCTATTACACAGTCTGCCCGATTTGACGCAATTGTTTTATTAAGTTCTTCAAACTTTATATCAAAAATTACTTTTTCATCGGTTACTTCAATTTTAACGCCGATTGAGCCGACTTTTGTAATGTTATCAATACAGTATTTCACGATACTGTCAGAAACAAAAACAAAAGCAACGCCCTTATTCACAAGGATATCGCCGATTTTATCACGTTCTATTCCGAGCGACATTAAAGCACCCAAAAAATCTCTGTGAGTAAGACTGTACTCTTTTTTATATGTGAATTTCAAACAACTGAAAGGATAATCCGTTTCATCTGCCCAATCCGGCAAAATCGCAATATAAACCCTGTCAGCCTCGCTGTAACCGCCGTAATAAGAGTACTTAATTCTTTCTCTTTCAAGATATGTTTTGCAAACCGAAAATTCACCTTCGTTTAAAAAACCTAAAAATGACGGAATATTTTTTGTATCCGTCATTTTTACTGCGTCGGACAACTTGGCAATAACAAGTTTATTAGCCTCTATCGACATCAGATGTAAATACCGCTGTTATCCGAAAGATCTTCAATCAAAGAGTCGCCCATAATATCGACATTATATGGAGTAATGATAAACGTACTGTTAGCAACACGTTTAAGAGTGCCTTTGTTTGCATAAGCAGCACCGCTTAAAAAGTCAACAAGTCTTCTTGAAACGTCTTTTCCTGTTGATTCAAGGTTAAGTACAACCGTTCTTTTCTGATTAAGATGATCGGCTATGCTGCTTGCCTCTGCAAAAGATTCCGGTTTTACAAGCACAACCGAAAGTTGAGAGTTAGCATGTATATTAAGGTATTTACCTTTTTGAGAAGGCGTTTCTTTAGGCTGAGAATCCGAATAGGAATATACATCGTTTTCTTCCTCTGTGCTTTCGTCCTCGTAATCATAATTCTCATCATCAAGGTCATCATTAACCGACATAAAGTTTTTGATATTGTCCATAAAACCCATTTGTTTTTACCACCTTTAAATAAATTTTCATAATCTTAATTATAAATTCTTTTTCCATAGAGCGCCGAACCGACTCTGACCATATTAGCGCCGCATTTAATGGCGAGGTCATAATCATTCGACATACCCATAGATAAAATATCCATACTTATATTATCATAAATTTTTGTGCTATTGTCAATAAAAAGTTTATACATTTCTTCAAAAAATTGAGATTTTTGTGTGTTGTTTTCAAAAATCGGACCTAATGTCATAAGACCTTTTACAAAAACCCCTTCCAAATTGCTGATTTCGCCCAGCAATTCATTCAACGCCGACTTGTCAATGCCGCTTTTTGCCTGCTCGTCGCCGATATTGATTTCAACCAAAATATCAGAAACAATCCCTTTATTAACGCTATGCTTTGAAATTTCTTTTGCAAGTTTTAATGAATCGACCGATTGAATGAGTTCAACGCGCCCTACAATCTGTTTAACCTTATTAGTCTGCAAAGTGCCGATAAACTGTCGGTGAAAACCCTTATCAAGTTGTTCTTCTTTCGACAAAAACTCCTGAACTCTGTTTTCACCCATATACTTAATGCCTTTTGTATAGGAATAATTAATAATTTCAACAGGAACGGTTTTTGTAGCCGCCAGCAAAGTTACATCTTCAAATCTTTTGCCGACCGATACCGCCGCCTCATTAATTTTCTCACAAACACGACTGTAATTTTCATCAAAGTTTTTAAAACTATTCATCAATACCCTTTCCTTTCACAATTACATCGTCATAAATTTTTAGTTTGCCGCTGCCGTAATCAGACTGAACAATAACATAGTCTTTAGTGCTGTAAACAATATCTGTTTCTACAAATTTTATTATGCTGCCGAGTTTTACGTATACGCCTTTTTTACCGTCCTTAATTCTTACCGACCGAGCATTAACTTTAAGTCCTCTGTATGTTTTAAGTACAATCTGCATTTCTTTCTGCCTTAATGTTGCAAGTTCCTCGTTCATTTTCATACACGAAAGCACCAAAGCCGATTTTTTACCGTCATCGCTTTTGTTAATTGCCCGAACCTTAGCGCTTAATTCATCCACCGTAGAAAGCATAGTGCTTACATTAAGAGTATCGCCTTCGGAAATTCCCTTGATATCGGCGGTATTTACAACTGTAACAATATACCACTCATTCTCGCTGATAACTCTGCCGATTTGATTTTGCTCAACCTTTGCGGCCTTTACATTTTCAATGTCGGATACCGAAACATTTTCAATATCATCATAATTCAAAGAGTTTTCATAGCCGTCTGCAAAATTTAAAAAATAGCCCGAATACTCGCTTACAACAGTTTTTTCGTGGCTTTCATATTTTGATTTTAATTCTTCAAGTTTACTTTTACATTGATTTATTACTTTATCGTAATTATCCTCTCTGCCGGTTGCAAGTTGTCCCTGCGCCATATAATATCGAAGGTTTTTTAAAGATTTTTGCGCTTCTGAAAAATTATTATCATAAACATTTAGAAGCAAATTCTCAATTGAATTTTCGGTTTGTGAAGAAATAATATCAAGGTCTGCCACGTGAATAGCGTTTTGTTTATTTATCTCTTCAATAGAAGTCAAAAATTCTTCAAGCGTATTAATTTCGTTTGCAACCTCAACATCGGAAGCGTTTTCGTAAAAACTGATTACCGTAGAATCTTTAGCAACCTTACCGCCGTTTGAAACCTTGCAAACCTTATGACCTGTATTATCGGAGGTAATTATATTCTCTTTTCTTACAATAAAGCAATTTGCCGAAACGGTATCTTTAACAGTAGCCTCTGCCGCCACTTCCGTTTCGTAAGTTTTGTCAAAAATCGAGCTGAATGTATGATACAAAACAAAAGCCGCAATCAAAACGCCGAAAAGCCCAAACATAAACTTTTTAAAACCGCTTTCGCCGTTTTGAACATTTCTTTTACTCATTCCGCTCGCTTCCTTTCTTATTCAAAAAGTCTGAAACCAGATTAAAGCATTTCTGCTTAATCGTTTCATAATCGTCTTTATCTGGATAAAACCAATTAATTTCTTTGTTTCGTTTAAACCATGTAATCTGCCGTTTGGCGTATCTTCGTGTTTCCTGTTTTAATTTCTCGGCACATTCTTCAAGCGTCAAATTGCCCTCAAGATACGGTTTAAATTCTTTGCACCCGATAGCCTGCACCGCCGTTTTTGAAACAGGCAGTTTATAAAACGCTTTTACTTCTTCCACAATACCGTTTTCAAGCATTAAATCTACTCTTGAATTTATACGCTCATAAAGTTTTTCTCGGTTTACATAATTAATTCCGATATAAAGCGGATAATACGGCGAATGATTTTTTCTCGAATCAATCAACTGCTCTGTTTTGCTTTTACCTGTTGTATAATACATCTCAAGAGCGCGTTTAACACGTTTTATGTTGTTAGGGTGAATTTCGTTCGCAGCAGCAGAGTCGAGTTTACATAACAATTCATATAATCCCGACGCTCCGATTTCTTTTTCTTTTCTGTCAAGTTCCGCCCTGATTTCTTCATTTTTATTATCGGCGGAAAAATCAATATTGTTTATAAAGCTGTCAATATAAAGTCCTGTTCCGCCTACAAACAAAGGTAATTTTTTACGGGCGACTATGTCTTCGGTAATCTCTTTTGCCGACTTTACAAAATCCGCAACCGAAAACTCTTTCTCAACGCTTATACAGTCGATAAGATGATGTTTAATACCTTGCATTTCTTCCTTTGTGGGTTTTGCGGTGGAAACAGAAAGTTCTTTATATATTTGCATTGAATCAAAAGAAACAATCTCGCAATCAAACTGCTTTGCAATTTCAACAGAAAGCGACGTTTTACCGCTCGCCGTAGGACCGACAACTACTATAACAGGGATTTTTTTCATCTAAACAATCCTCGAAAATCTCTTTTTAAATTCATAAAGCGACATTTCTGCCGTAACAGGTCTGCCGTGCGGACAGTAACGTATATTCTTATCGTTAAGCACAATATCCGCAAGCGCCGAAAGTTCGGTAGCCGAAGACTTGTTACCGCCTTTGATAGCCGCCCTGCAAGCGACCGAATGATAAAGCCAATCAAGAAATTCAGGCGAAAAATCAGTAAATTTATCATTAAGTTTTCCTGCGATTTCTTCGATTAATTCCTTGACGTTTTCCTTATCAAGTTCCATAGGAATACTGCGTACCAAAACGGTTTTCATACCGTAATCTTCGATTTCAAATCCGAGTGAATTAATCTCGTCAATGTTTGAAACTATTGCCTCGTATTCATCAGCCGAAAGTTCAACCTGAACGGGAACAAGCAACATCTGCGGAGTATGCTCGGCATTTGCCTTTAGTTTTTCAAAAATAATACGCTCGTGCGCCGCATGCTTATCAATAATAATCATTTTGTCGTCACATTCAACCAAAATGTATGTATCGAAAGCCTCGCCGATATACTTAAAAGAAATATGTTCTTGTAGTTCTTGCGGTTCTTCTTTATGCTCTTTTACAGGCTCTTGTGCTTTAATTTGAGCCTTATCCTCTATCGGCAACCGAATCTCTTTTTGGGCAGTAGCATTATATTCAATCTCATTTTCAGACACTTTATTATTCGTTGTAAAAGGAATATCAAAAGTTGAAACTGACGGTTTTCCAATGTCAATGGTTGAAACAGAGGGCTTTTCAAAATAATTTATACTGTTATTTACCCTATTCTCAACCTCTTGTTTTTTCGGCTTTTCGGCAAACTCTTTACGAAAATCTTTTGCAGAAGTTTTTATAAAGAAATCCTGCTTTTTTTGTTCAACGTTTTTTTCGGGAAAACCGATTTTCAACTGTCTGACGGTTTCATTTTCAACAAGTTCATCAACGTTTGATTTAAAAGCCACACGGGACACATCGCTGTCAAGCGCTGACATTACCGCATAATAAACGCCTCTGAAAACCGCCTGCTCATTTGAAAAACGCACCTCTATTTTAGACGGGTGAACGTTAACGTCAACAAGCGAAGCGTTTAGATTAATGCTTAAAACACAACCCGGGAACATACCTGTCATAATGCGGTTTTTGTATGCCTGCTCAAGCGCCGCAATACCTGTTTTGGTGCGAATATATCTGCCGTTTAAAAAGAAAAACTGCATTGTGCGGTTTTTCTTTGCGGCGGTCGGCTTTGTTACAAAACCGCTTACCTTTACTCCGTCAAGTTCATAACCGACAGGCAAAAGCGAATTTGAAAATTCAGCGCCGAAAACCGAAAAACAAACGGATTTAAGCAGACCGTCGCCGGGGGTGTTCAATACCTGCTTGCCGTCCTTAATAAGTTTAAATGAGATTTCGGGGTGAGAAAGCGCAATTCGCTCAATAATACTTACAACCACATTGGACTCGGTGTTGTCTTTTTTAAGAAACTTCATTCTCGCGGGAGTGTTAAAAAACAAATCCTCAACAATAAAAGTTGTGCCGAACGCACAGCCTGCCTCTTCAAACGAAACCTCTTCGCCGCCCTCTATCTCGTAAGCATAACCTAATTCATTATCCGCAGTTCTTGTGATTAATTTCACACGTGATACCGCACAAATCGAAGCCAACGCTTCACCTCTGAAACCGAGAGTATAAATTGCGTCTAAATCACTGCCTGTTTTAATTTTGCTGGTAGCGTGACGTAAAAATGCGATCGGAATATCCCCTTTTTCAATTCCGCAACCGTTATCGGTAACACGCATAAAAGTACGCCCGCCGTTTTTAATCTCAACGGTAATGGCGTTAGCGCCCGAATCTATGCTGTTTTCGACAAGTTCCTTAATAACCGCCGACGGACGGTCAACAACCTCGCCTGCGGCAATTAATTCCGCAACATTTTTCGGCAGAACATTAATTTTTGCCATTACCGTTTCAACTCCTTTATAGTTTACACCTTTTATACAAATAGTTATTTAACTTTTACTTTTATAGCTTTTGTTCTTTCGCTCGAAACATATTTTCCGTTTTTATAGATAAAAGCCTCAGCTTTAAAATAATGATCACAAGAAGCCAAATTCTTCAAAACTTTTGAAGTCTTATTACCTTTAATTTCGGTACCCCCAACAGGAAAATTACAGGCTTTTTGAGTATCATATACAATATAAATGCCAGTTGCATCCTTTATTTTTTTCCAGCTGATCTTAACTTTTCCTTTTCCTATGCATTTAACAGTAAAAGTAGGAACTTTTAATTTTAATTTCTTTAAAGTTTTGCCCTTATTTACTACCTTTTTGCATACTTTGCAGATTTTTCTGTTCTTATAACCTATCGAAAAATAAGTAGCTTTTTTTGTTTTTAGAGTAATTATTTTGTGACCTTGTGCCGAAATCTTTTTCTGCGCAGTTAAGACTTTACCACATACTGAGCAATGTTTGCCCTTGGTTAAACCTGACTTTGTGCAGGTTGGCGCTACTGCTTTATCAACTACTTCTTTATGACCGGGTGCGGAAACTTCCTCAGTATAACTCTCACCACAATCACATGTGTATGTTTTATCTCCTTTTTCAGTACAAGTAGGCTGTTTTGTAATTTTAAAAGTATATGAATGAGTATGATTTAAATCAGCAAATTTTATATTATATTTTTTTGCGTATCTTTCGGCTTCGGAATTTTTATATCCATATATAGTCAAATTAGAACTGCAATTATCAAACGCTCTATCACCAATACATGTTACACTGTCGGGTATTGTTATGCTTTTTAATGATGTGCAATCTAAAAATGCACCCATACCAATACTTGTTACGCTGTCGGGGATTGTTACGCTTGTTAATGATCTGCAACCAGAAAATGCATAACTACCAATACATGTTACACTATCAGGTATTGTTATGCTTGTTAATGATTCGC
>JAXJVH010000012.1:0-5654 GCA_036308645.1 Acutalibacteraceae bacterium | reverse complement strand
GGGTGGAATTCCTCCAAATCTCCTAACTTGTCGCCCGTACCGACACATTTAATCGGCTTGCCCGTAACTGCTCTGACGGATAAAGCCGCACCGCCTCGGGTATCGCCGTCAAGTTTTGTTAAAATTACACCGCTGATTTCAAGCGTTTCATTAAAAGTTTTTGCAACGTTAACTGCGTCCTGACCTGTCATTGAGTCGATAACAAGCAAAATCTCATTCGGCTGTGCAACCTTGCAAACACGTTTAAGTTCATTCATAAGTTCTTCATCAATATGAAGACGGCCTGCGGTATCAAGAATGACATAATCATTTCCGTAATCACGAGCGTGTTTAATTGCTTTTTCAGCAATTTTTTCAGGTTTTTCCGTACCCATTTCAAAAACGGGAACGCCAACCTGTTCGCCTACGATTTTCAACTGTGAAATAGCGGCGGGACGGTAAATATCACAAGCGACAAGCATAGGTCTGTGACCTTTTGCTTTAAGGTATTTACCGAGTTTTGCAGAGTGTGTTGTTTTACCCGAACCCTGCAAACCGCACATCATAATAACGGTAGGGATTTTTGAAGAAGTATTAAGACGGCTGTTTTCTCCGCCCATTAATTCGGTTAATTCCTCATTAACGATTTTTACAACCATCTGTGCAGGAGTAAGGCTTTCCATAACCTTTTCGCCGATACAACGCTCGGTTACTTTATTGGTAAAATCCTTTGCAACCTTATAGTTTACATCGGCTTCCAAAAGAGCCAAGCGCACTTCACGCATGGCACTTTTTACATCAGCCTCCGAAAGTTTGCCTTTTGAACGGATTTTTTTAAATGCTGCGCTTAATTTGTCAGAAAGTCCTTCAAATGCCATTGAAATTACGCCTCCTCTTTATAAATAATTCGCTTAATATTTTCTGCCGATATTTTAGCGTCCGTCCCGTTTGAAATTTTTTCGGCTTCATCATAAATTTTATTAAAACGCTCGTTTAAAAGCAGTTTTTCTTCAAATTTTACAAGTTGCGCTTTAGCGCGCTTAACAATATCATAAGCGCCCTGACGGGTGATGCCCTCATTTTCGGCAATCTCGGCGAGAGATAAATCATCATTATAATAAAATTCCAAAAAGGTACGTTGTTTATCGGTCAAAAGACCGCCGTAAATATCAAGAAGAAATGAAATATCCAAATCTTTTGAAGCCATTTCATTATCTCCTGCCTTTTGTTGCTTTTCTGTTCTGCAAAGTATTTTCCCTTTGCACCTACAGGATTTTACCACAAATTCGCTTTGTTGTCAAGAGTTTTTTGCAATTGGCTCTATTAAATAATTAATTTTCTTTGAACTTTTTAAGGATTAATCTTGTATTAATCAGCATTTTCTGCTAAAATATATTTAAAAGTCGATTTTATTATTGATTTTAAAGGACGTTAAAATGAAAAAGTTAATACCGATAATTTTTGCTGTATGTTTACTTGTAACTTCTTGCGGCGGCGAGCCAACCGAAAATGTAAATTACACTCATTATAACGTTGTAACATCGGCATCCGAAACAACTGCGAGTGACGTTACTTCATTTTTTACTGTAAAGCGTACTGATGAGAGCGAACAATTTACAGTAAAAATTGCAGATTCATTTGGTAATACCGACAGTAGTGCGAGTGAAAAAGAAAGTTTAAAGAATATCGAAAATACCAGTAAGCCAGAAAACTCTAAAAAACTCGAAAATCCGCAAATCAGTTCGACTGAAAATAAAAACAACGTCGGTAATAATTATTCAAAAAAGTCAGTCTTATCTAAAATAAAAGACGGTGGTAATACTTCGTTTAGTTCAACTGTTTATGCAACAAGCGTAAATAATAATTCTAAAACAGAGGATAATACCGAATCTGTTTCGGCAGAGCCTGAATCAACCGATGTTTTAGAGCCTCTTAAAGATACTGATACGGCATATATTACTAACACGGGAAATCGCTATCATCGAAAAGGGTGCCGCTATCTTGCAAAGAGTTGCGTTGAAATTATTGTGGGCGATGCGAAAGAAAAAGGATACACGCCATGTAAAGTGTGTAAACCGTAGTTATTTTATAAATAAAATTTAATTATAAAATTAGACGTAAAAAGGAGTGAACAATATGTCTAATCTAAATTCCACACCATCAGCAAACAGAGTACATATCGGATTTTTCGGCAAGCGAAATGCAGGAAAATCAAGCGTTGTCAACGCAGTTACCGCACAGCAGTTATCGGTTGTATCCGATGTACTCGGCACTACCACCGACCCTGTTTCAAAAGCAATGGAACTGTTGCCAATAGGACCTGTTGTAATTATTGATACGCCGGGTTTTGATGACGAGGGCGCTTTGGGCGAACTGCGTGTTAAAAAAACAAAGCAGATTTTAGGAAAAACCGATGTTGCGGTATTGGTTGTTGACGCTACAGTCGGCAAAACCGAGATAGATGAGCAGTTAATCGGCATTTTTAAGGATAAAAATATTCCTTATATAGTTGTTTATAATAAATCGGAGTTGAATTCTAATATTGCTCTTTCCGCAAATGAGATTTTAGTCAGCGCAACCGAAAACACAAATATATATGAACTTAAAGAAAAAATCGGCGCTTTGGCGAAACTTGAAGAGGACGACAAAAAAATCTGCTCGGATTTGATAACCGAAAACGATTTTGTAGTATTGGTTACGCCTATTGATTCGGCGGCGCCTAAAGGCAGAATGATTTTGCCGCAGATGCAGACTGTCCGTGATGTGCTTGACGGCGACTGTACTTGCATTGTTGTAAAAGAAGTTCAACTTGAAGATACGCTTAAAAATCTTGGGAAAAAGCCGAAAATGGTTATAACCGATTCGCAGGCGTTCGGTTTTGTTAAAAATATTGTGCCAAACGATATTCCGCTGACCTCTTTTTCAATCCTTTTTGCAAGATATAAAGGCTTTTTGAATTCTGCGGTTAAGGGCGCTAAAGCGATTGAAGATTTAAAAGACGGAGATAAAGTGCTTATCTGTGAGGGTTGCACTCACCACCGCCAATGCGACGATATAGGCACCGTAAAAATGCCTAAATGGATTAAAGCGCATACTAATAAAGATATTCGATTTGATTGGACTTCGGGCGGCGAGTTCCCGGAGGATTTAAGCGAATATAAACTTATTGTTCATTGCGGCGCTTGTATGCTCAATGAACGTGAAATGACTTCGAGAAGAAAACAGGCAGATATTCAGGATATACCGTTTACAAATTACGGCGTAATTATCGCTTATATGAACGGAATTTTAAAACGCAGTTTAGAGGTTTTACCTGAAACGCTGGCTTTGTTAGAAGATTAATTTAAAATATAATAAAATAAAAACAAAAATCAACCGTCAATGCGAAAAATTTTGCATTGACGGTTGGTTTTTACAGTATATCTATTCAATATTAAGTTTGTTTTTAAGTATATAGTTATTTAATAAGAAGTAGCATACACCTAAAATAATTGAGAAAATAATAGAAGGGAGTAATATTAAAGTAACGTCGGACAGGGTAGGCTCGACGTAAATAAAATCAAACCCTCCGTAAAGCGTTGTTGTGGTTATAACCTGAATAATAGTAGATAAAACCGAAACAACGGATGATATTACAAAATACATACCTATTGAGGCTAATACCTTATGTTTTTTCGCAATTTGACAACCTATTGTAATAGCAAGATACATCAGCAGAATATTAGTAAACAGCGAAACAATTATGCTGATTAAAAGTTCTATTAAGAAGATAATCTGAACGGCGCTGCCTGTAAAATAAAACTCAAAAATCTGTTTAAACGCCTTACAGAATCCGTCGATAACTTCGTGATTTACAAATGACGCCGATGTTCCGAAAAACGCAAAGGTTATTACTCCTATGATTGTGCAGATTGTAATGATTACAGACCATATAACCGCAGTAAAAAGTTTACTTAAAATAATACTGCTGGTTTTTACGGGTAAAGTAAAGGTGAGATACCCCTCGTCGCTGAAAAGATTTTTATAATATCTTTGCATAAGAATGAAAAGCGAGATAAAACATGCTGAAATTGTAGCAATTACTATAAAAAATATCATTATTCCCGAGGCTAACGAGAATATAGAGGAAATAATACTGCCGTTTTCAAATTTATCTCCGAAAATGAACTGCATTTTTAAAATTAATGCGCCTAAAACAGGAAGAATTATTACGGCTAACGCCATTGGCGTTAAAAGTTTTGAAACCGATTTGTTTTCATATTTAAAAAGTTTGCCTAACATCTGAATACCTCCCTAAAATACTCGTCAACCGATTTGCCCTGTGTTTCGCGCAAATCATCAACATTAGACTGCATAGCAACCTGACCGTCTTTAATCAATATAAATTCATCGAGAACCTTTTCAACATCGGCAATTAAGTGAGTTGAAATAAGAACGGTTGCGTCCTCGGCATAGTTTGAAACAATCGTATTAAGTATGTAATCTCTCGTAGCAGGGTCTACGCCGCCTATAGGTTCATCAAGCAGATAGAGCTTTGCTCTTCTTGACATTACAAGCACTAACTGTACTTTTTCTTTTGTTCCTTTTGAAAGTGATTTATATTTGCGATTACGGTCGATTGAAAGCGTTTCAAGCATTTCTTCGGCTTTTTGTCGGTCAAAATCTTTATAAAAATCTTCAAACATATCAAGCGTTTCGTAAACTTTCATCGAGTTGCTTAAAAAGTTTCGCTCGGGCAGATAAGAAACAACGCTCTTTGTAGTACACCCCGGTGATTTTCCGTCGATAAGAATTTCGCCTGAATTTTGTTTTATAAGACCTGCGGCAATTTTTATCAATGTTGTTTTGCCGCTTCCGTTCGGACCTAAAAGTCCGATAATTTTACCGCTTTCAAGATTTAAGCTAACATTATCAAGCGCTTTTACACAACCAAAAAATTTGGTTATATTGTTACATTCCAATAATGTACTCATAAAACTCCTCCTAAAATAAAAACTGATTTTATGGTTTTACCAAAGTTCTTCAATAATTCTTTCGGTTTCTTCTTTTGAAATTCCGAGTTGTTTTATCTCATTTGTAAAGCCTTTTACTATTTGCTCGGATTTGTCACGTTTTGCTTTTTTTATTATTTCAAAATCCTCTGTAACCTGTCTGCCGCTTGCCCGTTGCACGGTAACCAATAAACGGCTTTCAAGTTCCTGCAATGCTCTTTGCATTGTATTCGGGTTGACGGCGGCTGTGGCGGCGAGTTCTCTTACGCTTGGTATTTTATCGCCAAGCCCCATTTTTCCCGAAAGAATTTCAGATTCAATTCGGTCTGCTATTTGAATATAAATCGGACTTCGGTTATCAAAATTCCAGCCCAAAAAAACACCTCCGATGCAAATGTATTACTGTACTATTTACATAATACGATAATACATTGATTTTGTCAAGCAATTTTTGAAATTTTTTATTCATACATAAATATTGCATTGATTGTTCAAATATTCTGTTTAGTCTAAACTGAGTCAAATGAATCTTTAAGTAAAATTTACTGATATTAAAAAAGGTTCTTTTGCAAAGGTTGGGGTGTATATTGGCTCCCTCTGACGAGGGAGCTGTCGAGCGAAGCGAGACTGAGGGAGAGAAAAGCCAAAGTATATATCTATCTTTATTCTTTCTCTCCTTCCGTC
>JAXJVH010000011.1:0-9949 GCA_036308645.1 Acutalibacteraceae bacterium | reverse complement strand
GCTATAATCTTTTCCATAAGGTTGCTCCTTTGTGTTTTGTTCTGGTTTTTCGTTGTTACCATTATTAAAACACAAGAAGCAATCTTTTTCAATTTTTCCTACATTTATTTTACACTAAGTAATGGTTTTTGTAACAATCAACTGTTTTACATATTTATATTAATCTTTTCTACAATCGTAGGGCGTTTTGCCTACAAACCGCCGATATACTACGCTCAGGATGACACGAAAGATGCGTTTTTGAAAACAAAAAAGGGCGACAGCAAGCCATCGCCCTACAAAATCCCCACAAGTTATTTGAAAGTTTAAATGAAGATTTTTCTTGAAACATTAAAAACTTCCGCATTTAACAAGCGGAAGTTTTTTAGTTTATGCTTTTACTTTTATATTAGGGTCTTTGACTATTTTTTCGGGTTTTAATTCTAATAATTCGGGATTTCTGCAATACTTTTCAAACTGCTTGAAAGCGATTGCAAAAAATGCGCCCGACGCTATTCGCTCGTCCATAACAAGACCGAGCGGCAAGGTTTTTATGTATTTGATTTCGTCGCCCTTTTTCTCGGCTTTATAGCGATAATTTCCCATTGCAAGACCGAGACTTGTCGTACCGAAATCATAAATATGGTGATAGATATGATTAGTGCGGATTGACGAAAGATTGGTGATAAGCAGGGAAGCGTGGAACGGGGAAGCGTTAATAAGCGACTTTGGCAAAAGACCGTATTTATCGGCAATTTTAGCGGCGGCTATGCCAACTTTAAAAAGTCCCGGAACTTTTGATAAAACTTCGAGCGCTTTATCGGTAGAATTGCCGTCGCTGTTTTCATCACGGTTATCATCAATATATTTATTTAACTTATTAACAACGTCGTTTATAGTATCGTCGGGCGAAAAATACATCTTATTCATTTCGCCGTGTTCAGCGCCTTTTTTAAGCACTACCATACTTACGGTAATTTCATTTCTTGCATAAAACTTTTTATTGACAACAAATCGGTTAAGTTCGGGAAACTGCGAAACCACTCTTACATAAGCGGCTATAATAATTGCGAGATGGCTTACAGGCAGTTCGCTTTTTCTGCGTTTATTGACATACTCACGCATAGGGTCAAGCGGTATATCCAGCGTAATCATATTCATACAATCGTATCTGTGCGGCATAAACATAGGCATCGCTTTTGACATTGCGTCTAATTTTTTTAATTTTTTTCCGTCGGCTCTCATTTCATCACTTCTTTTCGGTTCTTTTTACGATATTATATACATTATTATACTATATTTTATTCAAAATTTCAATAATTTTTGAATAAAATATGAACAAAAAATGTCCTGCCGATTAATAGCAGGACTGTAAATTTTTCTTTTTACCTATTTTTTCTCTGAAAAGAACTCTTGTTTCAAGCCCTTTTTCGGTATTATCTAAAATTTCAGAATCAATTTCCGCCGAATTTTTCTTTAAAATTACGCAAACGGTTGAACCGCCGAATTCAAAATATCCTTTTTCTTCGGCGCGTTTAAATTCGCCTTTATCTTTATGGTTTTTTATTTTTCCGACCATCATAGCGCCGATTTCCGCCATAATTACTTTACCGAAGTTTTCGGTGCCCATAACGGTTATCTCTCTGCAATTTTCTTTGAAAAAGTTATCCTTTTCCAAAGCAATCGGCTGAACGGTATGAAGTTTGCCCTTTATAAATTTATGGCTTAAAATTTCGCCGTTATCAATAAAGCAGTAGCGGTGATAATCGTCTACGCAAAGGCGAAAAATAAGCAGTTCGCCGCCTAAAAACTCATCAGCCAAAGTATCGTCGTCTAAAAAGTCCGCCAAGTTATAATAAGAATTTTTGATTTTAAAACGCAAATCTTTATCGATTTTATAAACGGATAATCTGCTGTCGGCGGGGGAGATAAGTGCGTTTTGCTCATCGTTAAGCGGTCGGCTTTGCGGCTTTATTTTTCTTGTAAAAAAGTCGTTATAAGAGTTGTATTTCTTGTTCTCAAACAATGATAAATCAATATTATTCTTTTTAACAAAACCTTTTATCATAAACTTTGAAAACGGCGAATTCATAAAAGCGCCGACTGTCTTTGAAACGACAGGGGAAATCAGCATTTTCAAAAAAAGTCTGCCGATTTTGTTTCTGTAAAGAAAGCATTGCGCTTTTGAATATTTTAAGGCTTTAATATCGGTAGTATCTCTCATAATTTATTTTTTAAAAAGCAAAAGCAGAATAACAACAATAGCCGCTTCAATAGCGCCTGCGCCTATCATACATAAAACGCCGGTAAGACCGGGTTTTCTTATATGAAAAGGAATGATGAAAAGAGCGCCGCAGATAATAAAAGCGGATGCGAAAAGCGCAAGGAACAAATTAGGCGAACAAATAGGCGCTAAAAGATAAAACAGCGGGAAAATAAGCGAAACGGTTGTTATCGGCATTCCGGTATAAGTTTTTTCCTCTGTTTTAACCTCGGCGACAAGTTCCTCTTCTTCTTTCATATTAAAATAAGAAAGTCTTGTAACGCCGCAGATACAGTAAAAGCAGAATATCGGAATAAAATACCAGTCTTTCATACCGACAGCATAGCCTATACAACAGGGCAAAGCGCCGAAACAGACAATATCGCAAAGCGAATCAAGTTGAATACCGAAACGGATTTCGGATAAAGTTCTGTCTTTTTTACTCCTTGCAATTCTGCCGTCAAAAGCGTCGCAAAGACCGCAGATAAGCAGACAAATTACCGACCACCATACAGGCTTACCGAGCCCTGCAATATAGTCAAATGAAAAACTCATTCCGAGCAGTGCACAGCTTAATGAAACAAAGGTAAGCACTACGGTATAGTTCCAGTATTTTAGCATAAATTCAGTCCCCTTTTTGTTTTTTCAAAGAAATATGAATATGAAAAATAAATGTTAATACTCCGGAAAAAATAAAACTGATATAGTAAGCAATTCCTCTTGTAGCCATCATACAGTTTAAAAGCATTGTTTTTGCAAAAAAAGGTTTAAAGGCACTTATATAAAGACCTTCGGAAACGCCTGCCGCTCCGGGAATCGGCACGCTGTTTGAGCCAAGCAGACAAAGTGACTGCAAAACAAAAATTTCTATGATGCTTATTCCTTTAAGTCCTGCGGCAAAGTAGATAAAAACAGCAATCGCCATTTGCGAAACTCTTTGCAATAAATTAAGTATGAGTGCTTTTGCCGCCAGCGGTTTGTTGTTTTTAATAATTTCAATGCTTGATTCATAGGAAATAATTGTTTGCTCAACTGCTTCTAATTTCTTTTCAAGGTTTTTAATAAGTCTTATTTTATGTAAAAATTTAAACAACCCATTGCCGAGTGCTTTTAAGATAGACGGCTTTTTCATTAAAAGAAAGAAAAATGTAAGAATAAAGCCTTGAATTATTATTCCTGCGATTATAAGAATTTTGTAAATTAAATCAAAATGAAAAAAGAAGCCCGGCTTTGCAATAAAAGCGAAAAGCGCAATAAACATAATTGACGCAGTATACATAAAGATGTTGAAAGTAACCGCCGCCGTACCTGCCGAAACGGGTATTCCGCTTTTGTTCATATAATAAACCGATGCAGGCTGACCGCCTGTTGCCGAAGGAGTTATAGCTGAATAGTAAATGTCCGAGGCAGAATAAATCATAACTTCGTGAAACCTTGATTTATACCCCAATTTCTTCAAGATTAGCTTTAAGCTTAACCCTTCAAAAAATATAAACAAAAGCATACAGACGAATGCGCCTATAACGTAATAAACATTAAGAGAAGTTAAATATGAAAAAAATTCTTTGAAACTGAATTCTTTATTATTTAATAAAATTATTGCAAATACGATTACAGTCAGCAAAACAACCGAGCCGATATTAAGAATTTGTTTTTTTATGCTAACAAATCCGCCATTATTCTGACTATTGCTCATGATAAACCTTTCTTCGGATAAAATCTCCGAGTTTAAGTTTTTTGGAAATAAACATACCTATTTCGACTGCCAAAATTCCGCCGAAAATATCTATAATATAATGCTGTTTTACGAAAAGCGTCGAAAGGAAAACTAAAATCGCCAATACAAAAGCAAACCATTTAACCCATAACGGCACTTTTTTACACATAGCTACTCCGCGAAATCCAATCCAGCTCGCTAAACAGTGAATTGAGGGGAAAAGGTTTATAGGCCTGTCGCAGTTAAACATAAATGCGGTTATTTTGTCAAGCAAACCGTTTCCGAGCGTTTGCTCAAAATCGCCTCTTTCAACCATCTCGGTAGGAAAAACAATAAAGACAACCAAGGCAATCATTTTTGCTATTACTTCGGCGGTAACAAAATCAAAACAGGCTTTTTTGCTTTCTCTGCAAGCAATTATGTAAAATGCCGCCCACGATATATAACAACCAAAGTAAACTATAATCCATCCCGGTATAAACGGTATTGCATAATCAAGCGGTATAGCGGCGGAATAACGCTGTAAACCAAATCCGTCTACTACTATTGTAGAGCCGTAATAAGCAACTAAATTTGCAACAAGACACAGAAGCAGAGGAACAACCGCATATTTCGGAACTATTTTAAATATAAAGTTTTTTATATTTACAAATAAATTTTTAATCATTAAAATAATTATCCTTAATATTTTTGCCGCAAAGTTCAATCGAGCGACGGCTTAACACTTCCAGCGAGTCGATAATATCATATCGGTTTAAATGTAAATCGGATTTTATTACCGAAAGTTCTGTGCAGCCGAGAATTACGGCGTCGCAACCGCTTTCTCTCATATCGTCGATAATGCCCAAAAATTCTGCCACACTAACTTTTTTGCCCATTTTTATTTTGTTATAGATAATATCCATAAGCATATTTGAAACGGCTTTTGTCGGCAGTACGGCGCAAAGTCCGTATTTTTTGCAAAAATCTTCAAAAACGCCTGACTTTAAAGTGCCTTTTGTAGCGAGTATTCCGATTTTTTTGCATTTGTTATCACGTGTTGCTATGTATTCGACCGTTTCCTTTACAATATGTAAAACGGGGATATTAACGCTTTTTTGTATTTCTTCAAAAAAGAAATGCGCTGTGTTACAAGGCATAGCGATAACATCTGCTCCTGAATTTTCAAGTTTTTTTGCGTCGGCGCACAAAATGGGAACAGGATTAGGCTTACTGTTATCAAGAATATAATCGGTTCTGTCGGGAATGGTGGTGTGGTTGTAAACAAGCATAGGAATATGCTCTTGATCTATTTTGGCGTCGGTCATATCAATTATGATTTTCATAAAATATGCCGTTGCCATAGGCCCCATTCCGCCTAAAATGCCAAGCGTTTTTTCACTCATAGATTTGCCTCTTATTTATATTTCTTATATTTTCTGAAATAATTAAGTAATTGAGCATAAACATAAAAAGCCCTGACAGGCGACATATCGCCCTTGTAAATAAGCGGATGACAACGCTTGCCTTTTTTATCAAGGTCAATGGCTCTTTTAATCATATCGGTATCTTTAACGTATTTTTTGATAATACCCATAGGAACAACCGAGAAAAGATTTTCGTTTGTTGCTATTGTATAATCAAGGTCTTTTTCAAAAACCAAATCGTCAACAATGCGTTTTACGGTATTAAAGCCCGAGCCTGTTACATAGTAGTTGCAACGTCCTAAACGCACGTTGATTTCAAAGAATTTGAAAACGCCGTCGCGTTCATCGTATTTAATGTCAAAGTTTGCCCAACCTGTATAGCCGATTTCTTCAAGAAATCTTGTGGCGGCTTTTACTATATCGTTATTAACCTCGTTGATAACTACAACAGGGTTGCCGATAGCAGAAGGCGTATGTTCTTCAAGCAAAACGTGACCTAATGAAGCAAATTTAACTTTTGCATTGCGGTCGCAGTAGCAGTTAAGCACACGCATTTTATCGTCGCCGCCGGGGATGCAATCCTGAATTAAGAATTTATAATCGTAACTCGAAGATTCGAGATTTTTAAGTACGTTATCAAGTTCTTCACGGGATTTTAAGCGGAAAACTTTTTTCTTGCCCGGAAATTTTGCGTAATGATAAAGCGCAGAGTTAGCCGGCTTTGCGATGATAGGATATTCATAATCAAAATCAAGAGTGTTTTCCTGCTTGCAATTATAAACAAACGTATCGGGATAAGGAATATCAAGTTTATCGCAAATCTCGTAAAATTTATCTTTAAGCACTATTTCGTTAAGCAGGTCAGCGTCTATATAAGGGACGATATAGTATTTTTGAAGTTTCTTTTTATTTTCGGAAAGTATTCTTACATACCAATCGCCGCAACCGAGAACAATCAGTTTCTTCTTGCCTTTAAATTCTTCGCCGATGTCCATTAAGGTTTTGATAAGAACATCTTCGTTTTCAAGACCTTCATAAATTCTGTTTTCAATAATTTTGGATTTAGAAATAATTTTAGCCTCAAGCATTGAAATAACGAGAGATTTTATTTTATACTCTTCATGAAAACTTCTTGCTAAACTGTAAGCGTTTATATCCGCGCCGATAATCACCGGCAAAAAACATTCTTCTCTGAACTCCATCAAAGAAACATATCCTTTCTTTTTTCCTGTGTTTTTTAATTTATTGATTTAATATTAAAATCTGTAAAAGGAATTATTAAGATTTTATAAAACAATTACAGATAATACGCCAATGGTTATTATACTATAAAACAATTGCAATGTCAAATAAAGTGACAAAACAGTTATTTTTAAGGTTTTTTTCAAAAGTTTATATTGTTATTATTTCAAAATATGATATAATTTTAAAAAAAATAATGTTTTTTGAAACTTATTTGTTATTATAATACACTATATATATGAGGAGGGCTGCAAATGAATGTAAATAATGCTGAATCGACATTTAACAGAATTTACGATTCAACAAGCAAAACAGCTCTTGCATTAATTACCGCAAAATGCTGTAATACCGAAGATATAAGCGATATTTTTCAAGAAACATATACCGAACTTTTCTTGATAATCAGCAAAAAAGGCGAGGAATATATTGAAAATCCCGAAGCCTTTATAAAACATATTGTAAAGCAAAAAATCTACCGTCATTATTCTGCCGCCAAAAGACTTAAAATGCAGATTTCAACCATACAATCCGATAATGACGGGAATGAATTTGATATAAGCGATTCGGCGATTGATGAATTGTCGATAGAGGAAAATTACATATTGTCCGAACAAATTGAGGAAGTAAGAATTTTTTTGAAATCAAAACCACTTTTAACAAGAAAGATTTTTCATTTGTTTTATTCGCTTGATAAAACAATTCCCGAAATAGCGGAACTTCTTGAAATCAAGCAATCAACGGTTAAAAACCACATTTACCGAACGGTAAAAGAAGTAAGAGATGAATTTAAACAAAGAGAGAAGGTGCATTATTAATGAATAACAAAGATTTTTTCAAATCGGTTTTAAAAGACGAAGTACCTGACTTGGAAACGGTTAGAAAAAAGTGCGTTTCGCCCGTAAAAAGAAAAAGTATAATAATTACTGTTTTGAAAAGTGATTTGGTGCTTAAAAGATTGTTGCCGATGGCGGCATGTATTGTTTTAACCGCTTTAACGGTTATGTCGTTCTATACTTCCGACTCACCCGAAAAATTTATAACGCCGCCAAAATACAACGGCGAGGAGTTTGCAGGCAATATTCCTACGGACAAAACCAAAAAGAAGAAAGATGAAAAAGGGGAAAAAAATAATAAAAATATCGGTGATAAAAACAGCAATTCCGATAATAAAAGCAACAATGAAAACACACAAAATACTTCGCAAGCCGAAATTCAGCCCGATACAACGTTTGAAACACAAAATAATATACATTTTGCCATACCGGGCATATCAAAAGAGTATGTTTCGTTTTCTTCTGTTGATGAATTAAAAACTTTTGTATCTTCGCTTTATACCGAAAATAATTATGTAATAGTCGGAAGCGAAAACAGTTTTATTCTTGAAATTCCTTATAATGAACTTTCGATGTTTTTAGAGGAGAAAAAGTTTTACACTTTCAGTATTAACGGCGAAGTTATAAGCCAAAAAGGCGTAGTTGAGAAATACATTGCCGATAATCTTACAGGATGCAGTTTTTCGGTTAATTACGGCGGAATTGAATATGAACTCGGATATTCAACATATAAATGCACCAAAGATACAACGGTTAATGATGAATTTGTAAATTATAACGGCTATTCGGTTAAGGTAACGGATAAAAACCTTTTCTTTATGAATGTTGACGGATATTATTTCTATGTTAAAGCGTTGACCGATGACGCCCAAATCGCAAATGAATTTGTAAATAATCTTGAAATTAATTGCGAAAAAATTGATTTAATTGATTAATAATAAATTGTTAAAAACGCTGTCTCATTGCTTTACAAGTTTTAAAAGTTATGATATAATTTTTTAAAAGTGAGGAGGAAAAACAATGATTAAACACATTATTTTATGGACGCTCAAAGACGAGGCAAAAACCAAAGAGATAAAACTCGGCATTAAAGAAGGTTTGGAGGGGTTAAAGGGCAAAATCCCGGGACTTGTTGATATAAAAGTAAATATAGACTCGCTTGCAAGTTCAAATGCGGATTTAATGCTTGATTCTACATTTGAAAGCGAAGAAGCGCTGAAAAATTATTCAACTCATCCTGCTCACGTAGAAGTCGCCGATACAAAGGTAAGACCGTACACCGCAATAAGAAGTTGCCTTGATTTTGAAATTTAAAACAGTTTAAAAAAGCCGATTGATGTTTATCAGTCGTCTTTTTGTTATAATAATCATATTTTTAAAAACGCAAAATTTACATACTTTTCCTTCTGTGTGACCTATGCAAAGGCGATTTGAAATTTGATACAATGGGTATGAAATGAAAAATAACGCATACAGGAGGAATTTTAAAATGGCATAACAAATATTATCAGAAGAAAAAATCTTTGCCTTTCGCAAATATCTAATCCTTGAGGAAAAAAGCACGGCGACCGTAGAGAAATATTTAAGAGATGTTCGTACTTTTCGTTTGTTTACGGGCGAACGGCCCGTGACAAAAGAGCAGATGATGTCGTTTAAAAAATCTCTGTAGAAAACGGCTACGCTGTAAGTTCAATCAATTCAATGTTGGCAAGCCTTAACATTCTTTTGGACTTTCTCGGGTTGTCGGATTGCAAGGTTAAAAACATCAAAACCCAACGGAAAATCTACTGTGCCGAGGAAAAAGAGTTGACAAAATCAGAATATATTCGTCTGTTGGAGGCTTCAAAAAGCCGCCCGAGGTTGCATTTGATTTTGGAAACTATCTGCGGTACGGGAATTCGTGTTTCCGAACTTCGGTTCTTCACCGCAGAGGCGGTAAAGCGAGGCGAGATTACGGTAAGGTGTAAAAGCAAAACTCGGACTATACTGCTTCCCGGTAAACTTAAAAATATGCTTTTGAATTACGCAAAGAAAAACGGTATAAACTACGGCGCAATCTTTATTACCAAAAACGGAAAACCGCTGGATCGGAGCAATATTTGGGCGCAGATGAAATCTCTTTGTAAAAAAGCCGGAGTAAAAGCAAGCAAGGTGTTTCCGCATAATCTGCGAAAGTTGTTTGCACGAACTTTTTATAACATTGAGAAAGACATTGCAAAACTTGCGGATATTCTGGGGCATAGCAGTATAGACACAACAAGAATCTATATTATGACTACGGGAATTGAACACCGAAGAAAGATGGACCGTTTGGGACTTGTCGTTTAGACAAAAAAGGTTCTATTCCCAATGTTGGGGTTTCAACACTTATCGCCTCCCTCTGACGAGGGAGGTGGCACGGCTTTGCCGTGTCGGAGGGAGAGAAAGAATAAAGATAGATATATACTTCGGCTTTTCTCTCCCTCAGTCTCGCTTCGCTCGACAGCTCCCTCGTCAGAGGGAGCCAATC
>JAXJVH010000010.1:0-7153 GCA_036308645.1 Acutalibacteraceae bacterium | reverse complement strand
TTTTCTCTCCCTCAGTCTCGCTTCGCTCGACAGCTCCCTCATCAGAGGGAGCCAATCTATGTCCCAACTTTTGCAAAAGAACCAAAAATAAAACCGTTGATGAATATAACACTATAAAGTGCTATACCGTCAGCGGTTTTATTATTTATGCTTAATAATTTTTATATTTAAATTTTTCGCAAACGCTTGTTAAATTTGGTCTTATTTTGCGATTTTTTATTAAAGGTGCGGACAAAGTGCGGACAAAGCGACAGTTTTTCGACATTTCCATAAAAAGCAAAAACCTCGCAAACGCTTTGTTTGCAAGGCTTTCAAGTGGTTGCGGAGGCTGGATTTGAACCAACGACCTTCGGGTTATGAGCCCGACGAGCTACCAGGCTGCTCCACTCCGCTATATTTTATTTTACGCACTTTTTGAGTGCCTATATATAATACTACAAACATTTATAAATGTCAACCCTAAATTTTTCGTTTTTATTAAAATTCATAAATTGTTCAAAAAAGAGCGTCGACAAACGACGCTCCTTAAAACATTATTTAATTAATTCGCTGAAATATTTCTCGAATTTCTGCTTTTCAACCGCATTTTCCTCCATGCTGTTGCCTACAACAGTAAGATAAATCTTAACCTTTGGCTCTGTGCCTGAAGGTCTTACTATTACAGAAGCGCCTTTTTCAAGGCTGTAAGCCAAAACATTTGATTTCGGCAGAGTAATTTCTTCGGTTTTACCGCTTTCTACATCGGTTTTAACCGAACTCTCGTAATCGGCGATAGAAATTACCTTATAACCTTTAAACTCTTTCGGCGGATTATTTCTGAAATCAGCCATAATTTCAGCCATTCTCTTCATACCGGATATGCCCTCAAAAGCAAAACTCAACTGATTATGACAATAATAGCCGAATTCATCATAAAGCGAATTCATAACATCAATAAGGCTCATTCCCTGTGATTTATAGTACGCAGCCATTTCACAAATAAGCATTGAAGCAATAACGGCGTCTTTATCTCTTACATAAGAGCCTGCAAGATAACCGTAACTTTCCTCAAATCCAAATACAAAACGGTCGTCCTCGCCTTTTTCTTCAAGCAATTTAATCTGCTCGCCGATAAACTTAAATCCTGTAAGCACGTTTACTAAAGTGCAGCCGTATTTATCGGCAACCTTTTGAGCAAGCTCGGAAGAAACAATAGTCTTAACAGCAAAAGGATTTTCGGGCAAAGTGCCGTTTGCTTGTCTTTGTGAAAGAATATAATTAAGAAGCATTACGCCAACTTCGTTACCGCTCATTAATTGATACTCGCCGTCTTTTGCTACCGCAATCCCTACTCGGTCGCAGTCAGGGTCGGTTGCAAGCAAAATATCGGGTTTTACTTCATCTGCGATTTTTAACGCCTCTTCAAAAGCCTGTTTTATTTCAGGATTGGGATAAGGGCAGGTCGGGAAGTTGCCGTCAGGCAATTCCTGTGTTTTTACAACAGTTATATTCTCAACGCCGCATTCTTTCAAAATTCTTCTTACAGGCTTGTTACCCGCACCGTTAAGCGGTGTGTAGACAACCTTAAATTTGCCGTCGGCAAACACAGACGGATTAACGGCTTTAGCCTTAACCGCTTCAAAATAAGCAGTACAAGCGTCCTCACCGATAAATTCAATAAGACCTTTTGAAACAGCCTCATCAAAATCCATAGATTTAACATCATCAAAAACATCAATGGTTTTAATATGCTCTACAACCTTGTTTGTTGCTTCAAGAGTAAGCTGGCAACCGTCCTCGCCGTAAACTTTGTATCCGTTATACTTAGACGGATTATGGCTTGCCGTAACATTTACGCCTGCGGCGCAACCAAAATATCTTACTGCAAACGAAAGCATAGGAGTAGGCTTTAATTCATCATATAGATAAACCTTAATGCCGTTTGCCGCAAAAACCTTTGCAGACTCACGGGCAAAAAGTTCCGATTTAATTCTTGAATCGTAAGCAATGGCAACCGAAGGGTTTTCAAAATTCTCATTAACGTATTGAGAAATACCCTGCGTAGTCTTGCCTACTATATAAATATTCATTCGGTTTGTACCTGCGCCGATAACGCCTCGAAGTCCCGCTGTACCGAAATCAAGTTCTTTATAAAAGCGTTCTTCAACCTCAGCGGCGTCGTCTTTAATATTTTCAAGTTCTGATTTTAAATCAGGATCTGCTGTTGCTCTTTCCAACCACCTGTTCAGAACATTATTGTAATCCATAAAAACACCCTTTCAATAAACCATTGTTTCAAAACATATTATATAATCTTTTATTATAAAAATCAACAAATAAACTTGAATATTTTAAGAATTCACCATATTTTTTTTGAATTTTGGTATATTTATTTACATATTTTAAGTGATTTATTAAAATTTATGCCGTATAAGGGCAAAATATATTGAAATCAAATAAATTTTATGTTAAAATGAAGTATCTTTAATTTGGAGGATTGTGTTTTGATTTGGCATTCAACCACAATAAACGACGTTATTGAATATCTTGAGTCCGATTCAGAAAAAGGGCTGACCGAAAAACAGGCTGTTGAAAAAAGCAAGCAATACGGTCTTAATCAAGTATATTCAACCGAAAACAAGTCTTTTGTAAATCATCTTAAAGAACAACTTACAAGTTCTACTTTTATTATCGGTATGATAGCCGCATTATTTTATTTAGGCTTTGATTTTGCATTTATGGACAAGGCTTTCAGAGTTCCTTGCGTTATTATGTTTGTGCTTGTTTGCTACGCATTTATTGTAGCGTTTGTAGAAACCATGGTAACCAAGCGCATAATTGCAAACAGTCAGGTGCTTGATTCAAAAGTTACTGTTATTCGTGACGGAAAAGAAAAAGTTATTAATGCAAAATATATTGTTCCCGGTGATATTATTTTATTAAAAGAGGGCGACTATATACCCGCCGACGCAAGACTTATTGAAACAAATAATCTTCGTTGCGACGAAGCGCTTATAACGGGAAATGTTGCTACTGTTGAGAAAAATCATGCCTGCGTGTGCCCCGATATTGAAGAAATCGGAAAACGCAGTAATATGATTTTTGCCGGTTGTTGTGTGGCTTTCGGCGACTGCAAGGCAATAGTTGCGGATACCGGCTCTTTCACCGAACGAGGCAAGCGAATTACCGAACTGCTTCGAGAAGAAGAGGTTATTGTTCCGCTGCAAAGCAAGGTTAAAACAACAATGACAGTTATTACAACCGCTTTTATTGTTTTATCCGTCGTTTTCTTTGTACTCGGTATGTTCATCGGCAGAACCGAATTTGACTGGCGTGAATTTGTACTTATATCCTCTTTAATGTTTTCGGCTACCGTCCCCTGTTCATATTCACTGCTTGTAACCTTTAATCTTGTAATGGGTATGCGCAGAGCAAGAAGGAAAAACTGCGTTATTAAAAAAATATCCGAGTTGGAAACCATTTGCACAACAGACGTTATAATTTGTGACAAAACAGGTACGCTTACTCAAAACAAAATGAAAGCGGTAAAAGCCTTTACTGCCGATAATCTTTATGATATTGACAAGTTTTCGCCCGATGAAGTGGCGTCTTTGCTTAAAATTGCGGCGCTGACTTGTGACGGTGATGTTGAAATTGACGATTTCGGCAGAGAAAAACACATAGGCGATACTGTTGAAACCGCTATTTTATCCGCTGCTTACAAGGTGCTTAAAACAAATAAAGCAACGCTTGATTCACAGTATCCGAGAATGGGTGAAATTCCTCTTGATTCTGTCAGAAAACTAAAAACAGTTATCTGCGTTATTGACGGCAAACCTTACGCAATTGTAAAAGGTACTGCCGACAGCGTTATTGACAAATGTGTAAACATTGATTCGGACAAGCTTCACGAAAATGTTATTGAGCTTTCAAAACAGGCATTAAGAGTTATCGGCATTGCTTTTAAACAACTTTCGGAACTGCCATCAATGCCGTCGGCAGAACTGATTGAAAACGATTTAAATTTCTGCGGACTTATCGCAGTAGCAAATCTGCCGAGATTTGACGCTAAAGTTGAACTTGAAGAATGTACCGAGTCGGGCATAAAAACCATTATGATGACGGGCGACAACCTTTACAATGCGGAAGCCTCGGCTAAAAAAATCGGTTTGCTTGATGAAAACTCAATTTGCGTTGACGGCGCTATGCTTGAGAATATGAGCGACGAGGAACTTAATGAAAAACTTCAAAATATTACGGTTTATGCTGATATTTCATCTGAACATAGATTAAATATAGTTAAGAAATGGCAAAGCTTGGGTAAAACCGTTGCAATTACAGGCGACAGCGTTTCCGACGCAATTTCGCTTAAACAAGCCGATGTCGGCTGTGCAATGGGACTTTGCGGTACAGAGCTTGCGAAAAGTGCTTCCGAACTTATTATTTCGGATGACAGTTTCACCTCTATTTCTAAAGGTTTAAAAGAAATAAAAGGCACTTATGTCAATATTAAAAAATCATTAAAACAATTTATTTCTGTGAGTTTTGCGCTCGGCATTTCAATGATTTTAGGACTTTTATTTTTCCGTACCTCTGTTATAACCCCTATGCTGATTATATTTGCAGGTTTGTTCTTTAACTCAATATCATCTTTCAGCATTGCATTTGAACCTGCACATAAAAAAATACTCAAAAGGCAGTTTTATAAAAACGACTCGATTGTCGGCAACGCATTTGTAATTGATGTTGCTGTCGGCATTATCGCAATGGTAGTTGCTTCATTGCTCGCTTATCATTTCGGCAATAAAACAGGCTACGGAACAGAATATTATTTTTCAGTATTTGTTTCCGCTTCATTATTCTTAGGATTTTCAAACAGAAGCGAGCTTAGTTTTTACACAGTAGAGTTGTTTAAAAATCCATTTCTTGATTTTGCATACGTAGTAGCAGGATTTGTGCTTTCACTTATGGTAACGTTTAAACCTATGGCAAATTTCTTGAAGCTAAACGACCTCGAAATCGACCAGGCTTTATATTGTTTCTTATTAGCATTGATAGTTCCTGTAATTAATGAATTATATAAACTTTTAAAGAAAAAAATCTTTAAATAAGTTTTAAAATAAAATGAGATTAATACGCCGGACATATTTTCATGTCCGGCGTATTTTTTGTTACTATAAATTAAAGTTTATCAATAAAAATTCATTATAACTTAACAGAAATATGATTGTCGGCTTTACATTAAAGCGGCATAATTCAATTGTAAAGTAAAGAAAAGCAAGAAAAGAAAGGGCAACAATATAATATATGAAAAAGTCAAAAACGTCCGTATTTTTTTCTGTTATTGTAACAATACTGCTTCTTGTTGTCATAGTCAGCTTATTACACAGCTGTCGGTATCATCAATCTCAAAAAACAAACAGTGGTATGATTCTCGATTCAAGTGCAGAAGAATATATTCCGGATTATACGCTTGCAACCGAAAATTCAAATGGTATTTCAATCCCCGGCTACGGCACAATATATTTTCCGGAAGATGAAACGAATGTACAAATTACTTTGTACAATCCTGAACAAAATGATTGTCTGTTCCGATTTGAGTTATATATAGACAACGAAAAAAATCCAATAGCCGATACCGGACTGATTGAATCGGGAAAGGCTGTACAGAATTTAACTCTTTCTCACCCGCTAAAGGCAGGCGAGTATAAGCTTAATATCAAGGTACTCCCCTATACCACTGACACACATACACCGCTAAATAACGCGCTGGTTTATGCCAAACTGTATGTTTTAGCAAATAAATGACAGGTATAAACGCAATTGTGCACGTTGCGATTATATAAATTAAAAAACTATTTTTTCGGAGGAAAAACAAAATGAAAATTTTAAGCAAAATGGTAGCATTAACTTTGGCTGTATCAACCGCAATTTCTATGGGAGCTATCAACGCATCCGCAGAATCAGTTGATCAAACGTCTACAGAAGGACTTACCACAGAATTCTCTTTTGAGTACAAAAACGACCCAACCTATACTGTAACTATTCCTTCATCAGTTGTAATGACAAAAGACGGCGTTCAGTTGGATATCGTTGCAGAAGATGTAGAAAATCTTGATAACCAGAAAGTATCAGTTACAATCGTAGGAACAGATAAGTACCGCAATCAGATGTTAATTGAGGGCAAAACCGCTGACGGAAAAAATGCTTCTATGCGTTATCAGCTTATAAAAGCTGACGGCACTGTAATTGAAACCACAGGCGGTAAAGACCAGGTTAACGGAGTTGAACTCGCAGCTTTCACAGAAAGCGGAACTGAAAGCCTTACAGTACGTCCTGTTCTTGCAGCCTCATCTTCAATTAAAAAGGGTGTAACATACACAGGAAGCATAACTTACGGAATCGAGTTGGTATCGCTTGATTAAGCGATTATTATCCGGTATATTAATTGCTGTACTACTGCTTATTCTACCTGTTTGCAATGCTTATGCTAAAACTACATATTCAAACAGTGCATCCTTTTATTTTACATTTGAAGAGGATAATGAAAACACTTATGAAAGTGATGGCAGTATAATATCACCAAAAACTGATGATTTTTATTATTGGATAATAACAGGTTTATCACAAATATCGGGTTTACTAATGATCTGCGCTGTTATAAAATTACGGCGAAGTGTCTGATTAAACAATCATTAAAGTGGTCTTTGATTTAAAAAAGACCGCTTTTTTGAAAAAGATTAAAAAAACACTTGATTTTTAGATTAAACTGTGGTAGAATATCAAACGTTGACTAAACATATCCATGCGCTGCTAGCTCAGTTGGATAGAGCATCTGCCTTCTAAGCAGAGGGTCGGGGGTTCGAATCCCTCGCAGCGCGCCAAAGTAACAAGGTTATCTTTTGATGACCTTGTTATTTTTTGTTTCTGTTTGTTTTCGGATTCGAACCCCGATTGCAGATGTTTTTCGGTTGCCTCGCAAGAGGCGAGAAATTTTAATAATATGAAGCAATTATTTATAACAAAGTTACAAAAAGGAGCAGCTTTAATTTGTAAAGCAACTCCTTTTTATAAATTTTCATTAAATTTTAATTATCGCAAATTGCAATAGCAAGTTGAAACAAAATTAATGTTTGTAGTAGAATGTCGTGAGTTTCTTGAGGGAGGAGCGTAG
>JAXJVH010000009.1:0-3314 GCA_036308645.1 Acutalibacteraceae bacterium | reverse complement strand
TGTTTAAGGCTAAAAAGAATAAAGATTTTAGACTTGCCGAAATATACAGCGCAGTACTTAAAGATAATGCAAAACATAGGCTCGGTATAAATGAAGAGTTTTTACCGAAATAATAAAAATGCGATTTTTGAAAATTACTGTTTTCGGGATATAAGGTGTATATAAAGATAGGAGAGTAAAAATTTGAGTTCACGCAGTGAAAATGTAGCCAGAAATTCAATAGTTGGATTATTAATGAAGTTGGTAAACTTATTGTTGACTTTTATTGTAAGAACAGTGTTTATCAGCGTGTTGGGTAAAGAGTATTTGGGTATCAATGGTCTTTTTACAAATATTTTAACTATTTTATCTTTTGCTGAACTTGGTATCGGCAACGCAATTGTTTTTTCAATGTATAAGCCTTTGGCACAAAAGGACTATGCCAAGGTAAATGCGTTGATGAAGTTTTATCACAAATGCTACTGTATAATAGGTATTGTGATTATTACTGCCGGGTTAATTATTACTCCGTTTATTCCGTATCTCATTTCAGGTTATACGCTGAAATTAAATATTTATTTTTTGTTTATTTTATATTTAATTAATACGGCGGTTTCGTATTTCTTTTCTTCCAGAACATCTTTTCTTTCAGCGTCACAGCAGCAGTACAAGGTTGATATTTATCAGCAGGTAATCAAGGCATTAAAAGAAATTGCCATGGGTATTGTTTTGGTTTTAACCCATGATTTTATCTTGTATCTGCTTACTAATATTATTTTAGAAGCGCTATTTTCACTTTTTATTTATATTTGGATTGGAAAAGAAAACTCATTTTTAAAAGAGAAAAGCACAGTTAAGTTGACTAAAGATGAATTATCCTCAATCGGGAAAAATGTTTTCGCGCTGATACTTTATAAGGTTGCGACAACAGTTCTTTCGGGTACAGATAATATCATCATTTCTGCATATATCGGACTTGAGGCTGTCGGTATTTTATCAAATTATACTTTGATAGTTACAAATGTTACTAATTTTACAAATATTATCGGACATTCAATTACGGCAAGTATAGGCAATTTAAATGCCGGGGACGATATTAAAAAGCAAGAGAAAGTATTTAACAGCCTGTTACTGGTTACATTTTGGATTTTCGGACTTATTTCTATTGGTATGTTGTTGTTCTTTAATCCGGTTTTAAAAATATGGCTTGGAAGCAGTTACTTGTTTAGTTGGCCGATTGTATTGGCGGTTAGTTTGAATTTTTATGTTGGCGGTTTGCAAACTGCAGGATATACTTTTAGAATTACCAAAGGGTATTTCAGACAGAGCAAGTATTTCCCGGTTTTAAATGTAATTATTAATATAGGTTTATCAATTCTTTTAGTTAAACAATGCGGTGTGTTCGGAGTGCTTATTGCAACTCCGATATCCCGTATCATTACTACTACTTTGGTTGATCCGTACTATGTTTACAAGTTGGGATTTAAAAAATCTCCGTTTGTTTTTTACAAAAAGTATGTGCTTTTATTTCTTTTAGAAGCAGGCACATTTGTAGTAAATTATATTATTTTGCGCAGCATTCCCGAATATAATGTTATTCTTATTGCTGTTAAAATGTTGATTTGTGTTTTGATAACTAATTTGATGTTTTATGTATTTTTACATAAAGATGAAAACTTTATATATGTTAAAAACAGCGTAAAAAGTCTTTTAGAAAAAAATGTTAATAAGTTTATTAGGAGGAATAAGTAATGGAACAAGAGCCGAAACGTTTGTTGACAAACGAAGAACGAATGTTACTTCAAAGAGAGGAAAAGAGTATTCTTGCTGAAATTGCAAGAGTTTGCGAAAAGCATAATATTCGTTATTATATTGTGGGCGGTACCCTTTTAGGTGCGGTAAGACATGGCGGATTTATTCCTTGGGATGATGATATTGATGTTGCAATGTATAGGGAAGATTTTAAAAAGTTTGTTGAGGCTTGCAAAACAGATTTGTCAGAAAAGTTCTTTTTGCAGACATATTATACGGACAAAGGTTATAATCAGATTATGCCTAAAATCCGAAAAAACAACACTCTTTTAGGAGCAAAAACATCGCCTATAAAAATGCACAGAGGTGCGTTTGTCGATATATTTATGCTTGATTACGCTGATTCCCTTGACCGTAATGTTAAAATTAAACATTCATTTCATTGGTTTATTATTAATCTGTTTATGCGTAAGCAAATGCATAATATTGAAAACCCTTTAAAACGCATGATAGTAAATTTAATTCCGGCGAGATTGATTGTCGGACTTGATAATATGGTTTTGTCCCGAAAAAAGGCAGGAAAATATACTGTTAACTATTCAAGTATGTATGGTTATAAAAAACAGACTTTCCCATCTGATTATTACGGAGAAGGCGTAGATATTAAGTTTGATGAACTTACAGTAAAGGCACCAACCGAGTATATTAAAATACTTGAGAGCGTTTACGGAGATTATATGCAACTCCCACCTGTTGAAAAGAGAGGAGTTCATCATGTATTCAGCGGATTCCAAATATTAGACGATGAAAAACAAGAGTGAGTATAAAACTTGTTTAAATAATCTGTTTTAAATAGTAAAAAGTATAAGAAATTCCGAGAACTTATATAAATACATAGGAGGAAGTTTCTGTGAAGAAGTATAAAATCGGTTATACAACGGGTGTATACGATATGTTTCACATAGGACATCTTAATATTTTAAAAAGAGCAAAGGAACAATGCGACTACCTTATTGTAGGAGTAAGCACAGATGAATTGGTAAGAGAGTATAAAAACAAAACACCGGTCATTCCGTATGAAGAAAGAAAAGCAATTGTTGAAGCCATTCGTTATGTTGATAAGGTGGTTCCTCAAACATCAATGAACAAGTTGGACGCTTGGGAAAAACTGCATTTTAATGCAATTTTTCATGGAGATGACTGGAAGGGTTCAAGTATGTATAACGATGTTGAGAAAGCGCTTAAAGATGTAGGATGTGAAATGGTGTTCTTGCCGCATACGGACGGTATATCCTCTACTATGCTTACACAAGGTATGCATAAATCCGAGGAAAAATAAGCAGATGGTTTATAGTTTGTTTTAATAGTTTTACAAAACTTTTTAAATAGAATATTTATAGTATGGAACAAACAGCAGTTTTACAGGAGGAATTTATATCGTGTATGATTATTTGATAGTAGGCGCAGGTCTGTTTGGCGCTGTTTTTGCACAGCAGGCTAAAGCAATGGGAAAATCGGTTTTAGTGATTGATAAGCGCCCTAATATTGCCGGCAATATTTATACAGAGAATATAGAGGGCATT
>JAXJVH010000008.1:0-43130 GCA_036308645.1 Acutalibacteraceae bacterium | reverse complement strand
CACTCGGACACACGGAAGTAATTGACAATGCAGTATCACCGACTTGTACCGAAACAGGTTTAACAGAGGGTAAACATTGCTCGGTATGCGGTGAGATTTTAGTTAAACAAAAATCTATTCCAACTAAAGTGCATAGTTACAAATGGGTAGTCACCAAAAAAGCAAGTTATGTTTCAAACGGTTTAAAATCATATAAGTGTTCTGTTTGCGGTAAGGTTTTAAAAACAGCAACAATTGCAAAACTTAAATTAAAGACACCGTCATTCAGCGTAAGCGCAGGCAAAAAACTATTTAAAATAAAATATACAAAAGTAACAGGTGCAACAGGTTTTCAAGTAAAATATACAATCGGTAAAAAGACTGTTACAAAAACCTTTAATCAAGCAAAATCAGTCACAAAAACAATAAGCGGTCTTAAAAAAGGCAGTTACAAAGTTCAAATAAGAGCGTTTGTAAAACAAGGCTCAAAAACCGCTTACAGCGACTGGACAAAAGCAAAGACTGTTAAAGTAAAATAATATTTATGCAGAAAAACGGAGTTAATCTAAAACAGGTTAGCTCCGTTTTATGATTAATATATATACGGTTTTATACTAAATTTAACCAAAGTAGACTATGATGTCAGAAAAAATGAATAAATATACCGATTTGTGGAGTTTTCAGTCGGTTTTTGTGAATAAACTGCAATTTATTCACATTTTTTATTGATAAAAATATTGACAAATTAAAAAAATAATAATATAATATTTGAGTGCAATAATTATGCTCAAAGAGAATATTTTTAGGCTATTGCACATTTTGCAATGGCCTTTTTGTTTTAAATGGATCGGCGGATCGGCAAACGACTGATTTGTTGTTTTCAAACATATTATTTTTTATTTAGGAGGGCTTTCCCAATGAGCTTTACAAGCAAATATCTTGAAAAAGTAATGGCAGACGTCATTAAGAGAAATCCGGCAGAGCCGGAATTTCATCAGGCAGTTAAAGAAGTTTTAGAGTCTTTAGAGCCTGTAATTGCAAAACACCCTGAATTTGAAGAAGCAGGTCTTATCGAAAGATTGGTTGAACCTGAAAGAATTATTAAATTCAGAGTTCCTTGGACTGACGATAACGGCAAGGTTCAGGTAAACCGCGGTTTCAGAATTCAGTTTAACAGCGCTATCGGACCTTACAAGGGCGGTTTGCGTTTTCATCCTTCAGTATATGAGGGTATTATTAAATTCTTAGGCTTTGAGCAGATTTTCAAAAACTCACTTACAGGTCTTCCTATCGGCGGCGGTAAGGGCGGTTCTGACTTTGATCCTAAAGGCAAATCAGACGCAGAGGTTATGCGTTTCTGCCAGAGCTTTATGACAGAACTTTCAAAACATATCGGTGCTGATACAGACGTTCCTGCCGGTGATATCGGTGTAGGCGGCAGAGAAATCGGCTATATGTACGGTCAGTATAAAAGACTTCGCAACGAATACACAGGCGTTCTTACAGGTAAAGGTCTTACTTACGGCGGTTCACTCGCTCGTACACAGGCTACCGGTTACGGTCTTTGCTATTTCACAGAAGAAATGCTTAATGCAAAGGGCAATTCTTTCAAAGATAAAACAGTTGTTATTTCAGGTTCGGGTAACGTTGCTATTTACGCTACAGAGAAGGCTACTCAACTCGGCGGTAAGGTAGTTGCACTTTCTGATTCAAACGGTTATGTTTACGATAAAAACGGTATCGACCTTGACCTCGTTAAACAGCTTAAAGAAGTTGAAAGAAAGAGAATTAAAGAGTATGTTGTTACTCATCCTGAAGCAGAATATCACGAGGGTTGCAGCGGTATCTGGACAATTAAATGTGATATCGCACTTCCTTGTGCTACACAGAACGAGATTGATGAAGCTTCTGCTAAAGCACTTGTTGCAAACGGCGTAATCGCAGTTGCAGAGGGTGCAAATATGCCTTCAACTCCTGAGGCTGTTGAAGTATTCCAGTCAAACGGCGTTATGTTCGGACCGGCTAAAGCCGCTAACGCAGGCGGTGTTGCTACATCTGCTCTTGAAATGAGTCAGAACTCAATGAGATACTCTTGGACATTTGAAGAAGTTGACGCAAAACTTAAAGACATTATGGTTAACATTTATCATAATTCTGCCGACGCCGCTGAAAAATACGGTATGAAAGACAACCTCGTTGCAGGTGCTAATATCGCAGGCTTCTTAAAGGTTGCAGACGCTATGATGGCTCAAGGCATCGTATAATCGCATAATTTAAGAATAATAAAAAATTACAACCGCAGGACTTGAGTTTTCGGTCCTGCGGTTTTTTCGCAAAAAACAGATAATACAGCATTTGTTTGTGCTTTAAAAATTTGCTTAAAATAAGAAAATTTTTTCTTACATTTTTCTAGAAAATGTTGTATAATTAATATATAAGAAGAGTTAGAAAACAAGGGGAATTTGAAAAGAAATGTTTGAAATCGGTCAGGTTGTTATGCACCCAAGTTCGGGTATTTGTAAAGTTGATAGCATCGTAACAAAAATTATTACGAAAGATATAAAAAAAGACTATTATGTTTTAAAGCCGATTTACAATAATACCAACACAACGATTTTTCTCCCTGTCGACTGCAATAAGGTAGGCGTAAGAGAGCCTATATCAGCGGAGAAAATCGAGGAAATAATGAAAACGGTAGATTTATCCGATACACTTTGGATAAACGACAACCTCCGGCGTGAAGAGGTTTTTTATGAGGCTTTAAAATCAGGCGAACATACAAAGTTGATTCAACTTATTTGTGAACTTCACCGCCTTAAAACGCAAAGAAACGCCAAAGGAAAACAACTCAGAATGTCAGACTCAAAGGTTCTGTCATCTGCCGAGAGAATTATCAATGAAGAGTTTGCTTATGCGTTAAATTTAGATTTAGAGGAAGCGGCTCCTTTTATTATCAAAAAACTCGGAATTGAAACTCCGACAGAAAACTAATAACAAGAAAAGAGTTATAAAAAGATTTTGAAAAATCAAAAAAGATTTCAAAAACTTGTTGCTGTGTTGTAGTTTGCTCCTACCGTTTTTTGTTGTACCAAAAAGCGTCACTAAAGTCATTCTGAGCGTAGCACGAATGTTCGTAGTCGAAGAGTTTTAACTGAAAAAGATTCCTGCTCTTTGCTCGGAATGACTAACGGCGATTTGTGGGCAAACCGCCCTACGATTACAGAGAAGATTACGGATTATATGCAAACGGCGAAAGCCACGCCATCGCCCTACAAATACTTCGGCTTCCCCTCGAGGGGAAGGCATTGTTTCGTCCCTACAATATTATTGATGATATGTTTAAAGGCTCCCTTGCGTAAAAGGGAGCCTTTAAGTTTACTGTTTATATAATTGTTTGAAAAAATCATTTACAGTGACTTTGTAGATTTTAGGAGTTTTTTAAAAAACTTTCGATTTCATTTGCGGTTTGCTTCATAAAAACCTCTTTTGCGATTTTGTCGCAAGTTTGTTTTTCCATTTGTGAAATTTTGCGTCTTACCGATAAAACGCTCGTCGGGTTTACGCTGAACTCATTAAGTCCGAATGAAACAAGCAAAGGAATAAGTTTTTCGTCTGCCGCAGCCTCGCCGCACATACCGCATTTTATACCTTTTTCTTTTGCACAGGATATAATATGCTTTATGGCTCGAAGTACCGCAGGATTAAATACCGAGTAAAGATATTCTACGTCGGAATTTCCTCTGTCTGCCGCCATAATGTAGCCTGTTAAATCGTTAGTGCCTATGCTGAAAAAGTCGGCGTGTTGCGCTAAAAGGTCGGCAATCATACAAGCCGCAGGAGTTTCAATCATAACTCCGATTTTTATATCCTTTTTATATGCTATATTGCGCTCATCAAGCTCGTGCATTATCTCGCTTACCATTTCCTTAACCTGTAAAAGTTCGTCTACACAGGTTACAAGCGGTATCATAATGCTTAAATTACCGAATGCAGAAGCACGAAGAATCGCACGAAGTTGTAATCTGTAACTTTCGCTGTTTTTTAAGCAGTAACGAACGGCTCTGAATCCTAAAAACGGATTTTCTTCTCGTTTTAGTCCCAAATAAGGAATTTCCTTATCTCCGCCTACGTCAAGCGTACGAATAATTACTTCCTTGCCTTTCATACCTACTGCAACCGCTTTGTAAGCGTCAAACTGTTCTTCTTCACTCGGCGCAGACGTTCTGTCCATAAACAGAAACTCGGTTCTGAAAAGTCCTATTCCTTCGGCGTCACCGGAAATAACTGCTTCAAGGTCTTTATGAGAGCCTATGTTTGCAAAAAGTTCTTTCTCCTCGCCGTCTGCGGTTACAGTCGGTTTTCCTCTGAACAGTTCTTCGGTTTTTGCTTTTTGAATATAGGTTTGCTGAATTTCAATGAATTTCTGTTTTAAATGTTCGTCAAAATCAGTATAAACTTCACCGTTTTCACCGTCGATAATTATATCCTTGCCGTCCTCTATAAGCGTAAGCGCGTCTTTAACGCTTAATACCGAAGGAATTTTTAACGAACGTGATATAATAGCCGAATGAGAGGTTTTACCGCCTTTTTCGGTAATAATACCTTTTATGTTCTCTTTGTCCATTTCTGCCGTCATGGATGGGGTAAGTTCATCAACAATCAATATTGTGTTTTCAGGCAGCGTTTTAAGGTTAATATCCTCAATGCCTAACAAAATTTTAAGTATTCTCTTTTTAATGTCTTCAACATCTGCGGCACGTTGCTTTGTAAGTTCATCATCGGCAGATGAGAAAACGGTAATAAACATATCGCAAACGGCGCTCAATGCGCTTTCCGCACAGTTTCCGTTTTCAATTTGCTCATTTATTTGAGAAATCATATAAGGGTCGCTTATCATTGCGATATGACCTCTTAAAATTTCGCCGTCCGCCCCTGTTTTATCCATTTTTTCGGCTAAGGCTTCGGTATTCGTTTTGAATACCGAAACCGCATTTTCAAACCGAGTTTTTTCAGCGTTGGTATCGGCTACCGTATGCGGTTCAAAATCCACCGATTTTTCAATAAATTTCAAAGCCTTTCCGATACCTATTCCGCTTGAAGCGCCTATTCCTTTTAACATTTTTCTTCAACTCCGAGTTAAATTAGTAAACTATTCGCCCAGTCCCGATTCAATCATTTCAACTGCTTTTTGGAGCATTGCAGATTCATCTTCGCCGTCGCAGGTTATTTTAACTTCCGAACCGCATTTGATACAAGCGGCGATGATGTTCATAAGGCTTTTTCCGTCAACGGTTTTGCCGTTTGATTCTAAAGTGATTTTTGATTGAAATTTGCCCATTTCTCCTGCAAATACCGTTGCAGGGCGCATGTGAAAGCCTTGAGCATTAATTACTGTAACTGTTTTTGATACCATTTTAAAAACTCCTTGTTTAATTTATTATTTTGTAATTATTGTGCTTTTTTCTTTAATAATGTGAGCATTAACATAGCAACTACCGAACCGATTGCAAGTGAGAGTAAATACCACATCCAGTTGCCTACTACTGCGAATACGAAGATACCGCCGTGAGGTGCCATAAGTGTGCATTTAAAGATTACAGATAAAGCGCCTGCTACTGCCGAACCTACTACGCAAGACGGGATAACTGCAAGCGGATAAGAAGCAGCGTAAGGAATTGCGCCCTCTGTGATAAAGCTTAATCCCATAATATAGTTTACAACGCCGTTTTTGCGTTCTTCTTCTGTCCAGCGGTTTTTAAAGAATGTTGTTGAAAGAGCGATTGCGATAGGAGGTACCATACCGCCGATCATAACTGCCGCCATAATTTCATATCCTGCGGTAGTTGCCAATGAAAGACATACTGTGCTGCCGAATACATAAGCCGCTTTGTTGAATGGACCGCCCATATCAATTGCCATCATACCTGCAACAATCGCACCGAGAAGCACGCTTAAATTGTTGTCGTTAAGCCAGGTAAGACCGTTGTTCATAGCGGTGTTGATAATGCCCATAATCGGGTTAACCGCACACATCATAACGCCTACAATACCAAGACCTGCAAGCGGATAAATAAGAACAGGTTTAATTCCTTCAAGCGCACGCGGCATTTTGTCGCAAAGTCTTTCTAAAAGTTTCATTAAATAGCCGCCTACGAAACCTGCGAGCAAAGCGCCTAAAAAGCCTGACGGAACAGTTTCGGCTGCGCCGGGATCCATAAAGGTTGCGCCGTTTGTTGCAAGCAATCCGCCTACTACACCTACCAAGAAGCCCGGACGGTCGGCGATACTCTTTGCAATAAAGCCTGCAAGAATCGGAATCATAAAGTTGAAAGCGTATCCGCCGACGTTTTTAAGCCAAGCGGCAACAGGTGTTACAACACCGAAGTTTCCGCCTGCCTCCTGCGGATTAACGCCCATTGCGGTATCAATAAGGAAAGCGAGAGCAATAAATATACCGCCTGCAACAACGAACGGGAGCATATTAGATACGCCGTTCATAAGATGTTTGTAAAGTTGTCTGCCGAAACTCTCTTTTTCGCCTGAAACAACAGCGGCTTTTTCACCTTTATGGTGATAAACGGGAACTTCGCCGTTTTTGATTTTGTTTATAAGTTCTTGCGGTTTGTGAATGCCCTCCGAAACAGGAACAGAAAGAACAGGCTTTCCGTCAAATCTGCTCATTTCTACTGATTTGTCAGCGGCAATAATAATGCCGTCGCAGTTTGCAATTTCTTCAGCGGTAAGTACGTTTTTAGCGCCGCTTGAGCCGTTTGTTTCAGCTTTTAAAAGGTAATTCATTTCTTTACCTGCTTTTTCAAGTGCCTCAGCTGCCATATATGTGTGAGCAATGCCTGTAGGGCAAGCGGTAACAGCTAAAACTCTATAGCCTTGTTTTACTTCTTCGGCTTTTGGCTCATCAAAACGTGCGGTTTCTGCCTCGTCGATTGCTTTTAAGAATTCATCAACTGTTTTTGCCGATTTTAAATCAGCTCTTAATGTTTCGTCCATAAGTAATGTCATAAGACGAGAAAGAACTTCAAGATGAACATCACCGTCGAGAGGAGCTGCAATCATAAATAAAATGTCTGAAGGCTTGCCGTCGAGCGACTGATAATCAACGCCGTTCGGTACTACCATTGCCGCAAGTCCCGGAGCAGAAACAACTGCGCTTTTTGCGTGAGGAATAGCAATTCCTTCGCCGATAGCGGTTGAGCCTTGCTCTTCTCTTTTTAATATTTCTTCTTTGAAAGTTTTTTCATCGGAAATATTTCCGACTGTCTTGTGCAGAGCGATAAGTTTATCAATAGCATTTTGCTTGTCGGTTGCAGTGCTGTTCAAACTTACTGCCTGCGGGTTTAATTAGTCTACAATACGCATAAATAAATACTCCTTTTTATTTTTTATTTTTCAGCTTTTAATAAAGCTTCAATGTCATGTTTTGTCGCAAGTCCCTTGTTGCAAGCGGTTGCACCGCCTGCCGCCGAGCCTAAAAGCAGAGCGTAAGCATAACTTTTATCTGCACCTGCTATAAAACCTGCTACCATAGAATCTCCGGCGCCCACCGTATTTATCGGTTTTCCGCCGAGCGCAGGTTGTTTGTGTATTTCGCCGTATTCGTCAATAAGCATTGCGCCGTCTTTACCTAAAGATACAAGAACGTTTACAGCGCCTTTTTCCTGCAATTCTTTGGCGGCTGCGGCAATTTGCTCGTCGGTTTTTAATTCTTTACCGATTATTTCTTCCAATTCGTGAATATTCGGCTTGATTAAAAACGGTTTGTATTTGAGTACGTTTAAAAGCAAATCGTTTGTAGCGTCAACAACAAATCGGATTCCCTTTCCCTGAAGTCTTTTAAGAATTTTTTCGTAAATATCTTCAGGCATAGAACTCGGAACGCTTCCGGCAAGAACCAAAGTATCGCCCGAAACCAAACTGTCAAGTTTTTCATAAAGTTTTTCTATTGCCTCGTCGTCAATATGAGGACCTTGTGCGTTAATCTCGGTTTCTTTATCGCCTTTGAGTTTAACGTTTATTCTTGTGCAGCCGTCTTTAAGTCTTATAAAATCGGTTTTAACGCCCTGACGTTTTACTTCATTTTCGAGCGCTTCACCTGTAAATCCGACTACAAATCCGAGCGCTGTTGTAGGCACTTCCAATTGCGCCAAAACACAGGAAACATTGATACCCTTGCCGCCAAAATAGATTTCCTCGGAAACAGAACGGTTTGTTTTGCCGTTTATAAGTTCGTCTATTTGCATAATGTAATCTATCGCAGGGTTAAAGGTAACCGTATAAACCATAAATCATACCTCCTTACAAAACTGATTTTACAACCGTAAGTTTGTTAAAACTTTCGTCGCAAGGTTTGTCGGTTATAATACAAGCATTTTCAATTTTTGCAAAAGTAACCGAAGAAATTTGCTTGAATTTTGAAGAATCAGCCAAAATATACGAGATGTAGGAATGTTTAATCGCCGCTTCTTTTATAAGCGCCTCGTCGATATCGGGAGTAGTAAATCCTCTTTCTGTATCAATTCCGTTAGTTCCCATAAACGCTTTTGTGAAATTGTATTTTTCAATAAAAGCCGCCGCGTCATGACCGATAATCGCTTCGGTGGTGAATTTTAACTGACCGCCTGTGATATAGGTTTTAAAGCCTGCCTGTATCAGTGCCTTTGCGTGTGCGATACCGTTTGTTACAAAAACAGCGCCCGAAGCCTTTATATAAGGAATCATCATAAGCGTGGTAGTGCCCGCGTCAATAAAAACAAAGTCACCGTCGTTTATTGTTTTAGCGGCGTATTCGGCGATTTTTTGCTTTTGCTCAATATTCATTGCCGATTTTGTTTGGACATCGTACTCGTCGGTAAAAACGGGATTTGATGTTCTTGCCGCACCGCCGTAAACTTTTTTGAGTTTGCCTTGCTTATCAAGCGCCGCTATATCTCGGCGTATTGTTGATTCGCTCGTGCCGATTTCAAGCGCAAGTTCGGTAACGCTAGCAGAACCTTTTCTGTCTACGGCTGATAAAATTTTTTCAGCTCTTTCTTCAAACAGCATTTTTATTTAACCTCTTAAAAAATTCGAATTTTTTTAGTTTTGAAAGAAAACTTTTTCTCTTTCTGTTCATAATATATCACAAAACTTTGTCAATGTCAAGCATAAAATTTCAAAATCTTTCAAATAATTTCAAAAATATTTTCAAAACCGGTCATTTTATTTCAAATCTGAGCCGAAATCATTAAAATATATGATTGATTTTGATTGAAAATGAAAAATATTTTTAAAAAAGGTTAAAAATAACGCCTTTTAATAATATCATTTGAGCAAAACAGAATATTTATCAAAATATCTTGAAAAAGAACTGTAAAAATGGTATTATTCTTTATATATAGTTTTAAAAACAGAGGGCGCTTATGAAAGAATGGGTTTATGCCGAAAATGATAAGGAAACGGCGGTTATGATTGCGAAAGAATGCGGTATTGATTCTTTTACCGCTTATTTGCTTTGCTCTAAAGGAATTTGCGACCCGTTTGAAGTTGATGAATTTTTATCAAATGAGATTGTTCTTCAAGACCCCTGCTTGCTTGCAGACATTGACAAAGCGGCTTTTCGCATTAATAAATCAATCGAAAACGGCGAAAAAATTGCGGTTTTCGGCGATTATGACTGCGACGGTGTTACTTCCACCGTTCTTTTATACAGCGTTTTAAAAGAACTCGGAGCGGATTGCATTTATCGTGTGCCGACTCGTGACGAGGGTTACGGTATGTCGCCGGCGGCGGTTGACGAATTAAAAGAAAAAGGCGTTTCTCTTATTGTAACCGTTGACAACGGAATTACCGCTTTTGACGCGGTTAATCATGCTAATGAACTCGGTATAGATGTAGTTGTTACCGACCATCATCTGCCGTCCGACATTTTGCCTAAGGCTTATGCGGTGGTCGACCCAAAACGTGAAGATTGTCCGAGCGAATTTAAAGATTACGCAGGCGTCGGCGTTGCTTTTATGCTTTGCAGCGTTTTAAGCGATACCTCGCCTGAAGATTTGCTTTATTATTACGGCGATTTAGCAGCGGTAGGCACCGTTGCCGATGTTATGCCGCTAATATCGGATAATCGAACAATTGTGAAACAGGGGCTTTTGTGTTTAAAACGAGGCGGACGTGTAGGTTTAAACGCTTTGATTGAGGCTGCGGGTATCACTCGTGATAAAATAACGTCAACAAACATTGCTTTTACCGTTGCGCCGAGAATTAATGCTACGGGCAGAGTATTCCACCCCGAAAAAGCGATTGAACTTTTGCTTTGTGAAGATGAAACCGCCGCTTGCAAAAAAGCAGAAGAATTGTGCGAATTTAATGTGCAGCGCCGTGAACTCGAAAGCAAAATTTTGTCAGAGGCTTTGCAGATTATTTCCGCTGATGAAAAGGCGCAGAACAGCCCTGTAATAGTTGTGGGCGGCGAAAACTGGCATCATGGCGTTATAGGCATTGTTGCGGCGAAACTTTGCGGTATTTTTTCACGTCCTGCGGTTGTTTTTTCGCTTGACGATAAATTGGCGGTCGGCTCGGCAAGAGGGTATGAGGGCGCTTCTATTTATGATATTTTATCAGGTGTATCCGAACTTGCAGAAAGTTTCGGCGGTCATTCTTCGGCGGCAGGCATTACCGTTAAAAGAGAAAATTTTGAAAAAGTAAAAACAGCCATACAATATAGCGCTAAAAAGATTTATCAAAGTATGGCGTTTGATAAACTTGAAATTTTATGTAAACTAAATCCTGCAAAATTAAGTGTAAACAACGCTTATGCGCAGATGAAGTTAGAGCCTTTCGGCGAAAAAAACGAGCGACCGACGTATGCGCTTGTTAATATGAAGATTGTTAATGTTGTTCCGTTGTCAAACGGAAAGCATTTAAAACTGTTATTGTCAAGAAACGGGGATTCCCAAACGGCGGTGGCGGTTATGTCTTTCTTTACAACGCCCGAAGAATTTATTTTTAAAGTCGGAGATACGGTAGATATTGCGGTAACGATTGATATAAATGTTTTTAACGGAAATACAAGCCTTTCGGTTGTTTTAAAGGATATAAGAAAAGCAAATTTCAATCAGGCGGATATAATAAAAGGTGTAAGAGATTATCAAAATTTCAAATACTTCGGCGAGAATATAAGTTTACCAAAAATAACGCGTCAAGACGTCGCAACGGTTTATAAAAAGATAAGGCTTTTAAAAAGCCTTTATGCCGATGAAGCGGAACTTGCTTTTGTTTTTGAAACCGATGAATTTTTAAAGTTAAGGCTTATTTTGGATATATTAAACGAATTGAAGTTTATAACTTTAAATTATGACGGAAAGTATAAAATCGAGTATATTGAAAATGCGAAACGCAGAGATTTAAGCGAGTCGCAGATTTTTAATCTTGTGCAGTAAAGGGGAGAGCAAAATGGCATTCAGAGAGTATAGTTTTGATGATGTTTTAGAGGCTATAAAACAACAGAATAAAGAGTATGATATTGATATTATTAAAAAAGCCTTTTTGTTCGGCGAGGAGGCTCATAAGGGGCAGTTTCGTAAATCGGGCGAGAGTTATTTTAATCACCCGATTGCTACCGCTATAATCGTTATCGGTCTTGGTATGGATACCGATTCGATTGTATCGGCTTTGCTTCATGATGTGGTTGAGGATACACCTATCACTATTGAAACGATAAAAAAAGAATTCGGCGCAGAGGTTGCAAAATTAGTCGAATCGCTTACAAAACTCGCTAATATTCCTTTTGTTACAAGGGAAGAAGCGCAGGCTGAAAATATCAGAAAAATGTTGCTTGCAATGTCTGAAGATATAAGGGTAATAATTGTTAAACTCGCCGACCGACTTCATAATATGCGAACGATAGAGGGGCATAAATCCGAAGCCAAACGTCGTGATATTGCAAAGGAAACGCTTGATATTTATGCGCCTATCGCTCACCGTTTGGGTATCCGTCCCGTTAAAGAGGAACTTGAGGATTTGGCAATCAGAGTGCTTGACTCTATCGCTTATAAAGATATTGAGGACGCTTTAGCCGCCCAGCAGGAAAAAAGAGAAAATTATCTGCAATCAATAATTTCAAGAATTAAAGAACGTTTGGAGTCGGTTGTTCCGAATATTCATATCGACGGACGTGTAAAATCAATTCACGGCATTTACAGAAAAATGTATATGCAGGGCAAAAGTTTTGAAGAAATTTATGATATTTATGCGGTTAGAATTATTACCGACACCGTTACCGACTGTTATAATATTTTAGGTTATATTCACGATATGTTCCGCCCGATACCGGGTAGATTTAAAGATTATATCTCAACTCCGAAACCGAATATGTATCAGTCGCTTCATTCAACTGTTTTACCTCGCGAGGGTATTCCGTTTGAAGTGCAGATAAGAACGTGGGAAATGCACGAAACGGCGGAACTCGGTATTGCGGCGCATTGGAAATACAAAAGCGGTATTAAAAAAAGCGATCAGCAGTTTGACGAGCGACTTAATTGGGTTCGTCATCTGCTTGAAAATCAGAAAGAAAGCGTAAACCCGCAGGATATTGTTACTAATATTAAAACCGATTTGGCACAGGACGATGTTTTTGCGGTAACTCCGAGAGGCGATGTTATAAATCTGCCCGTAGGCTCTTGCGTAATCGACTTTGCTTACGCTATTCATACCGCTGTAGGCAATAAAATGGTCGGCGCAAAGGTTGACGGCAGAATTGTGCCGATAGATTATAAGATTAAAACAGGCGAGGTTGTGGAAATTTTAACAACTTCACAACCGCACGGACCGAGCCGAGATTGGCTGAATATAGTTAAGACAAGCGAGGCAAAAAGCAAAATCCGAACTTGGTTTAAAAAGGAAAAACGTCCTGAAAATATTGAACGAGGCAAGGCGGAAATTGAGCGTGAACTTAAACGAAATTATATTACGCTTACCGCCGAAGAACTTGAAGAAACCATTGTAAAATTAGCGGAGCGTCAGGGACTTAAAACAGGCGAAGATTTTTATGCGGCAGTCGGCTACGGCGGAATTGTTTTTTCAAGGTTTATTCCGAGGATTAAAGAGGTTTACAAAGCGGCTAAACGTCCTGCCGAAACCCCTGATGTTGAAAGCCTTGTTAAGATTAAACCGTCAACGGACGACGGCGTAATTACGGTAGACGGCGCAGACAACTGCTTGATTAAACTTTCAAAATGCTGTAATCCCTTGCCTGGCGACAGCATTGTAGGATTTGTAACCAGAGGTCACGGTATTTCGGTGCATAAAAGGGATTGCACCAACGTTCCGCGTGATATGGCGCATTGCGAAGAGCCTGAACGTTGGGTTAGAGTAAAATGGAAAGGCAATGTAAATAAAACATTCCAATCAACTCTTACCATTCACGCAATCGACCGTCCGCAGATGGTTGCCGACGTTACAATGGCTATTGCAAATATGCGTTTGGCGCTTCATTCCGTCAGCGCAAGAGAGGTTAAAGACGGCAACTGCGTTGTAATTATCACTATAAGTATCGAGAGCGTTGAGCATCTTAAAAATATTATCAACAAACTTTCAAAAATCAACGGCGTTTATTCCATCGAAAGAACAGGTATGCAATAATAGAACAGGTATGCAATAATAGAACAGGTATGCAATAATAGAACAGGTATGCAATAATAGAACAGGTATGCAATAATTTATCGGTAGCATAGGTTTGTTACAAGGAGGACTTATGAAAAAAGAGAATAATGATAACAAGAACGATAAGAAATTGGATGAATATATGGCATTAGGAATGTGCTTCGGTCTGTTGGCAGGAAGTGCAGTTATGAGTATTTTGACTATGTTTGGTCAAATTGCTTGGGGTGGTTTAGCGGTTGGAATCGGGCTTTTAGTTGGAATGGTTATTGGATTGGTAATTTCCAAAAAATAACAAAAATAATAAACAAAAGATAAGTTGTGGCAATAAGCAAAAGATAAGTTGCGGCATTGTAAAAATATATTTTAAAATCAATAAAAAGCGATTTATTTTAAGATTTAAGGATTAGTGATGAAAATATGTCTGTAAAAAAATTTGAAATAGGACCTTTGTCAACAAATTGCTATATTTATACCGATGATGAAACAGGCGAATCGGTAATAGTAGATCCCGCCTTTTGCAGTGAAAAATTGTTGGCAGAGGTTGAAAAATCAGATATAAAATATATTCTTTTAACTCATGCACACGCCGACCATATTATGGCGGTGCATACCGTAAAGGAGAAAACAGGGGCAAAAATAGCGACACATATTAACGAGGCTGAAAGACTTCGAAGTGCAAAAGCCAATCTTTACAGTGCAATCGGATGCTATCTTGAAGAATATATACCCGAAGAAATAGATATAGCATTAAATGACGGAGATATTTTGGATTTAGGAAATAAGCATATTACCGTCGTTCATACTCCCGGTCATACCGACGGCTCTTTGTGCTTTGTTATTGATGATATGATTTTCTGCGGCGATACGATTTTTCAGGGGTCATACGGCAGAACCGATTTTCCTACGGGCAGTCTTTCGCAACTGATTGATTCTTATCATAAATTGTGTGAGCTTGAGGGTGATTATCTTATGTTGCCCGGGCATCAAGGCTCTACAACTCTTAATGATGAACGCAATTTTAATCCGCTTTCGAGGTATTTATGATAAAACTTGAACTTGTCGGAAACGACTGTAAATTTGAGATTGAAAATATAATACAACTCTTTTTTCCCGACGAAAAGACTTCGCCGACATCGGGAGATTTTGCAAAAATTACGGTTTTTAAATTTAATCTGACTCTTTCTGTTACGGTTAGAATTTTTGATAAATTCTACCGCAAGCAGGGTTTTGCGTCTTACGAATCTCAAGCGGAAACGGTGCTTTGCAAACTGCTTTTTGAAATCTTTGCAGAGGTTACGGGCTTTATTCCGAAATGGGGTATTCAAACAGGCGTGCGCCCGACAAAACTGTTAAGAAAATTAACCGAAAAATATGGGTACGATTACGCAAAAGATTATATGCAGAATAAACTGCTGATTTCAGATGAAAAGTTTAAAATGGCGGACGACATTGTCGCTTTGCAGAACGATTTATTAAGAAGAAAAAAAGAAAACTCTTTCAGTCTTTATATTTCAATTCCGTTTTGCCGTTCGCGCTGTTCTTACTGCTCTTTTATATCTCACGATATTGAAAAGTCGAAAAAACTCATTCCCGATTATATAACCTATCTTTTAAAGGAAATTGAATTTACGGGAAAAATCGCTAAAGAAAAAAATATGAAATTGCAGACAGTATATTTCGGCGGCGGTACGCCTACCGTACTTGAAGCCGAGCAGTTAAGCGTTATTATTGATGCAGTTCACAAAAATTTTGATACTTCGGATTTATTGGAATTTACCGTAGAGGCAGGCAGACCGGATACCATAACAAAAGAAAAATTAATTGCAATAAAGAAAGGCGGAGCGACAAGGATTTCTATTAATCCGCAGACGCTTAACGATGATGTTCTGAAAATTATTAAAAGAAGGCATACCGTAAAAGAGTTTTTTGACTCTTATGAATTGGCACAAAATGTTGGATTTAAGAATATTAACACCGACCTTATTGCAGGTCTGCCGGGCGATACATACGAGTCTTTTTGCAATACTATTGATAAAATAACAGAACTTTCGCCGAACAATGTTACAGTTCATTGCTTGTCTGTCAAGCGTTCTTCAACGCTTGTTTATAACGGAAGTGCAAAGTATAATCCGAGCGGTAAAGTTGTTTCGGATATGTTAGGATATTCTCACGAAAGGCTTTTGAGAAACGGTTATAAGCCTTATTATATGTACCGTCAGAGCAAAATGGCGGGTAACAATGAAAATATCGGCTGGGCAAAGCCCTCTTTTGAATCTTATTATAATATGTTTATTATGGAAGAAATTCAGACTATTTTAGCGCTTGGAGCCGGCGCATCGACAAAACTTGTAAACGGTGATAAAATAGAAAGAATTTTTAATTATAAATATCCTTATGAATATATAAACGGATTTGATGAGGTGTTGAAAAGAAAACAAAAAATATATGATTTTTTTGAATAAAACATTTTAAGCCTAAAATTAGTTAAAAATATATGAATTTTTTAATTTATCGTTGATTTTATCTAAAATTTGTTATATAATATCTATAAATTAATTGAAGGGAGATTTTATAATGGGATTATTTGAAGATGCAGTTGTAAAGGCAAAGGGCGCATTTGATGTTGCCGCTAAAAAGACTAATGAAGTTGTATCATTGCAGAAAATAAAAATTAAAGTTTCTCAGGTAAAATCCGATATGTCGAAGGATTTTGAAACTCTCGGCAGATTATATTATGAAGCTGTTAAGCAAAATGATGAGGAAATCACCGAGTATAAAGAGATTATCAAATCAATCGACGATAAAATTTCCGAGATTGCGGAACTTGAAAAAGAAATTGACGCACAGAAAAATAATAAAACCTGCTCAAAATGCGGTGTGAAAAATCCTGATACAGCGTCGTACTGCAACAACTGCGGTGAAAAACTGTAAAATTAATACTTAAAAATTAGTTATTCAGAGAGAAATGGCTATTTATTAGCCATTTTCTTTTGTCTTTTTTGAAAGAAGTGTTTTAATGAAAATAGGACTTGTAATTGCCGACGATATGGAGTTTGAGCCTGTTGCGGAAAAATCTAAACTCTACAACGGCGAAAGTTATAATATCTGCGGCGACAGAGCAGTTTCTTTTGAAACCGTTTGCGGTAATAAAATTGTGGCTGTACTTTGTGGTACAGGCAAGGTTAACGCCGCAGGTGCAACCGCTGCGCTTATTTGTAAAGAAAAGCCTGATTGTATTATTAATATCGGTCTTTCAGGAGCTATAAAGGGCGTTTATAAAAATGATATTGTTATCGGCACAAAGTTTTTAGAGCATGATTTTGATTTAACTCCGCTTGGATATGAAGTGGGCGTAAAACCCCAACATAAATATATTTATGAGCCTGATAGCGAACTCTTTAAAAGATTTTGCGAAAAATTTTCTAAAATTAAGCCTTGCGTTTTTGTAACAGGCGATATGTTTGTTTCTTCAAAAGAGAAAAAAGATTTTATTATAGAAAAGTTTGACGGCGGTTGCTGTGATATGGAATCGGCGGCGGTGGCTTCGGTTTGCTATAAGATGGAAGTGTCGTTTTTATCGTTAAGAAAACTTTCCGATGACGCTGATGAATCGGCGGCTGACATTTACCGAGAGTCTAATAATCTCAAGGAAGATGTGCTTATAAATATGATAATTTCTCTGTTTGGTTGACAAAAACGTGCAAAAATGTGAAAAAAACTATTAATTTTCAATAGTTTTAAAAGAATTTAGTGAAAATGACTTGAAATATTTATTGCTTTGGTTTAAAATAGGTTTTGCAGAATCCGTTAGGAGTTTGAAAGATGATAAAGAATTTTGAATTTAAGGAAAACTACAATGTAGCCGACCTTGTGAAAATAATGGAAATTTTACGCGGTGAGAATGGTTGCCCTTGGGATAAGGAGCAGACTCATGATTCCATTCGTAATAATTTTCTTGAAGAAGTTTACGAGGTATGTGATGCGATTGACCGCCAGAGCGTTGTTGATATGAAAGAGGAACTCGGCGATGTTCTTTTGCAGATAGTTTTTCATACTCAGATTGAGAAAGAGCAGGGCAGTTTCGATTTAGAAGAAGTTGCCGACGGAGTTTGTAAAAAACTTATTCTCCGTCATCCTCATATTTTCGGTGATGTTAAAGCCGATACTTCCGAAAAGGTGCTTGACAACTGGGATAAAATAAAAATGCAGGAAAAGGGACAAGAAAGTTATACCGATACTTTAAAAAGCGTTCCTGCTGCATTCCCGGCTCTTATGCGCGCCGCAAAGGTACAAAAACGTGCCGCAAAAGCAAATTTCGATTGGGAAGATATTTATGAGCCGCTTATGAAAGTCGGCGAGGAGTTATCGGAACTTGAAGAAGCTATTGAAAACGGTTGTCCGAACAGTATTTATGAAGAATTAGGAGATTTGCTTTTTGCCGTTGTTAATGTTTCTAGATTTTTGAAAATTGATAGTGAGCAGGCGCTTAACAGTGCAACGGACAAGTTTATCGACCGCTTTGAAAAAGTTGAAGAAATTTGTAAAAAGCGTGGCATTGATATGAAGAAATCGTCTTTAGAGGAACTTGATTCTATCTGGGACGAGGTTAAGAAAATGAATTTTTAGACATTTAAGTCTTTAAATAAAAACAATTTATTTTTGGAGGAATCTTAAAATGAACAAAACAGAATTTGTTGCAGCTATCGCTGCAAAAGCAGGACTTTCAAAGAAAGACGCAGAAGCTGCTTATAAAGCTTTCACAGAAACAGTAGTTGAGTCAGTTAAAGCAGGCGACAAACTCGCATTAGCAGGTTTCGGTACTTTTGAAGTTAAAGAAAGAGCTGCAAGAACAGGTATCAATCCTAAGACAAAAGAAAAAATCCAGATCGCTGCATCAAAAGCTCCGGCTTTCAAAGCAGCAAAAGCATTTAAAGATGCTGTAAAATAATTTTTTAATTATTTATCGTGGCGACTTGATTTTTTCGGGTCGCCTTGTTTTTTAAATTTATTTACGGAGTTTTTAAATTAATTTTACGGAGATAGTTTTAATATGAAAGTATTATCATTTGGCGGAGAGTTTTATTTATACCCGTCTAATGTAAAAAATATTGATGAATTTGCTGATTTTCTTGAAAACTATGATAAAAAGTTTATTAAAATGCGTAAACTATTTGAGGAGAAATGCGTAAGTCCTTATTATATTTTTGAAGAAATAAAAGAAGTTTGGGTTGCGCTCGCCGCCATAGATGAATTTTGCGAGGCCGAAGTTGTTGTTTCAAATCGGGATGATTATGAAAAAATGCTTAATACTATTAAGAAAAAACTTTGTGCAAGATGTGAAGAAAAGGACAGATGTTTATCCGATGTAAAAGAGGAATACAGGGAAAAACTTTGTCTTGACGGAAGTTGTTTTGAGTTTTGTGAGGAATAATAATGCGATTAGATAAGTTTTTAAAGGTTTCAAGAATTATTAAGCGCCGTACTGTTGCTAACGAGGCTTGCGACGCAGGCAGAGTTGTTGTAAACGGAAAACCGCAAAGAGCGTCGTATGATATTAAAATCGGCGATATAATTGAAATTAATTTCGGCAGCAAGCCGTTTAAAGCGGAAGTGACCGAGGTTAAGGAAACGGTAAGAAAAGATGACGCCGCTTTGCTTTATAAAATAATAAATTGACAAATATTTTCTTGTTTTACAGAGCGTTTTGTGGTAAAATAAAAATACGGTAAATGGTTTTACCGTATTTTTTTAAAATATTCAGTTTTTTTCGTAATGCATTAAATCGGAAATATCGCAATTAAGATAATTACATATTCTTGCAAGAACATTTAAATCTACTCTTGCAACATCATTGTGACAGTATTTTTGGAGCTGAGTCCGCTGAACTTCAGCACCCAATACGATTTTGTTTTTGCTTATCCCGTGTTTTAATCGGTATTCTTCGATTGTTAAAACTATCTTACCTATATTTTCTTCCATCATTTTAAACCTCTTTTATAATATATCTTTAGTATATCAGCAAAGATTTTTTATTGACAGATGTAGCAATGTACAGTATAATTAGTTGCACGGTATTTAGTTGCATATTCAAGTTGCATTTATACATTTGCCTTGATTTTTAGAGTTTGAAAAAAGTTTGTTGTTTTTTAATTTTGGAGGTAATTGTATAATGAATTTTGAAAGTTAGAAATTTACGCTCCTGTTTATAAATATATACCTTAATTTAAACAAATGGTTATAGGTTATGGTTTTGAATTGATATTTTATTGTGAGAAAGAGAGTTTTTAACTTTTATGAATAGTTTTTTGAAAATTATTTCATTTGCAGTTTGTTTATTAATTATTTCTTCAGCCGTTTCCTGCGGCGGTGAAAAAAAGCAGGAGGAAAATCAAAAAACTTCCCAAAAGGTTTATAATACTGCTTTTCAGCAGGCGACTACTGCTGTTCCTAATTCTACAACAGGTGAAACGGAAACTACTTCTGTTGCCGAAACAGAAACAGAGATTACTTTACCGAGTACTCAAAAGAGAACAGGTAAAAGGGGTAGTTTTAAACAGACTGAAGATATGCGAAAAATTTCTTCTAAACAAATGCTTACTGAAATGGGAGCAGGTATAACGCTTGGAGATTCATTCTCGGCAAACGGTTTAGGCGGCGACAAATCGATAGAAGAATATGAAACATATTTTGAAAATCCGATTGTTACAAAAGAATTGATTAAGGCGTATGCGGATTGTGGATTTTCTGCAGTAAGAATACCGGTTTCATGGACTGACCATATAGATGAAAAAGGCGTTGTTGACGAACTTTGGCTGGATAGAATTGAAGAAGTGGTAAATTATGTGCTTGATAACGGTATGTACTGCATAATCAATTCGCAAAACGACCAGAGTTGGCTTACCACAAATGATAAGGATTTTGATAAAACAAAATCAAAATTTTCAAAAATGTGGACTTCGATTGCAAATAGATTTAAAGATTACAATGATCATTTGCTTTTTGAGGGCGTCAGCGAAATTTTAAAGGCGGATAATGATAAATCCGACCCGAGCGAAACGGATATAAAAAATGCTAACAGCATTAATCAGGCATTTGTAAACGCAGTTAGGGCTACAGGCAAAAACAATGCGAAACGGCATCTTATTATAAGCACTTACGGCTCGTTTGTTTCAAGCGCCGCGCTTGACGGTTTTAAACTGCCGAACGATACGGTTAAAAACAAACTTATTGCTAAAGTAAACGTGTATGTGCCAAGCAGTTTTTGTCTTGATCAAAGCCAAAAACAAGTTTGGGGTTCGCAAGAGGATAAAGCGTATTTAGACAATGTTTTTGCCGTTATTAATTGGCGCTTCTCTGAACTCGGTATTCCGTGCATTATCGGAGAATTCGGGGCTGTCGATAAAGGCAATGCCTCTGCAAGAGCCGCCTTTGCAAAATATGTGGTAAGCACTGCTTATAATTATTATATGGTTTGTTTTTGGAATGATAACGGCGGCGATATGAAACTTTTGGACAGAAACAATAGTAAAATTATTAATCAAAAAATAGTTGATTGTATTATTGATTCAGCCGGATAACAGGATTATTATGATATGTTTTAACATTTATGTAAAAATATGTTAAAAAATTGTTTTTTTCGTTCGGTTATTTATAAATACATTGTATTTTATTGACTTTTATATTAAAATATTATATAATTATATATTATAAAATATATAATTTTTATTTAAGAGTGATATTATTTAGGGATTGTTGTGTGAGGGTTTGAAAATGAAGTATACCGATGCAGAAACAAATACTCAAACTAAAGAAGGTTTGTTTGTTGATGCCGATTGTCAAAGTGGCAACGAACATAATAAGCGTATGTACTTGATAATAAAAAGAATTCAAGATATTGTTTTGTCCTTTATTGCTTTGGTGGTTTTGCTTCCGCTTTTATTAATTATTGCATTGATAATTTTTATTGATGATCCTAAAGGCAGTCCTATTTTTTCACAGGATCGTTGCGGTAAAAACGGAAAGGTTTTTAAATTATTTAAGTTTAGAACAATGTGCGTTGACGCTGAAGATAAACTTGACAATTTGCTTGAGTCTAATGAATCGGACGGGCCGGCTTTTAAAATTAAAGATGATCCTCGTATTACCAGAGTCGGCAATATTTTGAGAAAAACAGGACTTGATGAGTTACCGCAACTTATCAATATTTTAAAAGGCGATATGAGTATTGTCGGTCCGAGACCGCCTCTTCCAAGAGAAGTTGAACAATATAATGAATATCAAATGAAACGGTTAAGCGTTACACCGGGCTTGACATGTTATTGGCAGATTCAACCTGACAGAAATGATATTACATTTGATGAATGGATGAATTTTGATATAAAATACATAGAAGAGATGAATTTTTTAATAGATTGGAAGATAATTTTTTTAACAGTAAAAACTGTTATTACATTTCAAGGCAGATAAATATACAAATTCGGGAGGTTTTTCTAATTGACAAATGCTCAATGTGTTTTAATTGATTTGTTAAGAAAAAGCCTCTTTAATTTTGATATAAATATTCCCGAAGATACCGATTGGCAGGCGGTTTATGATGAGGCTAATTTTCAGGCTGTAATTCCGCTTGCATTTGACGGGACGGCAGGAATCAAGGGAATTCCGAAAGATATTTATAAAAAGTTTAAAAATCATACCGTTGCGGTAATGCTTAATAACGATAAGGTTATTAAAGGGCAGTGGGAATTGACTGATTTACTTGAAAAAAATAATGTTAAGTATGCAATTTTAAAAGGCTTGTCCGTTGCAAGATATTATCCGAAACCGGAACTTCGCACTTTAGGTGATGTTGATTTTTTAGTAAGTAAGGATGATTTGGACAGCACAAAACAACTGCTTATTGACAACGGATATGTTTTGGATGAAAAGGAAGACGGACATTTTCATTATAAATTTTATAAAAACGAAGTTCGTTTTGAATTGCATGATGAAATAAGTGATTTTCCCGATTCTGAAATGTGCAGAGAATTAAGACAAGAACTTTTAAAGTCTGTTGACAATATAGAAAATCTAAATTGTAAAGAAATCTCGTTTTCAGGATTTAGTGATTTTTATCAAGCCATGTCTTTATTATTACACATGGAAAGGCATTTTCGCATTGTAGGGCTTGGTATTAGACAATTGATTGATTGGGGAGTATTTGTAAAAAGAACTTCGATTTTAGAAAATACGGAGTTTATAAATTTTACAAAGAAATACGGCATTTATAAATTTGCCGAAGCCTGCACAATGACTTTTAATAAATATTTCGGTGGCGAAGAGATATCGGATGAGCATATTGATACGATTTTTGAGTTGCTATTAAAAAAAGGAAATTTCGGAGTAAAACAAACAGAGGAATTGCTCATTGCCGACGAGAATTTATCAACAAATAATAATTTTGTTTTGAAGTGGTTCAAATTCTTTAAGCAAAAATCATTAATTTCATGGAATTTGGCAAAAAAGTATAATTGGCTGTCTAATTTTGGATTTATTGTAATTCCGATAAGGTATGCGTTTAGAGTTATATTTAAAAAAAGGAGAAAAATTAATTATAAACTACTCGTTGCCGAATCCGATAAAGTAAATGATATTAATAATTATTTAAATATTTTTAATAGCGAGAAAACAGAATAAAAATAAACATATTTTTAATAATTTTGGTGTTTAAATGTTTGAAAATTTGCGAGGTAATACAGATGAAAAAAGACAGAATTGATTTGAAATCAAAAAGTATTTTCATTACCGGAGTTGCAGGCTTTATCGGTTCTAATTTGGCGAAACGTATTTTATCTACCGTTGATAATGTCAATGTTGTCGGTATTGATAATATGAACAACTATTATGATGTTTCTTTGAAAGAAGCACGTTTAAAAGAACTAAAGAGTTTTAATAATTTTAATTTTGTAAAGGGCAGTATTGCGGATAAAGAAACTATAAACTCTATTTTTGAACAGTATAGTCCGCAAATTATAGTTAATCTTGCCGCACAGGCAGGGGTACGCTATTCTATTATTAATCCTGACGCTTACATAGAGTCTAATCTTATTGGTTTTTATAATATTCTTGAGGCGTGCCGTCATTCGTACGATGAAGGCGGCGTTCCTGTGGAACATCTTGTTTACGCTTCAAGTTCTTCTGTTTACGGAAGTAATAAAAAAGTGCCGTATTCTACCGAGGATAAGGTTGACAATCCTGTAAGTCTGTATGCGGCAACTAAAAAATCAAATGAACTTATGGCTCATGCCTATTCAAAACTATACAATATTCCTTGTACGGGTTTGCGCTTTTTTACGGTTTACGGTCCTGCCGGCCGTCCTGATATGGCATATTTCGGATTTACAAATAAACTTCTTAAAGGCGAAGATATTAAAATCTTTAATTACGGCAATTGTAAGCGTGATTTTACTTATATTGATGATGTTGTCGAGGGAATTGTCCGTGTAATGCAGGGCGCTCCGCAGCGTGAAAACGGTGAAGACGGTTTGCCTTGCCCGCCTTATGCTATTTATAATATCGGAAACCAAAATCCGGAGAACCTTTTGGATTTTGTTCAAATTTTACAAGAGGAACTTATTCGTGCGGAAGTGTTGCCGAAAGATTATGACTTTGAATCGCATAAAAAACTTGTGCCTATGCAACCGGGGGACGTACCTGTAACATTTGCGGATACAAGCCAATTAGAACAGGATTACGGTTATAAACCTTCTACCTCTTTGAGAACAGGACTTCGTAAATTTTCAGAGTGGTATAAAGAGTTTTATATGAATGATTAAATAAAGATTTCTTTTTTATATACAGTACTTTGAATTAATGGGAGTTAAAATGAAAAAGAGAGTTTTTTTGTGTGCAATATTAGGACTATCTGTTTTATTAATTTTGTTTTTAACTTGCCAAAGCGTTAAAGGTACTGCAAATTTAACTAATTCAGCATTGCAGTTTGTAATCTCTTTTGCAGAAAAGTTCGGAATGTCCCGTGAGGAAATAGTGACTAAATGGTGGGCTAATGCCGGTTTTATCAGAAAGTTAGCGCATATTCCGGAGTATTTTATTCTTGGGGTTATAAGTTGCTTTGCATTAAGATTTTTAAAAATAAAAAATTATGTTGTAAAATCGTTTGTTTTTTGTTTGGGTATATCTATTGCAGATCAGGTTATAAAAGGAATTTTGCCATCTCGTGAGTTTGATATAACTGATTTGCCGATGGATTTTTTCGGATATGCATTAGGTATTATCAGCACCTTGCTGATAATAAGAATATATAAACATTTATTGAATTCGAGAAATAAAAAGAAAGACGGAGGAATAGAATGAAGGTTGTAATTTTAGCAGGCGGTTTCGGAACAAGAATTTCCGAGGAATCGCAGTTTAAGCCAAAGCCTATGCTTGAAATCGGAGGTATGCCGATATTATGGCATATTATGAAGACATATTCTCATTACGGAATCAATGAGTTTATTATCTGCGCCGGATATAAGCAGAATGTAATTAAAGAATGGTTTGCCGATTACTTTCTTAATACATCCGATGTTACTTTTGATTTCACAAACGGTAATGAAATAATTGTGCATAATATGAAGACCGAGCCGTGGAAAGTAACGGTTGTTGATACCGGGCTTAATACTCAAACAGGCGGAAGAGTTAAAAGAATTCAAAAATATATAGGCAACGAACCTTTTATGCTTACATACGGTGACGCAGTCGGCGATGTTAATATAAAAGAGTTGCTTGAATATCATAAAGCACACGGTAAAATCGGTACGCTTTCGGTATACAATTTCGGGCAGAATAAGGGCGTGCTTGAAATCGGAAAAGACGGGGTTGTTGATTCTTTCCGTGAAAAATCCGATTTTGACGGTGATTTAATTAATATAGGTTTTATGGTATTTAATCCTGAATTATTTGATTATATAGATGATGACAAAACTGTTTTTGAAAAAGAACCGCTTAACAGACTTGTCAGCGAAAATCAGTTGGTAGCATATACACATAAGGGCTTTTGGCAGTGTATGGATACTATGAGAGAAAAGCAGAAACTTGAAGAATTATGGCAGAATAATAAAGCGCCTTGGAAGTTATGGGATTAGTTTATGAAGAATTTAGATTTTTACAGAGATAAAAAAGTATTGGTTACAGGTCATACAGGTTTTAAAGGAGCATGGCTTTGTAAAATTTTAAAAAAAGCCGGTGCAGAGGTTACGGGGTATTCGCTTAATCCTCCGACTTCGCCGTCGCTTTTTGAAATTGCAGAAATTGAAAAAGATATCAATTCCGCAATCGGCGATGTACGTGATTATGAAAAACTCCAAAAAGTGTTTGATGAAGTTCAGCCCGAGATTGTTTTTCATCTTGCGGCACAGCCGATAGTAAGAGATTCTTACAAAGATCCTTTATATACATACGAAACAAATGTAATGGGTACTGCAAATATACTTGAATGCGTCAGAAAATGCCCGTCTGTTATATCGTTTTTAAATGTAACTACCGATAAAGTTTATGAGAATAACGACCTTGATATCAGTTTTACCGAGGATATGAAATTAGACGGATATGATCCTTATTCAAACAGTAAATCCTGTTCGGAACTTGTTACTCACAGTTATAAAAAATCGTTTTTTACCGACGACAAGGTTAGAATTTCAACAGCGCGAGCAGGCAATGTAATCGGCGGCGGCGATTTTGCAAACGACAGAATTATTCCCGACTGTATCAGAGCCGCAGTTGATAAAAAAGATATTATTGTAAGAAACCCTTATTCTACAAGACCTTACCAACATGTTTTAGAACCGCTTTTTGCTTATCTTATGATAGCAAAAGAGCAGTATTTGAACTCTGATAAACAGGGTTGGTATAATGTCGGTCCCGATGATATTGATTGTTTTCAGACAGGTAAACTTGTCGATACATTTATCAAGTATTGGGGCGAGGGAATGAAATGGGTTGATAAGTTTGACGGCGGCCCTCACGAAGCTGCTTTTTTGAAGTTAGACTGTTCTAAATTAAAGAAAGATTTCGGCTGGAAACCCACCTGGAATCTTGATAAGGCTATCGAAAAAACAGTTGAATGGTCAAAATGCTGGGTAAACGGCGATGATATAAGAACTGTTATGGATAAGCAAATTGATGAATTTATTAAGGATTGATAATTTATGAAAAATGTTATAATTACAGGCGCCGATGGATTTGTCGGCTATAATACTGTAAAGTGCTTTTTAGAAAACGGCTGCGAAGTTTTAGCGCTAGATATTCTTGATAAGCCTAACAGACTGACGGAAGAAAAAGGTCTGACTTATAAAAAAATAGATATTAATAATAAAGCGGAACTGCTTGAAAATATCGAAAAAGATAAATATGATACTTTTATACATTTTGCTTGGGCAGGCTCGGCAGGTCCTGCACGAGTAGATTATAATTTGCAGATGCAGAATGCTATTTCTACCGTTGAATGTATGAAAGCGGCTAAAGAACTCGGCTGCACAAGATTTGTTTGTGCAGGTTCTATAATGGAAAAAGAGGTTGTAGCGGCGGTTAATACACAAGGAACCAAACCCGGAATGGGTTATATTTACGGAATGGGCAAATTAATCGCTCATCATCTATGCAAAGCCGTTGCGGCTGAAATCGGCATTGAACTTGTTTGGCCTATGATTACCAATGCCTACGGCGTCGGAGAGTTGTCGCCGAGATTTGTTAATACAACCATCAGAAAAATCATTGATAAAGAGCCGTTACAGTTTACTGCGGCTACTCAAAATTATGATTTTGTTTATATTGATGATGTGGCTTATGCATTTTATCTTATTGCTAAAAACGGTAAACCGTTTTGCGAATATATGATAGGCTCATCTGACGCAAAACCGCTTAAAGAGTTTATTGTTGAGATGGTAAAAGCCTGTGATGATACGCTTACACCTGTTTTTGGCGATATTCCGTTTACCGGAACCGATATGCCGCTTGAAACATTTTCAACTGCGGATACGGAAAAAGATACGGGATTTAAAGCAAAAATATCATTTGCCGAAGGCACAAAGAGAACTATGGAATGGTTAAAAACCATTTAATGAGAGGATTATTATGATACAAAAATTTGATTTTCAAGAACTCGATTTAAAAGGAGCATATCTTATAAAACCGTTTTTCGCTTCCGATGAACGAGGCGGTCTTGTCAAGGATTATAATATAGATACTTTTAAGGCGAACGGCATAGATCACGAATTAAAAGAAGTTTTTTATACTATTTCCAAAAAAGGCGTTATTCGTGCTACACATTTTCAACTTGTGAAACAGCAGGCAAAATTGGTAAGATGTATTAAAGGTCATGTTTATGATGTAATTGTTGATTTACGCCCTGATTCTCCGACATTCGGTAAGTGGATGGGTTTTGATTTATCAGAGGATAATATGAATTCGCTTTTAGTGCCTGAATATTTCGGTCACGGATATTTGGTGCTTGAGGACTCCGTTGTATCATATAAGTGCGCCGAGGTCTTTTACGGTGAGGGCGATTCGGGTATTATGTATAATGATCCCGAAATAGGAATTGAATGGCCTTTCCATAAAATCGGCGGTGAAGAAAATCTTATTATCAGCGAAAAAGACTTAAAACTTATGAGTTTTGAGGAATATAAAAATACTATTATTTAATGGAGCGTTGAATGGATAATCAATCTACAGAGTTTTTTTACAGTATTTTAATTCCTGTCAGAAATACAAAACAATATATAGAACAATGTTTAGACTCTGTTTTAATTCAAAAGTATAAAAATTTTGAAGTCATTATTATTGATAACGAGTCTGATGATGGCAGTGAAGCGATAATTGATACCTACGCAGAATCAGACAAAAGAATTAAAGTAGTACATCAAAAAAATGCCGGTTTGTTAATGTCAAGACGAAAAGCTTTGTCAATGGCTAAAGGTGATTATATTTGTTTTTTGGATTCAGATGATTATTGGCATGAAAACTTTTTAAGTATTGTAAATAATACGCTTAATGAAAATGATTTTGATATGCTTGTAGTTGGTTATCAGGAGATAGACGAAAAAGGTCATCAAATAGATAATGAAGATGTTCCCCAGTTGTGTCAGAATTATCAGAGTAATAATATCGGAGAGTTTTTTCTTCAGATGATGGGGCATCCGATTCTTAATAATTTATGGCTAAAAGTTGTAAAGAGAGAATGTTTTGATTTAAAATTAGATGATGAGTATTTAAAACTCGGACATGTTAACGGTACAGAAGGAGCGATACAATCGCTCGAAATTTTACAACGTGTAAAATCAATACGATGTATCCCTAATGAAAAACTGTATATGTATCGTATACGACAAAGCAGTACGATTCATAACGGTGCGATGAAGTATTTTCGAGAGTGTAAGCAGTATCATAAATTTTTATTTGAATTTATGAGCAATAATTTGCAGGACAATTATTATGCTTTAGCGGAGAATCTTCATATACCTATGGCTCGTTTTGCGATATTCAGTGTAATAAGAAATATTGTTTTATCAGATCAAAGTTACAGTAAAAAGAAAAATGAACTTAAAGAGATTATTAATGATGAAATGTTTGAATATGCTGTTAAAGATATAAAAAAGCCCTCTAATAACAGAGAGGCAATTTTATGGTTAACTAAAAAGCGTTTATTTATGTTTTTGACGATAATCATTTCATTGTATTCAAAAAAGGCGGTTAAAAATGATAAGTAGACAGAGGCTTTGCGATATAAGCTTTTTAATGTATCTGATGACGACAATGGCACATTGCAGCGGTAGCGGAGTGGACCATGTTTTGTCGTTAGGTACTTTTGGTATATTTGTAGGTTTTTTTGTGCTATATGCTGTGAATAAGGGAACTTTTCATGTTGATGCGTTTAATGGTTGTATGTTTGTTTTCTTAATTCTTATTTTTGCATCACAAATATGGGCGGTTTATCCTGATTACGTCCTTTCTCCGGTACATTCAAATATTTTGATGGAAGCGCCTCAAATGATGATCGTAAGTTTGTTCCTTGCAAGCAGAATCAGAAAAAAAGAGGATATTGATCTTTATATCAAGTTATATTTAATAGCAGTAGCATATATGTTAATTTCAATTATAGTAAGAACTCCGATTTCAGATTACAGTGAAGGAGTACGAATCGGAACGGTTACGGGATTATGGGTAAATGCACTTGCTAAGATTTATATAATTGCGCTAGCTTTTATTTATTATATAATAAGAGATTTTAAAGGGTTTAAAAAGTTTGCTTTAATTGTTATGACAGGCGTTTTAATTCTGTATCTTTTCTTGACAGGTTCTAAAAACGGAATTTTAATGTTTGTTGCTATTACTTTTTTGGTGTTTTTCATTAACGGCAGTTTTACCGGAAAGTTTAATGCAATTATAGTTACATGTTTGATAGCGGCGGTTGTATTATTCTTAATGTTTAACGTGCCGGTTTTATACGATATTATCGGTTACCGTATGGAAGGCTTTTTAGATATGATTATGTACGGTGATATGTCTTATGATTCAAGTTCTGAAACTCGAAGTCAGTTGATGGGATTTGCATGGCAAATGTTTTTAGAACGCCCATTACTTGGTTGGGGATTTTCTAACGTTGCAGGATATGTAGCGGATCAAAGATATTTTATTACAACTTATGCACATTCAAATTATTTGGAGCTATTAGCGGATTTAGGTTTAGTCGGAACATTTATATTTTATATACCGCATGTTTCCGCACTGTTAAAATTAATTCAGGTTAATAAAAAAAGTTTTATCAAAGGTATGGCGTTGGCGTTATTAATTGTAATATTGGTTACCGACTATATTTCAATAAATATTACAACGATTTATTATTTAGTGGTAATTCAAATGATATATTATATTGCCAGATGTAAGGAAGACGGAGTAATCAGATGAAAAAAGTATTATTTGTTGTATCGCAAATAGGAACCGGCGGAGCCGAGAGAGTGATCAGTACATTAGCAAGTTACTGTGCCGATAAAGGCTATGATACGACAATTATCGTTTTCAGGGACGCAGAAAAAAATTACCCTATTTCCGATAAAGTAAAAATAATTAAGATTAAAGATTCCGGTAATAAAGCAACATCAATTTTACATAGAATAAGATTTATTCGTAGGTTTATCAAAGAGAATTTGATTGATGTTTATGTAACTTTTGAAATAAACTATGGTTTTTCCTGCGCTTTAGGAACAAAAGCCAAATACATTACTTCTATGAGAAATGATCCTAACAGCGAGAGCGTTTCTTTAAGAGAAAAAGTGTTGCGTAAATTGAATTTCTTGATGGCAAACTACGTTGTTTTTCAAACTCAAGAGATTATGGATTATTTTTCAAAAAGCATCAAGAAACACGGTATAATAATTATGAATCCGTTGAAACGAGGTTTAAATGAATTTCACGGAGACAGAAATAAAGAGATTGTCGCAGTTTGCCGATTGGAAAAACAAAAGAATATCCCTATGATGCTTAAATCTTTTAAATATGTTTACAGCAAGCACCCCGATTATTGCCTTAAAATCTATGGCGACGGCTCTTTGCGAGAAGATATGGAAAAGTTAGCGGTTGAATACGGTATAAATGACGCCGTATATTTTATGGGTTTTCAAGATAAAATAGATGAAAAAATTCGTGATGCGGCAATGTATATTTGCACATCGGATTACGAGGGACTTTCTAATTCGCTTTTAGAGGCGATGGCAATCGGATTGCCTTGTGTTTCTACCGATTCAGGCGGAGGCGGTGCTAAAAGCGTAATTAAAAACGGAGAAAACGGATATTTAGTCCCCGTAGGCGATGCGGAAAAAATGCAAGAGTGCATAAATTATATAATTGAACATCCGGATGATGCTATAAAAATTTCTAATGAAGCCGTAAAGATTAAGGATAAACTTTCGGAAAATATTATATGCGCTCAGTGGGAAAAGTTGTTTTAATAAATTGATTTTAGGAAGAGGAATTTTATATGCCTGCAATATCTATTGTAATGCCTGTCTATAATACGGAAAAATATGTTGATAAAGCTATCGAGAGCATTTTGAATCAAAGTTTTACAGATTATGAATTTATTATCATCGATAACGGCTCTCAAGATTCGTCGGGAGAAATTATAAATAAATATGCCCTTCGCGATAATCGTATTCGTGTTATTCATAATGAAAAAAATGTCTATATTTCAGAGGCAAGAAACGCCGCTATTTCGGAGGCGGTAGGAGAATACTTGTATTTAATAGATTCAGATGATACCGCCGAATTGGATATGCTGGAGAAAATGTATGCGGCGGCTAAAAAGCATAATGCACAGTATGTAGTTTCCGGATATTTTATGGAGTATTATCAGCAGGGAAAACATTCATCATATAAAGTTTGCCCTGATAACAAGTTTTATGAACAAGAAGAGTTCAGAAAAAATGCGATTAAATACCTAACCCGCTCGATTTTAACCGTGCCTTGGAATAAGTTATATGATTTAAACTATATCAAAACGCATAATATTAAGTTCCGTAATACAAAACTTGAGGACCACCATTTCAATATGGATATGATAATGGATATTGAGCGTGTTTGTATGGTGGGCGAGTGTTTTTATCATTATAACCGTTCAAGAGCGGGAACGGATTCACAGGTGGTTTATAATAAATTTTTGAATCAAAAGAAACGCGATCATTTTGAACACACTTTGCAGGTTTATGAGCATTGGGGAATTTCAGATGAGCAAACTATGAATGAGTTATATATTTATCATTCGGGAAGATTGGTAGAATGCGTTTCGGAAACAGTTTGTAATAAAACACTTAATTCATCTGAAAAGAAGAAAGAATTAAAAGAAATATTTGAAGATAAGTATACCTTGCTTGCGATAAATAATGTTCATACTCATTCGTTATCGCTTTCAATATGTATTTTGCCGATTAAATGGAAGAGTATTATACTTTGCAATGCAGTTGGAAAATTAATCGGATTTTCAAAAAAATATTTTTCAAATTGGTTTTATAAGATTAGATCGTTAGTAGCCCAAAAAGCCAAATAATCGGAGAAGTAATATGAAAATATTAATGGTAAATAAGTTCTTCAGGATAGTCGGCGGTTCGGATACATATTGCTTTGCATTATCTGACGCGTTGAAAAAAGCGGGACATGAGGTAATCTATTTTTCAATGAAAGACGAAAGAAATTGGCCTTGTGAAACCGAAGAGTATTTTGTTGATAATATTGATTATAATACCTCCGATCCTTTTAAAAAGATAAAATATGCTTTAAAATACATCTATTCTTTTGAAGCCAAACGAAAAATTGCCAAACTTTTAGACAAAGAGAAACCGGATATTGTTCATCTTAATCATATACATCATCAGATAACTTTATCTATTGTAAGCGAAATTAAGAAAAGAAACATTCCAATGGTTTTTACGTTGCATGATGTAATTTGCGCTTGTCCTAATTATATGATGCTTTCGCACGGAAAAGTATGTGAAAAATGCGTTCCCGGACATTTTAGCAATTGTATCAAGGAACGCTGTGTAAAAGACTCTCTGTTTAAAAGTATGTTAGCTGCAATTGAATCTTGGAATTACAAGAGAATGGGTGTATATGACGATATTGACGCATATATTGCGCCGTCGGAATTTTACAGAAAGAAACTGAAAGACAGCAAGTTTACAAAAAGTCCGATTTATCATTTTAAAAATATGCTTCCGAGCGGCGCGTTATATGGACAGACTGAAAAAAGAGAAGATTATATTTTGTTTTTCGGGCGGCTTTCAAAAGAAAAGGGGATTCTTACATTAATACAAGCTGTTGAAAAAATGCAGAACAAAAAGCAACTGTTCATTGTGGGTGAAGGCGCTCTTAAAAATGAATTAGAGGACTATTGTGTAGAGCATAATTTGCAGGAACAGGTTTGTTTTTTAGGTTACAAATCCGGTGAAGAGTTAGAAAAGATTGTTAGAAAAGCCAAGTGCGTTGTTTTAGCGTCGGAGTGGTATGAGAACGGACCGTATGCAATTGCCGAGGCTTCGGCATACGGCACGCCTTGTATAGTAAGCGATATGGGCGGTTTACCCGAAACCGTTACAGACGGTTATAACGGATATATCTGCAAGGCAGGGGATTCTCAAAACTTGGCAGAAAAGCTGGATTTAATATTTGAACTTTCCGATGAGGATTACGATATTATGTGCAATAATGCAGTTGAAAAGGCAAAAAAAGATTACGGCACCGAAAGATATGTAGATGAAATAACGAAACTTTATACAAACTTGATAAATAACAAACGAGGATAAGGTTAATGGATTTTCTTACAATTTTGACTCCGTCTTATAACAGGGGATATATTCTTCCGAAGTTGTATCAATCTCTTGTTGTGCAGACAGACAAAGATTTTGAATGGCTGATTGTAGATGACGGAAGTACAGACGATACTGCTGAAATTGTCCGAAACTTTATTTCAGAGGGCAAAATATCAGTTCGGTATATAAAAAAAGAAAACGGCGGTAAACATACGGCGTTAAATGTTGGCGTTCAAAATATCACCGCAAAGTGGACGATGATTGTGGATAGTGATGATTCTCTTACAGAAAATGCGGTGGAATCTATACATTACTATTCCGATAAATTTGATACATATAATACAGAAAAGCCTTTATGCGGAATTTCTTTTTTAAGAGCATTTCCGGACGGAAATACCAACGGTAAAAAGCCGGAAAAAAATGAAGTAATTTCTGATTTTATTCAGAACAGGATTAACAGTCATGATGAATTGGCCGACAAAGCAGAGGTTTATTTAACAGATGTGTTAAAAAAATATCCTTTTCCTGTCTATAATGACGAACGGTTCTTGCAGGAGAATATTGTTTGGATTAGTATGGCTTTTGATTATAATATGCTGTTTTTGAATGAGGCAATTTATATCGGAGATTATCTTTCCGACGGCCTTACACGCAATGTTATGAAAAATAAACTCAATAATCCGATTGGAATGTATAAAAATGCGGAATTACTGATGAATCGGGAATTTACTTTTAAAAACAGATTAAAAGGCGCAGTTTTATACAATATTTACTATAAAATTGCTCATAAAAAAATGAAAAACGGTGTAAAGATAAGCACTAACCGATTGCTTTGCGGTATTACACTTTTTCCAAGTGAGTTAATTTATTTGTATTATATGAAAGAATACAGTCAGTTTTTGTCGGACAAACGATTGGGGGAAAATTAAAAAAGTATGGGTAAGTTATTAAAAGTTATTCAAAATCCAAAAAAAATAATAGATTTTTTAGCCTATCATAAGTGGTTTAATTGGCTTCCCGATAAGCCGTATTTAAAACTTATGTATTGGACCTATCTCGGTAAAAAACTTAATTTAGACAACCCCAAAACATTTAATGAAAAACTTCAATGGTTAAAATTGAACGAAAGAAAAGATATTTATACAACAATGGTTGATAAATATGAGGTTAAAAATTATGTGGCGGAGAGAATCGGTGAACAATATATTATTCCCACATTAGGAGTATGGGATAATTTCGATGATATTGATTTTGAAAAGCTTCCGAATCAATTTGTTTTAAAGTGTACTCATGACAGCGGAGGATTAGTTGTTTGTAAAGACAAATCAAAATTAGATATAAAAGCTGCAAAAAATAAAATTAATAAATGTTTAAAAAAGAATTATTATTATCATGGTCGTGAATGGCCTTATAAAAATGTTAAGCCGAGGATTATTGCAGAAGAATTTGTAAAGTTAGATGGCGAAAATTGTGCTGAATATAAGTTTTTCTGCTTTAATGGTAAAGTAAAGTGCATATTAGTCTGTAAAGGTGATGCACACGGTATGGGAGATATGCAAAGAACTAATGATTTTTTAGATATAGATTTTAACAGACTTGATTTAAAAGTATTATTTCCCCATTCAACTACTGAGTTAACCAAACCAAAAGAACTTGATAGGTTAATTGAAATTGCAGAAACATTTGCCAAAGATATTCCTCATGTAAGATTTGATACATATTTAGTATATGACAAAATTTATTTTGGTGAAATGACATTCTTTCATAATTCAGGATTTGAACCTTTTGAACCTGAAGAGTGGGATTATACATTCGGTAGTTGGATTGAGTTGCCTAATGAAAAATAACTGATTAGGCGAAATAATCCTACGAAAATCGTTTAGAATTATAAAATTATCGCTTGTTAAGTGATGCTTTTATAACAATCAAGGAGAAACAAAAATGGCAAAATCAAGATTTTCAAAAGTACTTGGTCAAAGTGATGTTATAGTAACAGCTTTTGGTGCAATGATCGGATGGGGCTGGGTAGTATCATCAGGTGAATGGATTCAAACAGCTGGTGTTATAGGTACGATCCTTTCGTTTTTAATCGGCGGTCTTATAATATTTTTTGTAGGACTTACTTATGCGGAACTTACAACTGCATTACCGCAATGCGGTGGTGAACATGTTTTCAGTTTTAGGGCGTTTGGCTCGGTAGGTTCGTTCATTTGCTCGTGGGCGTTGGTTTTGAGTTATATAGGCGTAGTTTGTTTTGAGGCTTGTGCTTTACCTACAATTATTCAGTATATTTATCCACCGTTTTTACAAGGATATTTATACACAGTAGCCGGATTTGATATTTATGCTACTTGGCTTATAACAGCTATTATTCTCGCTATAATTATTACTTACATAAATATGCGTGGTATAAAAACCGCTGCATTTGTTCAAAAGATTTTAACATTTGTAATTGCTGCTGTTGGAATTTTACTTGTTGTAGCATCACTTTTTACAGGTAAGATCAGTAATCTTGACGGGCAGGCATTTACAGGTTTCGGTGGATTTGATTCATTTAAAAATATTCTTGCAATTGCAGTTGTAACTCCTTTCTTTTTGCTTGGATTTGATGTAATTCCGCAGGTTGCAGAAGAAATAAATATTCCACTTAAAAAAGTAGGAAAATTGTTGCTTTTATCAATAGTTTTAGCAGTTACTTTCTATGCTTTAGTTGTATTTGCCGTTGGCTTTGCGCTTAATTCAACGGAATTAACAAATGCTTCAAAAGGCGCAGGTCTTGTAACTGCTGATGCAATGGCAAAAGCGTTTAACAGCAATATTATGTCAAAAGTTCTTATTATTGGAGGTATGTGTGGTATTGTCACAAGTTGGAACTCATTCCTAATTGGTGGCAGCCGTGTCATTTATGCTATGGGTGAAGCCAATATGCTTCCTTCGATCTTTTCAAAACTTCATCCAACAAGAAAAACACCTAAAAATGCAATTATACTTGTGGGTATATTGTCTATTGTTTCGGTCTTTTTTGGCAGACAAATGCTTGTTTGGATTTCAAATTCTGCAAGTTTTGCTTGTTGTGTTGCTTACTGTATAGTATCAATGTCGTTTTTGGTGTTACGAAAAAAAGAGCCTGAACTTGAGCGACCTTATAAAATCAAGCATTATAAATTTGTAGGAATAATAGCGTCTGTCTTGTCAGGATTGTTAGTGGTTATGTATCTCATTCCAAATTTTGCAACAGCCCTTTCAACAGAAGAATTTATTATTATAGGCGGTTGGACTTTACTTGGAATTGTTTTTGCTATTAGTTGCAAATTAAAATACAAAAATAAATTTGGAAATATACCGAATATTGAAATTTAATTAACCATTTAAAGAATCGGCTGAATTTTGAAAAATAAAAGTATAATCATAAAGATTTTTAGTTGGTTTATTAAAATTTAATGTTGACGAAACAATAATATATTCTTTTCAAAGAAGATTAAGGTATACAGAGTATTATTCACTAATACAAAATAAGATAATACAGAGAAAAAGCGTAAGGCTGTAACGGAGAGTTTGTTTAGTAAGGAGAAAGTTTTATGAGTCAGGAGTCTTTCGGTGTTGCGGTAGTTACATGTAACCGTCTTAATTTGTTAAAGGAATGTGTTGAAGCAATAAATATGCAAACACAACCTTTCCAAAAGGTTGTAATTGTAAATAACAACAGCAACGATGGGACAAAACAGTTTTTGGATCAGATTGAAGATGAACGTTATCAGATTGTTCATTCAACTCAAAATTTAGGCGGAGCAGGCGGATTTTATTTAGCATTGGAACAATTCTGCGATATGCCTACCGATTGGGTATTGATTATTGATGATGACGCTATCATTCGCAAGAATTTTATCGAAGAAATTGCCAATCAAATTGAAAAATATAATGATAAGTATTTGGCATATTCTGGCGTTGTGCTTGAAGAAGGTAAGCCGAATATTCTGCATCGAAAAGAAGTTGTTAAAAATGATATTTTAGGCGTTCCCGTACCTTTAGAGCAATATGATAAAGAAACTTTTGAGTGCGGTGTAGCAAGTTTTTGCGGCTTGCTTATTCATACAAGTTTATTGAAAAAAATAGGACTTCCTAAAAAAGAATATTTTATTTGGCATGATGATACCGAATATTCTTTGAGAATTAACAGTATATCTAAAATACTTAATGTTAATACGGCTGTTTTGGATCATAAACGCAAACCGGGGGCCAGCGATATTCACGATTGGAAGAATTATTACGGTTTTCGTAATGAATTGGATTTATTCCGCAGGTACTCTAAATGTCAGTATTATAAAGAAATTCTGAAAATGAAAGTTCGCTTGTTTAAGGCTAAAAAGAATAAAGATTTTAGACTTGCCGAAATATACAGCGCAGTACTTAAAGATAATGCAAAACATAGGCTCGGTATAAATGAAGAGTTTTTACCGAAATAAGGATGATATTAATGAATAGGTATTTTGAAAACAAAAGTTTGCGAATGACTTCTTTGGATACACTTAAAGGTTTTGCCTGCATTGCAGTGGTTATATTACATTGCCCTTTTCCGACTATTATCGGAAATTATATTAATGCATTTTGCAGGTTTGCGGTTCCACTTTTCTTTATGATTTCCGGTTATTTTTGTCATTTTAAAAAAGGATCAGATGGATTGCGTCTGCTTATAAAAAAAATTAAACACATTTTGTTTTTAATAACGGTATCTTTATTTATATACCTAATATGGGGCTTCGTGAATGATGGACCTTCTATATTTAATAATATTGTATTTGAAAACAACGGAGCCTTGGACTTTTTACTTTTTAATAAAATTCCTACACAGATATTTAGGAATGCCGGACATTTGTGGTTTTTAGTTGCATTGATTTACTGTTATCCGGCAGGCTATATTGTCAATTATTGTATTAAAAACAAAAAACTAAAATATATTCTCGCTTTATTCATTTTAACAGTTCGTTATATTATTGGAATAGCAAGTTGTAATGGATTATTACCTTTAGAAGAGTGTCATTATCAAAACTTTTGGCTGGTAGGCTTCCCTTTTTTCATATTAGGACAAATGTTTGCCGAACCAAGGTTCAAGTCGCATCTTGATAAATTAAGTAAAGCCAATTTAATAATATTGATGATTATTGGATGTGGTATGACTTGTTTAGAATATATGATTTTTGGCGGTGCCTGTGATTTGTTTTTAGGAACAGTCTTAATGTTATTTTCAATGTTTGCATATTCAGTAAAAAATCCATTTTCGTTATGTAATAAATCATTAAAGTCCTTTTGTTACATTGGAGAAAAACTTTCTTTAATAGTATACATAATTCACCCTATTTTTGTTTATTTGATATCAATTTTTGATAATCTTTTTTATCAACAAAATTGGTTCGTAAAGATGTTATATTTAGGCTTAAAACCTATTGCTGTAATTTTTATTTCAATATTAACTGCATATTTATTTGAAATATTTAAGGAGCATTGCTTGAAAAGGAGATTAAAATGAGAAATATTCGTCTTGACGCATATAAAGGTCTTGCCTGTATTTTTGTGGTTTTTATCCATTGTTGCTTTCCGGGTGTTTTCGGAACGGTAATAAAAGGAATTGCCAGATTTGCCGTGCCTCTCTTTTTTCTTATCTCCGGTTATTTTACTATATGCAATGATAAAAATTTAATTTGGAAAGTAATAGGAAAGAAGCTTAAACATATAGCAATTCTATTAGCATTTTCTTCATTGCTTTGGTTTTTATATGTATTTGTTATGAGTTGTTTTGTCGGGAATAAAATTCCTATAGTTGAGTTTTTTAAGCAGTTTTTTGCACCTAATAATTTCTACACGCTTATTGTTTTTAATAATCCGTCCGGATTTTTAGGCGGTGGCGGAGTATTATGGTTTATGTTTGCCTTGATTTATTGTTATGCTATTTACGGAGTAATTGTAAAAACTAATTCATATCGTATAGCATACGCATTTATTCCGATTACATTGATTATAAACCTGCTTATTGAACATGGTGTTATTCAATTAGCAGATGAATATAATACAATGTATGTAACGAATTTCTGGGTATTTGGCTATCCTTTGTTTATGCTTGGAAATTTACTTAGAAGAATTAAAGAGAAGAACAAAGAGCCTAAATATATATATATATATATATGGATATTCTGTATCATTGCAGGACTTGTATTAAGTATAGTAGAATGCTTGAATTGGAATGCAGAGTTGTATATTGGAAGCATTTTGTTATCAACAGGACTGTTAATGTTTGCCATTGATAAGCCAAACGGCGGGAGTATTATCAGATTTTTATCTTATATTGGCAATAAACTTTCAATAATTGTTTATGTAATACATTATATGGTTATGGTCATTATGGATAAATTCATTCCCAATACATTTGGTTGGAATGGTTTTACTCAAAGTATGGTAAGACCGGTGATTGTATTATTTGTTACAGTTTTTATTGCTTTTGTTTTTTCGTATATAAAAGATGTATGCGGAAGGAAAACATCTAATTGATGTTTTACAGGAGGAAGTTTGATTGTGTATGATTTGATAATGGGAGACGATTTTATTGGTAAAAAGTAAAAAAATAAATCCAAGTCTTAAAAATAATATAATACTGAATACGATATACCAAATATTGACGGTTGTTACTCCCTTTATTACGGCTCCGTATATTTCAAGAGTATTAGGTGCAGATGGAGTAGGTACATACAGTTATACGCAATCAATACAGACTTACTTTTTATTGTGTGCCGCATTGGGAACCGCAAGTTATGGAGCACGTGAAATTGCCCGAAATCGTGACAGTGTTGAGAAACGCAGCAAGCTGTTTTGGGAAATTGAGTTGATGTCTGTATCAACATCTGCTTTTATAATCATCTTATGGTTTATATTTGTTATTTTTTCTTCTAATTATAAAATTATTTACTTAATACTTTCCTTAAACATAATAGCAGTCATGATGGATATTTCATGGTTTTTTACAGGATTGGAGCAATTTAAGTATATTGTTTCAAAAAATATGGTTTTTAAAATTCTTGGAATTATATGTATATTTGTATTTGTTAAAAATAAAGATGATTTACTTAAATACATTGTTATAATGACTTTATCCACTTTTTTGGGGAATTTATCCATGTGGCTTGCAATTCCGAAATTTATTTGCAAAGTAAGAATTAAATCTCTTAATATTTTTTCACATTTTAAAGAAACCTTAGTTTATTTTTTACCGACGATTGCCACTTCTATTTATACCGTATTGGATAAATCATTAATTGGTTTAATTACTAATGATTTAAATGAAAACGGTTATTATGAACAAGCGACAAAAATTATTAATATTGCAAAATCGCTTACCTTTACAGCACTAAATAGTGTTATGGGAGCCAGAATATCTTATTTATTCTCGGAAAATAAAACAGAAGAGGTTCGTAAACATATTAGACAGTCAATTGAATATATTATGTTTACGGGAGTTGGAATTGCATTTGGAATTTTAGGTATAGCACATAATTTCGTTCCGGTATTTTTTGGTCCGGGTTATGATAGAGTTATAGGATTATTATATGTTTTTAGTCCAATGATTCTAATTATTGGCATTAGTAATTGTTTGGGATCTCATTATTATACCCCTTCAGGAAAGAGAGCACAAAGTGCAAAGTATTTAATTGCCGGTTCTATTTGCAATTTAGTGCTTAATTTAGCACTTATTCCAATATTCGGATCACGAGGTGCAGCTATTGCCTCTGTATTAGCCGAATCATTTATTACTGCTTTATATTTTAAAAATTGTAGTGGATTTATAACATTAAAAGGTTTATGTGATATAGGATGGAAAAAAATTATTTCAGGAATTCTTATGCTTACAGTTGTGTTGCTTATTGGTAAAATACAAGTAAGTAATAAAATTATCTTAATAGGTTTACAGGTAGTATGTGGCGTATTTGTTTATGTTATTGGACTGTTAGCAATGAAAGATGTGTGGATATCTCAAATAATTATGAATTTTAGTAAACGAAAAATTAAGTTTAAATAGGAGAAACAGTAAGATATGGTTGATTTGAATTTAAATATACCAAATGATTTTTATAATGAAGAGGTTAGGTGTGGATATAAAATTGATAAAAAAATGAAGAAGGTTTGGGCTGTTGAACTTGATTTATTAGACAAACTATTGTCTGTATGTAAAAAGCATAATATACAGATTTTTGCCGGAGGTGGTACTGTATTAGGTGCCGTTCGTCACAAGGGTTTTATACCATGGGACGATGATATAGATATGTTGATTTTTAGAGATCAATATGATAAGTTATGCGAAGTAGCCAAATATGAATTTGAAGAACCGTATTTTTTCCAAACAGAGTTTTCGGATCCTGGAAGTTTACGAAGACATGCTCAACTGCGTAACAGTAATACGACAGCTATTTTAAGCACTGAAAAAAATAATGCTAAGTTTAATCAAGGAGTGTTTATAGATATTTTCCCAATGGATTCGATAGTAGAAGATGAAGAAAAATTTTATATTCAAGAAAAGCAAGCGAAAAATTTGATGAAAACCATATACAGATTTAGCGACCTTACAACAAGATATGATAAAGATTGTTCAAGTGGAATAAAAAGAATTATTAAAAATGTTTTACATCCGGTTTTAGATGTATGTAATAGCGTTTTTAATATTGAACAAAGGTTATATAAAAAGTATGAGTATATCTGCAGTAAATATAATAACGAAATAACAACATTTGTTTCTACAATTTCAGTTACATATTCAGATAAAAGATATTATGGATATCGCGAAGACTATAAAAAAGAAGTATTTGTTCCGTTTGAATTTTTGAATATTCCGATACCAAATGGTTTTGATCGTACTTTGAGAATGCAATATGGAAAATATGAGGATTATATAGTTGGTTCTAATAATCATGGAAGTGTACTGTTTGATACAGAAAAATCTTATAAGTTTTATCTGAAAGAAAGAGAAAATAAAAAATGAAATATGATTATTTGATAGTAGGCGCAGGTCTGTTTGGCGCTGTTTTTGCACAGCAGGCTAAAGCAATGGGAAAATCGGTTTTAGTGATTGATAAGCGCCCTAATATTGCCGGCAATATTTATACAGAGAATATAGAGGGCATT
>JAXJVH010000007.1:0-71963 GCA_036308645.1 Acutalibacteraceae bacterium | reverse complement strand
TATGATTATTTGATAGTAGGCGCAGGTCTGTTTGGCGCTGTTTTTGCACAGCAGGCTAAAGCAATGGGAAAATCGGTTTTAGTGATTGATAAGCGCCCTAATATTGCCGGCAATATTTATACAGAGAATATAGAGGGCATTAATGTGCATAAATATGGCGCTCATATTTTTCATACCGATGATAAAGAGGTATGGGACTATATAAATCGGTTTGCCGAGTTTAATAATTATATTAACTGTCCGATCGCAAAATATAAAGACGAAATATATAATATGCCTTTTAATATGAACACCTTTAATAAACTTTGGGGTGTAATTACACCCGAAGAGGCAAAGGCAAAAATCAATGAGCAGATAAGTCAAGCAGGAATTGATGAGCCTAAAAATCTTGAGGAGCAGGCTATTTCTCTTGTAGGAAAAGATATTTACGAGAAACTTGTAAAGGGTTATACCGAAAAGCAATGGGGAAGAAAGGCAACCGAACTCCCGAGTTTTATCATAAAAAGATTACCTGTAAGATTTACATATAATAATAATTATTTTAACGACCGTTATCAGGGAATCCCAATTGGCGGATATACTAAAATAATTGAAAAAATGCTTGACGGTATTGATGTGAAATTAAATTCAGATTTCTTTGCCGATAAAGATTACTATTTAAACTGTGCCGAGAAAATTATTTATACCGGTATGATTGACGAGTATTATGATTATTGTTACGGCGAACTTGAATATAGAAGTTTAAGGTTTGAAACCGAGGTTTTGAATATAGAGAATTTTCAGGGAAATGCCGTTGTTAATTACAATGAATTTGAAATTCCTTATACAAGAATTATTGAACATAAGCATTTTGAATTCGGCAATCAGGAAAAAACCGTCATTACCCGAGAGTATCCTGCCACTTGGCGTCGCGGGGACGAGCCTTATTATGCGGTTAATGATGAAAAGAATAATAGTTTGTATAAAAAATATGAAGAGTTGGCAAAAAGTGAAAACAAAGTGATTTTCGGCGGCAGACTCGGTATGTATAAATATTTTGATATGGATGATACAATAAAAGCAGCTTTAGAGTTGTGCTCAAAAGAGTGGAATAAGGATAAAAAGGGATAAAAATGAAAGAAGTTATAAAAAGTGATTATTACCGATATTTTGGTGATAGTATTTCATTGAAAAACAGGTTGTTTCCTCCAATTGAATTGAAATATACAGTTGTTATGAGAAAGGCTCAGCTTGCTTCAAATATATTTACCAAGCTTTTTTATAAATTAAAACTTAAGCATTTAAAAAAGATTACGCTAATTGATATTTCTCCGGAAACAAAGATTGGAAAAGGGCTTTATTTAGGTCATAATGGTACAAGAATAATAAATCCTAATTGTGTTATCGGAGATAATGTTAATATAGCAACCGGTGTTACTATCGGGCAGACAAACCGAGGTGACAAGAAAGGTACGCCTACAATTGGAAATAAAGTTTGGATAGGTACTAATGCTGTTATCGTAGGGAATATATCTATAGGTGATAATGTGCTTATTGCACCGAATACTTATGTTAATTTTGATGTTCCTGATAACAGTATAGTTATAGGTTCAAGTAAAGCGAGCATACATAATAATGAAAATGCTACTAAGGATTATATAAACAGAACGGTTTAAGGAGAGTTAAATTATGAAAATTGCGGTTGCGGGAACAGGATATGTCGGATTGTCAAACGCTATACTTTTAGCACAGAATAATGAAGTCTATGCGGTGGATATCATTCCCGAAAAGGTTGAGATGATTAACAATAAAAAATCGCCGATTGTTGATAAGGAGATTGAGGAGTATTTAGCGAATAAAGACCTTAATCTTACGGCGACTGCAGATGACGAATCGGCTTACAAAGGCGCTGATTTTATAATAATTTCTACGCCGACCAACTATGATACCGAGAAAAATTATTTTGATACTTCATCGGTTGAAACAGTTATACAAAGGGTTATGAAAATCAACCCCGAGGCTGTGATTATTGTTAAATCGACCGTTCCTGTCGGTTATGTTAAATCGGTAATTGAAAAATTCGGCACAAAGAATATCCTTTTCAGCCCTGAATTTTTGCGTGAAGGTAAGGCGCTTTATGATAACCTTTATCCTTCAAGAATAGTTGTCGGCGTGCCGGATGTTTACCCTGAATTAAAAGAAAAGGCTAAAGAGTTTGCTTCGCTTTTAAAGCAGGGAGCATTAAAAGAAGATGTCCCTGTTCTTATTACAAATTCAACAGAAGCAGAGGCTATAAAACTTTTTGCAAATACATATTTAGCATTAAGAGTATCGTTTTTTAACGAACTTGATACTTATGCCGAAGTAAAAGGGCTTAACTCAAAGCAGATTATTGAGGGTATCGGTTTAGACCCGAGAATAGGCGATCATTACAACAATCCTTCCTTCGGTTACGGCGGTTATTGTTTGCCTAAGGATACAAAACAACTGCTTGCAAATTATAATGATGTTCCGAATAAAATAATTGAGGCTATAGTTGAGGCAAACCGTACCAGAAAAGATTTTATTTCGGATCAGATTTTGAAAAAAGCAGGCTTTTTCGGTGAAAACGGCAAGATTAATGCTAATCGTGTTGTAGGTATTTACCGTCTTACTATGAAGTCTGAATCTGATAATTTCAGGCAGTCCTCTATTCAGGGGGTTATGAAGCGAATTAAGGCAAAGGGTGTAACAGTCATTGTTTACGAGCCTACTTTAAATGAAAAAGACTTTTTCGGAAGCGAAGTGCTTCACGATATAGATGAGTTCAAATCCCGCTGTGATGTAATTGTTGCTAACCGTTATAATGCGGATCTTGAGGATGTAATGGACAAGGTATATACAAGAGATTTGTATTTCAGAGATTAACCTTAAAAACCGCATTGTTTTCAATGCGGTTTTTGTGACTGACGGAGAAGATAAAATGCAGAAGTATCAGGAACTTAAACAATATATTGAAAAAGCAGAACATATTTGCGTGTTTACCGGGGCGGGAATCAGTTGCCCGTCGGGGATACCCGATTTTCGTTCGGCTGACGGACTGTATAATAGGGACGGTATTGGGCATTACAGCCCTGAACAGATAATTTCTCATTCGTTTTTTGTATCGCATACCGATATGTTTTATGAGTTTTATAAAGATAAAATGATTTATGAAACCGCTAAACCGAATTCAGCACATATTTTCTTTGCAGACCTTGAGAAAAAGGGCAAAAAGGTAAGCATAGTTACTCAAAATATCGACGGTTTGCATCAGGCGGCAGGCAGTAAAAAGGTTTATGAATTACACGGAAGTATTCATCGTAATTACTGCACAAACTGCGGTGAGTTTTATAATCTTTCATATATTGTAGACAGTAAAGGCGTGCCGAAATGCTTAAAATGCGGTGCGGTTATAAAACCGGACGTTGTTCTTTATGAAGAGCCGCTTGATGAAAAAGAAATAAACGGTGCGGTTGAGGCTATTTCAAGCAGCGATTTGCTGATTGTCGTAGGAACTTCGCTGACAGTTTATCCTGCGGCTTCGTTTATCCGCTATTTTCACGGTGACAAAACGGTGCTTATCAATAAATCCGAAACACAGTATGATAATATTGCAGATTTATGTTTTAATGAAGATATTATTAAAGTAATTGAAAAAATAAAAGGTGATGAATAAATGGAACAACCGAAATATCGTTCAGTTTTGCGCTTGAAGCTCGGAGCAAAATATTACGGTGCAAAGCGCAGGTGTATGTGGATTAAAAATAAGAAACAGTTTGCGAAACAAAAAAGCCTTGTTCCGCTTAAATATACATATTTTTCACATAAAACACCGCTTCTGCGCAAATTGAAAGATGTTGATATGTGGATGCAACATAACAAGGTTAACAACCTAAAAATAGCAGTGAATAAGGTAAACGGTATCATATTGCATCCCGGTGAAGTTTTCAGTTATTGGTATCTTATCGGCAAGCCTACCAAACGCAAGGGCTATTTGCCGGGAATGATACTCCGAAACGGGAGTTTTTACTCGGGAACAGGCGGGGGACTTTGTCAACTTTCAAATTTGATTTTTTGGATGACTGCACATACACCGTTGACCGTTATTGAACGTCATCGCCACGGGTATGATGTTTTTCCCGATTCTAATCGTACTCAACCGTTTGGTAGCGGTGCGACTTGCTTTTATCCTCATGGCGATTTAATGATTCGCAACGATACTGAAGATAATTATCAGTTGATTGTAAACGTGGGAGATGAATTTTTAGAGGGAGAATGGCGAGTGGATTCCAACCCAAAATTTAAATTTAAAATAGTTGAGCGTAATCACGAATTTAAAAGTGAATTTTGGGGTGGTTTTACCCGACATAACGAATTATATAAGCAAACATTTGGCGTGAATAATATGTTGATTGATGAGCGGTTAATTGTGACCAACGATGCAATAACTATGTACTCACCGTTTTTAAAAAGCAAAAATTAAAAAATGAACTTTTAAAAACCGCAGTATGATAATGTTGCGGATTTATGTTTTAATGAGGATATTATTAAAGTAATTGAAAAAATAAAAGGAGTTTAAACTTATGAATATTGATTTTAATGAAGAAGAGTTTGAAGCAATTTTCGGAAACATACTTGATTACAGAGAAGTATTGGTTGATCTCATTGATGAAAATCCGGGAGATATTAAATTAAAGGATTTGCAGTCACAATATAAGATCTGCAATTCGGTTTTAAGAAAAATAAAAAAATCAATGGCTGAAAACAATCTCTCGCCTTATTGGCTGGATTTGAATTAATAAATCAGATTATTTGATTTATATTAGTTTATTTTATAAAAAATTAAACAAAACCGAACCTTTTTAATAAAAATTTCTGTCTAAATTACAGAAGCTTCTGAAAAAGGATTTAGGGGAAAATTATGTATTCAAATTATTCTGATGAAACACTTGTAAGAATTACATTGCTCGGCGACGAAAATGCCTATGCGACTTTAGTTAAAAAATATGAGGCATGTGTAATAAGAACTGCTATGTCGATAACAGGAAACAGGCATCTTGCCGAGGACGCGGCGCAGGATGCGTTTGTTTCGGCATGGATTAAATTGAATACGTTAAAAGACCCTTCTAAATTCAGTAGTTGGATTCAAAGAATCGTCGTAAACTGTGCTAAAAATCTTGCGGTCAGGTATAGAGATTATATCAGCCTCGATAAAATAGAAAATTATGATTTCGGTGTTGTGTTGCCGTATGAAAATATTGAGGAAAGCGAAGTTAAAAACAGCGTCAGCGGTTTATCTGAAAAGGTAAAACAGGTTGTTGAGCTTCATTATTTTCATGATATGTCTATTGCTGATATAGCCGAGAAATTAAGACTTCCTGTCGGTACCGTAAAACGCAGATTGTACGACGGCAGAAACAAATTAAGAAAGGATCTCGGTTATATGAATGACGAAGGCAAAACCTTGTTAGAAGCAGTTATGCAAAGAGTTGAAGCGCTTAAAATGTGGCGGGTTCGCAACAGCAAAGAAGGCTTTGAACAGGTATATAATGAACTGATTATAGATATTGATAAGCTGCCCGAATCAAAAGAAAAATATTTTGCAAAAGCCGAAACCTTAATGCAGGGCTTTTGGTGGTTGCCGGGTGAGAAAAAAGACAATCTGATTACAGAACTTAAAGACGCAGCAGAAAAAGGTGAAAATAAAGAGGTGCTTGCGTTTTTAATTCAACAGGAAGAAAACAAGCTTTCGGGTGATGAGAAAATAGAGTTTATATTAAATAAACAAATCCCCCACCTTAAAGAACTTTGCTACCCCGACGGTCTGGCTTATGAATACTTTTGGCTCGGCGGTGCTTATTGGGATAAAAGAGATTTTGAAAATGCAATTAAATATTTTAAAAGATCTGCTGATACCGCAAGCCATACAAATATTTATTATGCTACCGCTTTAACCGCTCTTGAGATTATGGAAACGGTCAAGAATTTAAAAGAAGAGTATTATCATATAAGCGCTTGCGGTGAGTCATATAAGTATGTTGACGGAAAACTTTACTTTTGGCAGCAGCCCGGATTCAGCTGTGGTGCTTCCGAACGAGATACTATTAATAGTTTATACTTTTTCGCGTCTCGTTGCGACAGTATTTTTTTCGACGAAAATATGAAGGTGGGCGAAACCTATTACAGTTCAGACGGAAACTGTTCATTGACTTATGAAAAAAACGGAATAACCGCTGAAACCGCCGTAGAAAATTTTGAAAACTGCAAGCTTTTTATTACAAAGGATTACGGTAGTATTTATTATGTTTATTATAAAGACGGCGTCGGATTGGTCAGGTTTGAAAATAAAACTTTTGGTTTAACTGCAACTCTTAAAGATTATCATATTGCCGGTGGAAAAGGCTTGTTCCCTATGGCAGTCGGCAACCGTTGGGAGTATGAAAGCGGATTTAATTCCGATTATGTCGATAACAAGCATTGTTATGAAATAGTTGCATTAAAAGATTCAACAGCTTTTCTTAAAGCACCGTATTTTGAACATCGAACAGGCTTTGACGAAAACAGCTGGAACGATATGATTTACGCATACCGAAGCAAATATTACAAAGCATCGGGAACTGATGATGAAGAGTTACAGGATGTTTCAAAATATATGGACAGAGCAAAGGAACTTGCAAAAACAAAATGGCAGAAAATTTATACCGATATTTCTACTAAGGTTATGCAAAGAATATTTGATACTAATCCGACATACAATAAAAACGCGAAAAGGTACGGCAGATGGAACTTCTTTTTATCTGGTGTTATCCAAAATTCTGACGGGAAAATACTTTATTTAAAAGACAGAGAAAAATCTTTTGAGTGGAAAGACACAAAAGATACCGACGGAGATATTTATTATTTGCTTAATAATTTTGTTTACGATTCACTCGAAAATAATTTAGGCTGTCTTTTCAGCGATGAATTTGTTCCCGGCACAGAGTTAAAAATATCGGGCGGTCGCTGGAGTAATGTCAACTCAGATGTAAAGGTAAAAAGCGTCGGTAAAGTTAAAACAAAAGCCGGAGTTTTTGAAAACTGCATTAAACTTGAAGTAAACGCCGTTGCAAGAAAATGGTGGTATATGGTGGGCAGAAAAGATTATTATTTTGCAAAAGGCGTAGGTCTGATACGCTATGTCAGCCACTATGACCATATTAAGGATTTAAACTACGATTTAACATCTTATATCGGCACAGGCGACGGATATTTCCCGATAGATGAGGGAATGTTACGCACATTTGAGGTACAGGGCGCTCCTGAAAATATCATCGGCAAGGTAGAATACACTTATATTAAAGATGATAACGGACAGATGATAATTCTCGCTGACCAAACAGGACTTGAAGTATTATAGATTAAAAAAGCAGAGTTTTATGCTCTGCTTTTTAAGTTGCTAAAATATTAATATTGTAGTATAATTATATACTGTAAGGGGTGAGGTTTGTGCGTAAAGAGCATACTATCGGCAGTTTGTTTGATGAAAAATCAAAGGTTTTAATTTTGGGCAGTTTTCCGTCGGTAAAATCCCGTGAACAAGGATTTTTTTACGGGCATCCGCAAAATAGATTCTGGAAAGTGATTGCGGCTATACTTTGCGAGCCGTTGCCTAAAACTATTGATGAAAAGCGTACAATGCTTATTAAAAATAATATAGCGCTTTGGGATGTTATCGCTTCTTGCGATATTTTAGGCTCGTCTGACAGCAGTATAAAAAACGTTATACCGAATGATATAAGCGAAATTCTTAATACCGCCGATATAAAGGCTATTTTTACAAACGGCAAGACATCTTTTAATTTATATAATAAATATATTTTACCGAAAACAGATGTAAAGCCGATATATCTTCCGTCTACTTCGCCTGCAAACGCCGCATTTTCAGTTAAAAAATTGATTGATGAATGGAAGATTATAAAAGAATATTTGTAGAAAAACAGAGAGTAATCAAGATGATTGCTCTCTGTTCTTTTATCCTTGTGATACTGCGAATACAGTTTTAAAAATCAGTTTTATATCATACCATATTGATAAATCTTTTAAATAATCAAGGTTAAGTCGCATTTTTTCGGGGAGTATATGGTTTATATAGCACTTTTCCGCATCAGGCTCAATTTCAAGCATTTTTGCCTCGTCTTTGAAAAAGATTGAGGCAGTTCCCGTAATTCCCGGTTCAAGCAACAAAGTAGCCATCATTTCATCGGTATAGCAATCAACATAATACGGTACTTCGGGTCTTGCGCCTACAAAACTCATTTCGCCTTTTATCACATTGATAAGTTGCGGAAATTCATCAAGGCGGAATTTACGCAAAAAGTGACCTATATTTGTAATTCTTGGGTCACGCTCGCCTACGGTAATCTGTTTGCCTTGTTTTTCTGCGTCTGTAACCATGGTACGGAATTTTAACACATAAAATTCCTTTCCGTATTTACCGACGCGTTTTTGTTTGAAAATTATTTTGCCTTTTGAGGTTACTTTTACCGCAACCGCCAAAATAATAAAAATAGGTAAAAGCAATATAAATAATATCAAAGCAAACAAAGTGTCAAGCAGTTTTTTGAAAAACAACGTGACCTTTTTATGAGCCAAAATGTCATAATACTCCCGTACCGCTTCGTTTTGAAACCGCTCGGGTAAATCTTCAAATCGTTTCAAAAGAAAACCTCACTAATTATTTATGCTTAAAAGTAGGAACAAGTTTTTTAACAATTTTAAACATTTCCTGCGGCGTATCTTCTATTGCCGAACGTTCAAGATCTTTAATATTTCTTGAAAGCGTATCGGAGTCGAACTCCATAGGTTTCATAATAAAGATTTTATCATTATCGGTTTTGGTAACATCTTCATCACGCATACTTATTTCTTCAAACAACTTTTCGCCGGGACGAAGTCCTGTAAAAACAATATCAATATCAACCTCAGGTTCAAGTCCCGAAAGTCTGATAAGGTCGCAAGCGAGGTCGTAAATCTTAACCGGGTCGCCCATATTAAGTACAAAAATCTCGCCGCCGTCAGCCATTGCGCCTGCTTCAAGCACAAGTTGAACGGCTTCGGGAATAGTCATGAAATATCTTCTCATTTCGGGGTGAGTAACGGTGACCGGACCGCCCTCTTCAATCTGCTTTCTGAAAACGGGTACAACCGAGCCGTTAGAACCCAAAACATTTCCGAAACGTACTGCGGACAAATCGGTATCCGACATGGTGTTAAGCAACTGTATAGCCTGCTCGGCAATTCGCTTTGAAGCACCCATAATATTAGTCGGGTTAACCGCTTTGTCTGTAGAAATAAGAATGAATTTTTCAACCTTATTAATAATCGACTGCATAGCCACGTTAATAGTGCCGCGAACATTGTTTTTAATAGCCTCTTTAGGCGAATACTCCATCATAGGAACGTGCTTGTGAGCCGCCGCATGGAATACAACCTGCGGTTTAAACTCTTTAAAAACTTCTTCAAGTCTTACGGTATCTCGAATAGAGCCGAGCCGCAGACTGAATTTGCCTTCATATTTTACTTTAAGTTCGTTTTCAATATCAAAAAGACCGTTTTCGTGGATATCAAATACCACCAAATGCTTACAGCCGAATGAAAGCACCTGACGGCAAATTTCAGAGCCGATAGAGCCTGCGCCGCCTGTAACTAAAACGGTTTTATCTTTAATAAAATCTTCAACCGCTTTCATATTAAGCGTAACCTTGTCACGGCGTAAAAGTTCTACAAGGTCGATATTTGTAAGTTTAACGTTTGACAAATCCACATCGTCAATATTACCGAAACGCTGAATTTTGCAGTTGTTTCTGCGACAAATATCAACGACGAATTTTAATACCTGTTTTGAAGCGGTCGGAATAGCGACGATAACCTCTTCAATTTGGAATTTGTTTATCGCCTCTTCTAATTTTTCAGAGCCGCCGTAAACCTTAATTCCATGCACCTTTGTGTGATAAAGGGCAGGGTCGTCATCAATAAATACTACGGGGTATACTTTTGTATAAAGGTCTTTTTTATGCTTTGCACAGAAATATGCGCCTGCTTCACCCGCACCGAAAATAAGCGTTCTGACAAGTTCGCCTGATTTTTGAACCGATACGGTGTGTATTTTTGCATGAAGTTCATTAAATATTCTTACGGAACTTCTGCCTGCAAGTTGTAAAATAAGCACAATTGCGGTGAGAGTCATTGTAAAGCGAACTTCGCTGCCCTCGTAAACCTTTAAAAAATAAATATCGCAAATGTAAAAAGTAATACCGTAGGTAATGCAGGTAAGAATACATTTTAAAACTTCGCCTAAACCAAAATGTTTTAAAACGCTGTTATAATTACCGAAAATTATATTAAACAGTAACAACACGCCTGCCGACGCCAAAATAAACAAAAGCAGATGGTCGCCGCCTGCGGGCATATCGGTAGGAGAGATCCATGAAAGCGGATTATACCAAACACCCGCCCCTCTGTACCAATATTCATAAGCAGTTAAAAGGTTGCTTAAAAATATACTTGCAACCATTGAAAAAACATCCCATAGCATAAGCGCTAAAAGGCTTAAAATCTTTTTAGTTTTCTGAAGCAAAAATATTCACTCCTAAATCAATATATTTAAAAAAGCATAATATTTCACGATAAATTTATGTTATTTTTATTCTATCACAAAATATTCCGCTTGTAAATATAAAAAATTACTAATTTTATCTACAATCTGTAAATTTTTCGGTTTGAAAGATAACAATTTGTTTACCGTAATTTTTTATAAATACATTGAGTATTAACATTTTTAACATAGTTTTCAACACAAAAAACGTGAAAATCAAGGCATTTTTAAAAAAACAAGCATAATTTTATGTAAATCTGCGTGTTAAAGATTAAGGTTACATAAGTTTAAAAATTGATAAAATTGTGATAAATTATACTGATAGTATTATTTATTTTGCGGTTGAAAAGAGGATAAAAAAAGAGTAAAATAAAGAAAAAAGATTTAAACGGAGAAAAGTGATGACGAAAAAAGAAAAGGCGCTTGCTGCTATAGAAAAATTAGAAAAAAGGTATCCCGAGGCCTTTTGCTCGTTGGTTGCAAAAGCGCCGCACGAACTGCTTATTGCCACAAGGCTTTCGGCTCAATGCACCGACGCTCGAGTTAATATTGTGACAGGGCCGTTATTTGAAAAATACCAAAGCATTGAAGCATTTGCCGAGGCTGATGTAAAAGACGTTGAAAATATAATTCACTCTTGCGGATTATATAAGACTAAAGCACGAGATATTGTCGCAATGTGTCAAATGCTGCGTGATGAATTCGGCGGAGTAGTTCCCGACAGCATTGAAAAACTGACAAAACTGCCCGGAATAGGCAGAAAAACCGCTAATCTTATTATGGGCGACGTTTACAAACAACCTGCGGTTGTTACGGATACTCATTTGATAAGAATTTCAAACCGATTGGGACTTGTTGATACAAAAGACCCTTATAAAGTTGAAATGGCGCTTAAAAAAATTCTTCCGCCTGAAAAAAGTTCTGATTTTTGCCATAGAATAGTTCATTTCGGCAGAGATGTTTGCAAAGCGCCTACGCCGAAATGCGAAGAGTGTGAAATGCAGGAAATCTGCAAAGAGTATAAACAAAAACATAAAAAATCCACAAAAAATTAATATTTTGTTAACAAAGTTCTTGACAAAACACCTATATAGGTTTATTATTACCTTGTAAAATTAAATATTTGATAGAGGTGCGGTGCTTATCAGTATTCCGATGAAAAAAGGCATGTTTTAAAAATAACATCGGGTGAAAGGAAGTATCGCCGAAATCAAGGCTTTTTTCTTTGCCGTACAGTCTTGGTTGGTGCATTGCAGAATATGTAACGCACTGTCACATTATTTAATTAATGTGGAGCGCTATCTTTTTTCATTAAGAACTTTTTTGAAATCTGTAGTAGCGTTTTGCATATTACGGATTTTTTTATTTTTAAAAAAGGGAGAGAACAAAATGACAAAGTTTAAAAGACTTTTTGCGGTTGCGGTAATTTCATTAATCGCTTGCTTAATGTGTTGCGTTACCGTAAGTGCAGAAGGTGCGGAAAGTGTAAAAGCACCCGAAACTTTTTCTGTTGAAATCGACGGCGAAGCAACCGAATATGATTTAACAGACAGCGAATCGGCAGGCGCTTATGTTGACTCTTACGCTGATAATCTTACTAACGACGAGGGCTTTGAGGAGCATATCGACAGCGCTCTTGCTACGGTAAGAAATTCAATCAGCAATTATGCAACTTTCTGGTCGCTTATTCCGCCGCTGCTTGCTATTGTGCTTGCGCTTATTACAAAAGAGGTTTACTCATCGTTGTTCTTGGGTATTCTTGCCGGCGGTATCATTTATTCATTCGGCAGCGCAAATATGTTTGAAACAACAATAGTTCATGTTTTCCAGGACGGTTTCATCAACACCGTTGCCGACGCTTATTATATAGGTATTATTATATTCTTGGTTTTGCTCGGTGCTTTGGTTGCTATGATGAACAAAACCGGAGCCTCCGCCGCTTTCGGACACTGGGCTTCAACTCATATTAAATCAAGAGTCGGCGCTCAATTAGCGTCTATCGCTCTCGGCGTACTTATTTTTATTGACGATTACTTTAACTGCTTAACAGTAGGCTCTGTAATGCGTCCCGTAACCGATAAGAAAAAGGTTTCACGTGCAAAACTTGCTTATTTGATTGACGCTACCGCAGCGCCTGTTTGCATTATTGCGCCGATTTCTTCGTGGGCGGCTGCCGTTGCGGGTTTTGCAAAAGGCGCAGGAAGTGAAAGCGGTATGTCGTTGTTTATTCAGGCTATTCCGTTTAACTTCTACGCATTGCTTACAATTGTAATGATGATTTTCTTGGCTGTAACAAAGTTTGATTACGGCCCGATGAAAAAACACGAGATAAACGCTCTCAAAAACGGCGATATCTTTACAACAAAGGGTATTGTAAGCAAAGAGAGTGAAGAAGAGGTTAATCCGAAAGGCAAGGTTTGCGACCTTATTATTCCTGTATTGTTCTTAATTATCGCTTGCATTATCGGTATGATTTATTCGGGCGGATTCTTTAACGAAGGTGATGAAGAAGCTTACAGAAGTTTTGTCACTGCTTTTTCAAACAGTGATGCCTCGGTAGGTTTGGTTTACGGTTCGTTTATAACAATAATTTTTGCAATCATCTACTTTATCTGCCGCAGAGTAATTTCATTTAAAGATTGTATGGGTGCAATTCCCGAAGGATTTAAAGCAATGGTTCCTGCGATTATGATTTTGGTTTGCGCTTGGACATTAAAGACTATGACTGACAGCATTGGTGCAAAAATCTTTATTTCACAACTTATCGAAGGTTCGGCAGGCGCATTCAAAAACTTCTTGCCGGCTATTATATTCCTTATCGCAGTCGGTCTTTCGTTTGCAACAGGTACTTCTTGGGGTACTTTCGGCATTCTTATTCCTATCGTACTCAGCGTATTCAGCGGAACAGACGGCACAATCACGATTATCGCAGTTTCTGCTTGTATGGCGGGTGCGGTTTGCGGCGACCATTGCTCACCGATTTCCGATACAACCATTATGGCTTCGGCAGGTGCGCAGTGCGACCACATTAACCACGTTTCCACACAGTTGCCTTATGCTTTAACAGTTGCAGGCATTTCATTTGTAGGTTATATCCTCGCAGGATTAATTCAGAATGCTTGGATTGTACTTCCTGTTATGATTGCCGTAACAATCGTTGTATTGACTATACTTAAATTAACGGTAGGCAAAAAAGACGCCGAATAATTAAGGTAATATTAAAAGGGTTGAAGTTTGTTTTGAAACTTCAACCCTTTTTTGGTTCAATCGTTTTTATATGTTTATTTGTTTTCAAATTTTCTTTTTTCGTTGCATAATGCGGTGATAAAAAGACTGTCAAGTTCGGTTAATTTATAATTCTTTCTGTAAATAAGCACATCTTTATAAACCTTGTTGTTTTCTTTAACATTTTTAGAGATAAGCCCGAATTTTTTTAAAATTTTATCCGAAATAGGCGAAACCCACATAAATGTGTTTTCCACTTCCGACAAAAGCGTAAACTGTGTTGCCCGTTCAAAAATAAAAATACGCTTGTCAACGTGTTCCGAAAGTTCGGCTTTTTTAACGTCAACCAAAGGCATTGACGGAACATAAGGATCGGCATGATTGATTTCAATATATTCCGATAAATCTTTAAGCGTTACATCCTGCTTTTTTGCAAGAGGGTGACGCTCGGACATTACAAGTTGGTAGGAAAATTCGGTTATTGTTTCGCTGACTAATTTTTTATCCGAAAACATACTTTTGAAATATTTATCAAAAGCCGTTTGATACCTGATTATACCGAGGTTGTATTCCTCGCTTACAACATTGTTGATAGTTCTCCAGGAATTTGTTTCTTTATAAAAAATTTCCGCCGGCTTTTTGGTGTCGATATTTTTTGAAAATTCCGAAAAAGCGTTTGAAATATATGTGGCGCGAGGAACGCATATTGAAAAATTCTGCTTATTTCGTTTTCCGTTTTTATAAAGGTCCTCAACCTGCTCAACCTGTGTGATGATTTTTCTTGCATACTGTAAAAATTCTTCGCCCTCGGGAGTAAGCGTTATTCCCTTGGTGGTGCGGTTAAAAATTGTAATGCCTAAAGATTCTTCCAATTCTTTTATTGCACGGCTTAAATTAGGCTGCGCTGTATAAAGATTTTCCGCCGCTTTGCTGATTGACTTGGTTTTTGCTATCTCAACTGCATATTTTAAATGAAGCAGATTCATTTTATTCTCCTGCCTTTTTTAGTATATATAGCAGTATATCACAAAACATATATAATTACAATCAAAAAACAACAGTAAAATTAAGAGTTTTGCTTAAATATTTCAGAATAAAATGAATATTTATGCATAAATATTCATAATTTTATGCATAAAATAGGTTGAAAGTGATAAATAAAAGTAAAAATGCCGCTATTCTTTTATTAAAAATATAAAATAATGAAAATTCAGTCAAAAAATATTCAAAAATATGTTGACAAAGTATGTATATGTGTGTATAATTATACACATTGAAAGTGAATATTAAATTATTTAGAATTTCGGAGGAAATAAAAATGGATAAAAAGAATATTAAAAAAGTAGTGCTTGCTTATTCGGGCGGTCTTGATACTTCAATCATCATTCCCTGGCTTAAAGAAAATTACAACAACTGCGAGGTTATCGCAGTTTCGGGAAATGTAGGTCAGGCTTCCGAACTTGAAGGTCTTGAAGAAAAGGCTTTGAAAACAGGCGCTTCTAAACTTTATGTTGAAGATTTAACCGAGGAATTTTTAACAGATTGCGTTTTCCCTTGTGTTCAGGCAGGCGCTAAATATGAGGACTATCTTTTAGGTACTGCTTTTGCACGTCCTGCAATCGGTAAGAGAATTGCCGAAATCGCAATTGCAGAGGGCGCCGACGCTATCTGTCACGGTTGCACAGGTAAGGGTAACGACCAGGTTCGTTTTGAACTTGCAATTAAAGCATTTGCACCTGATATGCCGATTATTGCTCCTTGGCGTGAATGGGATATTAAATCCCGTGATGAGGAAATTGATTATGCCGAGGCTCATAATGTTCCGCTTAAAATCACAAGAGAAACAAATTATTCTAAAGATAAAAATATTTGGCACTTATCGCACGAAGGTCTTGACCTTGAAGATCCGGCTAACGAGCCTATGTATGATAAAGAGGGATTCCTTGAAATGGGCGTTTCTCCCGAGCAGGCTCCCGATAAACCTACTTATGTTACATTGCACTTTGAAAAAGGTATTTGTACCGCTATCGACGGTAAAGAGATGGGCGCTGTAGAGGTTGTTGATACTCTTAACAAATTAGGCGGCGCAAACGGTATCGGACTTCTTGATATTGTTGAAAACCGTCTTGTAGGTATGAAATGCCGCGGCGTTTACGAAACTCCCGGCGGCGCTATTCTTTATCAGGCGCATCAAATTCTTGAAACAATCACTCTTGATAAAGAAACTTCACATTATAAAGCGCTCGTTGCTCAAAAACTCGGCGAACTCGTTTATAACGCTCAATGGTACACTCCTTTAACCGAAGCAATTTTAGCATTTGTTAAGAAAACACAGGAAACCGTTACAGGCGATGTTAAACTTAAACTTTATAAAGGCAATATGATTAATGCGGGCGTTACTTCACCTTATTCACTTTATGACCCTGAAATCGCAACTTTTGATGAAGATGAAGTTTACGACCAAAAAGATTCAGCAGGCTTTATTAATCTTTACGGCTTGCCGACAAAGGTTATTGCTAAAATGAAAGCAAAGAACAATCTTAAATAAAATTTAAAATGAAAGGTAAAAGTCTGTGGGCATTTTTGCCTACAGACTAAACTTGTATTATGGATAAAATGTGGGCAGGGCGTTTTCAAAAAGCGCTCGATAAAGAAGCAGACGACTTTAACTCTTCAATACATTTTGATTGCAAAATGTATAAACAGGATATTACAGGCTCTATTGCTCATGCGCAGATGTTAGCAAAGCAGGGCATTATTTCGGTTGAGGAAATGGAAACTCTTGTCGAGGGACTCGGCGGTATTCTTGACGATCTTAACAACGGAAAATTGCAGTTTGATATGGACGCCGAAGATATTCACATGTTCGTTGAGGCGGAACTTACAAAGCGCGTCGGCGATGTAGGAAAAAAACTTCACACCGCAAGAAGCAGAAATGACCAGGTGGCTCTCGATATAAGAATGTATCTGCGTGACGAGTCGGGAGAAATTATTGATTTAATTAAAAATCTGCTTACGGCAATAGTTGAAAAAGCCGAGGCTAACAAGTTGGTAATTATGCCGGGCTATACTCACTTACAAAGAGCGCAGCCTATTACTTTTGCGCATCATCTTTTGGCGTACGCTATGATGTTTACAAGGGATATTACCCGTATTAAGGACGCCGTAAAACGAATGAATTTATCGCCTATAGGTTGTTGTGCGTTGGCAGGAACAACTTTTAATACCGACCGATATTTTGAAGCGGAAAAATTAGGCTTTGACGGTATTACTTTAAACTCGCTTGACGGCGTTTCGGACAGAGATTTCTGCGTTGAACTTATGTCGGCTTTCGCAGTTGTTATGATGCACTTATCCCGTTTTTCCGAAGAGATAATTCTTTGGTCGTCTTTAGAGTTTTCATTTGTTGAACTTGACGACGCTTACACAACGGGTTCTAGCATAATGCCACAGAAGAAAAACAGCGATATTGCCGAACTTGTCAGAGGTAAAACAGGCAGAGTTTACGGCGATTTGATGGCTTTGCTTACAACTCTTAAAGGACTTCCGCTTGCTTATAACAAGGATATGCAAGAGGATAAAGAGGCTATTTTTGACAGTATTGAAACGGTTAAAAAATGCCTTAAAAATTTTGCTCCGATGATTGCTACAATGAATGTAAAAACCGATAAAATGTATAGTGCGGCGCAGGGCGGATTTATCAATGCAACCGACCTTGCGGATTATCTTGCAAAAAAAGGTTTACCTTTCAGAAGCGCCTATAAAATCGTCGGTCAGATTGTAGCCTACTGTATTCAGAATAACAAGGTGCTTGACGCCGTTTCTATGGAAGAATACAAGCAGTTTTCAGATGTTTTTGAAGATGATTTATATGATGAAATCAGCCTTGAAACCTGTGTAAACAAGCGTACTTCCGCAGGCGGCACAGGACCGAAGTCGGTTGAAACTCAAATTAAATTTATTAAGGACTTTATTGGATAATTATGAAAAAGATTTTTATTGACGGCAGCGCCGGAACAACAGGACTTCGCATAATTGAACGCTTAAAAAACAGGAAAGATATTGAGGTTATGACTCTTTCCGATGATAAGCGTAAAATTCCCGAATACAGAAAAGAAGCGCTGAACAGTTGCGATATTGCTTTTTTGTGTTTGCCTGACGCGGCGGCAGTCGAGGCGGTTTCGTTTATCGAAAATCCGAATGTTACGGTAATTGACGCGTCTACCGCTCACAGAACAAATCCCGATTGGGCTTATGGTTTTCCTGAACTAGGCGAGGAATTTGAATTGAAAATCAAAAACTCCAACCGAATAGCAAACCCCGGTTGTTATGCAAGCGGATTTATTTCACTTGTTGAACCTCTTGTAAAAAACGGTATAATTGACGGCAATGCACAGATAACCTGCCATGCGGTTTCGGGTTATTCGGGCGCAGGAAAAAAGGGGATTGCACAGTATGAGGATATGGAACTTGACCCGTTGCTTACAGGTCCTCGTGAGTATGCGCTTACTCAAAATCATAAGCATATTCCTGAAATGAAAATTATTTCGGGACTTAAAAATGAGCCGATTTTTTGCCCTTATGTTTGCAATTTTTACAGCGGTATGACAGTTACCGTTCCGCTTTTTGCTTCACAAATTAAAAGCGGATTTTCCGTAAAGGATATTAAAGAGGTTTACCGCTCGCTTTACAACGGCAAAATAGTAAAATATTTTGACAGCATTGATGAAGACGGTTTTATCAGCGCAAGCGCCATTGACGATAAAGATAATATGGAAATTACCGTAGCGGGTAACGATGAAAGAATACTGTTACTCTCAAGATTTAACAATCTCGGAAAAGGCGCTTCGGGAGCGGCGGTCGAATGTATGAATATAAAACTCGGCGTAGAAAAAGAAACAGGACTTGATTTATAAAAAGATTTTGAAAGGACTATAATTTTATGAATTTTATTAACGGCGGTGTAGTTGCGGCAAAAGGCTTTCGGGCAAACGGCGTACATTGCGGAATCAGAAAAAACAAAACAAAAAAAGATTTAGCGCTTATTGTTTCGGATTGTCGGGCGGCGGCGGCTTGCGTTTATACTACAAATTTAGTAAAAGGCGCTCCGATTGCGGTTACAAAAACTCATATAAAGGACGGTATGGCTTCGGCTATTATCTGCAACAGCGGAAACGCAAATACCTGTAATGCAAACGGAATTGATATTGCAGAGCAGATGAGCGAATTGGTAGAGGAAAAATTAAATATTTCTTCTATGGATGTAATAGTTGCGTCTACCGGCGTTATCGGTCAACCGCTGTGTATAGAGCCTATTAAAAACGGTATGGACGAATTGGTAAACGGACTCGGCGAAAAAAGTGCGGACGCCGCCGAAGCTATTATGACCACCGATACCGTTAAAAAAGAAGTGGCGGTTGAATTTACAATCGGCAAAAAAGTATGCAGAATGGGCGGAATTGCAAAGGGCAGCGGTATGATTCACCCGAATATGGCTACTATGCTTGTGTTTATTACAACCGACTGCGCTATATCTTCAAAAATGCTTCAAAAGGCGCTTTCTACCGATGTAAAATCAACTTTTAATATGGTTTCTATCGACGGCGATACCTCGACAAACGATATGGTTTCGGTGCTTGCAAACGGTATGGCGGGAAACGATATGATTGACTGCGAGGGCGCTGATTTTAATGAGTTTATGAAAGCGCTTAATACCGTTACCGTTGCGCTTTGCAGAATGATTGCGGGCGACGGCGAGGGCGCTACAAAGTTGCTTGAATGTGATGTTTCGGGCGCAAAAGATGAAATAACCGCCAAAAAAGTTGCAAAATCCGTTATTTGTTCGTCGCTGCTTAAAGCGGCGATGTTCGGCGCAGACGCTAACTGGGGCAGAGTACTTTGCGCTATCGGTTACTCGGGCGCTGATGTGGACGTAGAAAAAATTGATGTTTCTTTCTGCTCGTCAAAAGGCGAAATCGAGGTTTGCAAAAACGGCGCAGGCGTTGATTTTTCCGAGGAAAAGGCGAAAGAGATTTTACTCCAAAAAGAAATCGGAATTTTAATTAACCTTAACGACGGCGAAACAAGAGCGACCGCTTGGGGCTGTGATTTAACTTATGATTATGTAAAAATCAACGGCGATTACAGAACTTAAATCAGGCTAAAATCCTAAAAAGCCTCCCTTTAGGCAAGGGAGGCTGGTATTCATTGAAGCTTTTAGGAGTAAATGTATAATGAATAGAAAAATACTTGCTGAATTTACAACTATGTGTATGATTTATGATGGCAATATGATTTTAGTACAGGATAGAAATGATGCTGATTGGCCGGGGGTTGCTTTTCCCGGTGGACATGTTGAAAAAGGCGAATCATTTAACGATGCTGTTGTTCGTGAGATTTACGAAGAAACAGGACTTTATATCAAAAATCCTAAACTATGTGGAATAAAGCAATTTGAAAATCAAGATTTTAGCCGATATATTGTTTTGTTATATAAAACTAATGAATTTAGAGGAAATCTTCATTCTTCTGATGAGGGTAGAATGAAGTGGATTAATAAATTCGATTTAAAAAAATATAATTTAGCAAAAGATTTTGATGAACTTTTTAAAGTTTTCGATGATGATAGTTTAAGCGAAATGGCTTATGAAAAAAATTACGAAAATAACGATTACAGTATAAAGTTATTTTAAAGCGGAGGATAAGTACTATGGACATATCTAATGCGCAAAGGGCGCATATACTTGTTGAGGCTTTGCCTTACATAAAAAAATACAACGGAAAAATCGTTGTAATAAAATACGGCGGAAACGCTATGATTAACGATGATTTAAAACAACGGGTAATGGAGGATATTGTTCTTCTTTCATTAATCGGTGTAAAGGTTGTTTTAGTTCACGGCGGCGGCCCTGAAATTACCGATATGCTTAATAGGGTAGGTAAAAAATCAGAGTTTGTAGACGGACTTCGTGTTACCGATAAGGAATCGACCGAAATTGTGCAGATGGTACTGGCAGGAAAAATTAACAAAGGTCTTGTTAATCTGCTTGAAACCAAAGGCGGAAAGGCTATGGGTATCTGCGGTATCGACGGTCAGATGATAAAGGCTGAAATAAAAGACGAACGCTTAGGATATGTCGGAAGAATTACCGAGGTTAATGTCAACCCGATTATTGATTTGCTTGAAAAAGGATATATCCCCGTTGTTTCAACGCTCGGTTGCGATAACGAGGGCAATGTTTACAATATCAATGCAGATACTGCGGCGGCATATATTGCAGGTGCAATGAGTGCGGATAAATTTATTTTAATGACCGATATTGCGGGAATTTTACACGATAAGGATAATCCCGATTCATTGATTCCGCTTGTTGATATAAAACAGGCAAAGGAACTGTTTAATCAGGAAATCATTTCAGGCGGTATGATTCCAAAGGTTGAATGTTGTATCGACGCAATCGACAGAGGCGTTGACAAAGTTACTATTATGGACGGCAGAGTACCGCATGCGGTTTTACTTGATATGCTTACCGACGAGGGCGTAGGCACAATGGTAGTTAAGGAGAAATATTGATGAGCGTTAAATCGGACGACAAAAAATATATTGCCGATACTTATGCCCGTTTTGATATTAATATTGTCAGCGGAAAAGGCAGTATTTTCTATGATGAAAACGGCAAAGAGTATATAGATATGGGTACGGGAATTGCCGTAAATACTTTCGGCTTTTGTGATGAAAGTTGGAAAGACGCCGTAATTAAGCAGTTAGACGCATTTCAGCATACTTCAAATCTTTACTACGCAGAGCCTTGCGTAACGCTTGCAAAAATGCTTTGTGAAAAAACAGGCGCTAAAAAGGTCTTTTTCGGCAATTCGGGAGCAGAGGCTAACGAATGTGCGATAAAAGCTGCAAGAAAATACGCTGAAAATAAAGGAATAAAGGACGGCGTTATCTTAACGCTCGAAAATTCGTTCCACGGCAGAACAATCACAACTTTAGCGGCAACCGGTCAGGACGTTTTTCATAATGACTTTTTACCGCTTACAGGCGGATTTGTTCACGCAAAGGCCAACGACTGCGCTGATTTGGAGCGAGCCGTAAAAGAGAACAATGTTATTGCGATAATGTTTGAAACCGTGCAGGGCGAGGGCGGTGTTTTACCGCTTAATCAAGAATTTGTTGATAAAATTAACGAAATCGCCGAGAAAAACGATATTTTGATGATAGTTGACGAGGTACAGACAGGCAACGGCAGAACAGGAAAACTTTACGGTTATATGAATTACGGCGTCCGCCCCGATATAGTATCAACCGCAAAAGGTCTTGCAGGCGGCTTGCCGATAGGTGCGACAATGCTTTTTGATAAATGTAAAGATGTGTTTACTCCGGGTTCGCACGGCTCAACTTTCGGCGGAAATCCGATATGCTGTGCGGCGGCTGTAAATGTTTTATCAAGAATTGACGATAAACTTTTAGGCGAGGTTAAGGAAAAATCCGACTATATATTTAATGAATTAAACGGCGCAAATGGAATAAAGTCTGTCAGCGGTATGGGACTTATGATTGGCATTGAAACCGAAAAAGACGCAGGCGATATACTTAAAATCTGCCTTGAAAACGGCGTCAGCGTGCTTAAAGCAAAGACTAAAATCAGACTTTTGCCTGCGCTTAATATTCCGTTTGAAACATTGAAAAAAGCGGTTGAAGTTATTAAAAAGGCTTGCGAATAAGGAGAAAGAATAATGGACTTAAAAAACAGAAACTTTTTAAAATTGCTTGATTTTACAAGCGAAGAAACAGAACATCTTATTGACCTTGCGGCAGATTTTAAGGCTAAAAAGAAAAACGGTATTGCTCACGACAAATTAAAAGGTAAAAATATTGCGCTTATTTTTGAAAAAACTTCTACGAGAACTCGCTGTGCTTTTGAGGTGGCGGCTCGTGACCTTGGTATGGGCGTTACTTATCTTGACCCGCAGGGCTCACAAATTGGAAAAAAAGAATCTATTGCCGATACCGCAAGGGTATTGGGCAGAATGTTTGACGGAATAGAATACAGAGGTTTCGGTCAGGAAATTGTTGAGGAGTTGGCGGCTTTTGCCGGCGTACCCGTTTGGAACGGTCTTACAAATGAATTTCACCCAACTCAAATTCTTGCCGACTTTTTAACTATAAAAGAGCATTTCGGTTATTTAAAAGGCATAAATTTTGTTTATATGGGCGACGCAAGATACAATATGGGCAATTCGCTTATGGTTGGTTGCGCTAAAATGGGTCTTAATTTTACCGCTTGCGCTCCTGAAAAATATTTTCCAAATAAGGTTTTAATTGCCGAATGTGAAAGCATAGCAAAAGAAACAGGCGCTGTGATTAAATTTGAAACAGACCCGATGAAAGCCACAAAAAACGCGGATGTAATTTATACCGACGTTTGGGTTTCAATGGGCGAGCCTGTAGAGGTTTGGGAAGAAAGAATAAATGAACTTTCCCCATATCAGGTTAATAAAGCGTTAATGGATAACGCAGGCGATAAAGCCGTGTTTATGCACTGCCTTCCTGCTTATCACGACCTTAAAACCGAGGTAGGCAAAGAAATGGGCGAGCGTTTCGGTCGTGAGTGTATGGAAGTTACCGACGAAGTGTTTGAGTCGGAGCAGTCAATCGTTTTCCAAGAGGCAGAAAACAGAATGCACACTATAAAAGCCGTAATGGCGGCAACTTTAGGATACAAGGACTAATTTTATGAGAAAAGCATATTTAGTTTTACAAAACGGTCAGGTTTTTTCAGGGTACGGTTTCGGCGCTGAAAACGGCGCTATAGGTGAACTTTGTTTCACAACAGGCGTTTGCGGTTATGTTGAAACGCTTACCGACGAAAGTTACTACGGTCAGATTGTATTGCAGACATTCCCGATGATAGGAAACTACGGCGTATGCAGTGATGATTTTGAGGGCAATCCCTCTGTTAAAGGCTACGTTGTAAGAGAATGGTGCGAAAATCCGTCTAATTTCAGATGTGAACAGAGCGTTGACGAGTTTTTAAAAAGCCACGGTATTCCGGGTATTTACGGCGTTGATACAAGAGAGATAACAAAAACAATTCGTGAATACGGCGTAATGAATGCCGCTATATGCAGCGAAATACCGAGCGACCTTAACGATATTATAGATTATAAGATATGCGCCGCGGTAAAAAGCGTTTCCACCGAAAAGGAGTATACCGTATCGGCGGATGATGAAAAATATAAGGTTACATTGATTGATTACGGCGCAAAACGTAATATTATTCGTGAACTTAACAAGCGTGGTTGTACGGTTAAAGTTGTACCTTGCACTTATACTGCCGAGCAGATTTTAGCGGAAAATCCCGACGGCGTAATGCTTTCAAACGGACCGGGCGACCCTGCCGAGAATACAGAACAAATTAATGTGATTAAAAAACTTTTCGGCAAAGTTCCGCTTTTCGGTATTTGTCTCGGTCATCAACTTTTGGCGCTTGCCAACGGCGCTAAAACCGTTAAACTTAAATACGGTCACAGGGGAGCTAATCAGCCTGTAAAGGAAGTATTCGGAAAGAGAACTTTTATTACCAGTCAAAATCACGGATATGCAGTAGTCGGTGATAATCTTAAAAACGGCAAGGTTAGTTTTGTTAATGCAAACGACAACACCGTTGAGGGTGTTGATTATCCCGAATTTAATGCTTTTTCGGTGCAGTTCCACCCCGAGGCTTGTTCAGGACCGCACGACAGCGCATTTTTATTTGACAGATTCATTGATTTAATGGGAGGTGACCGATAATGCCGCTTGATAAGTCGATTAAAAAAGTAATGGTTATCGGTTCAGGCCCTATTGTTATCGGTCAGGCGGCGGAGTTTGACTATGCAGGCGCACAAGCCTGCCGAGTTTTAAAACAGGCAGGTATAAATGTTGTGCTTGTAAATTCAAATCCTGCGACAATTATGACCGATAAAGCACTTGCCGATGAAATTTATCTTGAACCGCTTGAAAGCGAAACTATTAAAAGAATTATTGAAAAAGAAAAGCCTGATTCGCTTCTTGCAGGGCTTGGCGGACAGACAGGCCTTACCATTGCTATGGAACTTGACAAGGAAGGCTTTTTGGAAAAACACAATGTTCGTTTAATCGGTACAAACGCCGAGGCGATTGACAAGGCGGAGGATAGGCTTTTATTTAAGCAGACAATGGATTCTATCGGAGAGCCTTGTATTCCGTCGGATATTGCTAATGATATTGAAACTGCGTTAGAAGTGGCAAATAAGATAGGATACCCTGTAATTATACGTCCTGCTTTTACATTAGGCGGTGGCGGTGGCGGCGTCGCTTATAACGAAGAGGAAATGAAAACCGTTGCAAAAACGGGACTTGATTCTTCACCGATTACGCAGATTTTAGTTGAAAAATATATTGCAGGCTGGAAAGAAATCGAGTTTGAAACAATGCGTGACGGCGTCGGCAATACCATTGCGATTTGTTCAATGGAAAACTTTGACCCCGTAGGCGTGCATACGGGCGATTCTATCGTAACCGCTCCTGCATTAACGCTTGCCGACAAAGAATATCAGATGTTGCGAAGCGCCTCTATCAACATTATTCAGGCGCTTGATATTAAGGGCGGTTGCAACTGCCAGTTTGCATTAAATCCCGATAGTTTTGAGTATGCGGTAATCGAAGTAAATCCGCGTGTTTCACGTTCTTCTGCACTCGCTTCAAAAGCAACCGGATACCCGATTGCAAAAATCACTACAAAGATTGCATTGGGATATACTCTTGATGAAATCGAGAATGATATTACAGGTAAAACCTGCGCTTGCTTTGAGCCTGCGCTCGATTATGTTGTAGTAAAATTCCCAAAATGGCCGTTTGACAAGTTTGCGGGCTCTACGAGAAAAATCGGTACTGCAATGAAGGCTACGGGCGAGGTTATGTCGATAGGGCATAATTTTGAAACCGCCGTTATGAAAGCGGTAAGAGGTGCTGAAATCTCTTTCGATACGCTTAATGCTCCGCCGCTTGACGACAGAAGCGTGAAAGAGCGTTTGCAGGATGTAAACGACCGTAGAATTTTTACTGTTTTTGAGGCACTTAAAAACGGCGTTTCGGTTGATGAGATTTTTGAAATTACAAAAATCGACCGTTTCTTCTTGTATAAACTAAAAAATCTTGCCGATTTTGAAAAGGAAATCGAGAACAAACCTTTAACCGAAGAAAATTATCTTAAAGGCAAAAAATACGGTTATACCGATGAATCGCTCAAAAAACTTTGCGGCTTTAAATTTAATTTTCATCGTGACGCAGTTTATAAAATCGTTGATACCTGCGCGGCTGAATTTGACGCCAAAACGCCGTATTTTTATTCAAGTTATGATGAAATTTGCGAGGCTCGTTCATTTAAACGAAGCGGTAAACCCGTAATTATGGTTTTGGGTTCAGGACCTATCCGCATAGGGCAGGGTATTGAGTTCGACTATTCATCGGTACACTGCGTTTGGACTTTAAAAGAGTTAGGCTATGACGTTGTTATTGTGAACAACAATCCCGAAACTGTTTCAACCGACTATGATACGGCGGATCGACTTTATTTTGAACCGCTTTGCAAAGAAGACGTTATGAACATCATAAAGGTTGAAAAGCCTGTCGGCGTTGTGGTTGCTTTCGGCGGTCAGACCGCTATTAAACTCACAAAATATTTGCACGAAAACGGAATAAAAATTCTCGGCACATCTGCCGAGGGTATTGATAAGGCAGAGGACAGAGAGCAGTTTGACGAACTGCTTGAAACATTCGGTTTTAAAAGACCGCGCGGTATGGGCGTTATGACAACCGCCGAGGCTTTAAAAGCCGCCGAAACTTTGGGTTATCCCGTTCTTCTGCGCCCGTCTTACGTTATCGGCGGTCAGAATATGTGCATTGTTTATGATGAGCGTCAGGTAATCCGCTATATGGAAAGGATTTTATCTACAGGCATTGAAAATCCTGTGCTGGTTGATAAATATATGAGCGGTTCGGAACTTGAGGTTGACGTTATTTCCGACGGCGAAGAAGTTTTAATCCCGGGAATAATGCAGCATATTGAACGTGCAGGCGTTCATTCGGGCGACTCTATTGCGGTTTATCCGCCGTACAATATTGACGACAGAATGATAAAGAAAATCGTAGAAAGTTCTGAAAAATTAGCTCTTTCCTTAGGCACTAAAGGACTTGTCAATATTCAGTATCTTATTTATCAAAATGAACTTTATATTATCGAGGTAAATCCTCGTGCTTCCCGTACAATTCCTTATATCAGCAAGGTTACGGGCGTGCCTATGGTCGACCTTGCGACAAAGGTTATGACAGGCGCAAAATTATGCGATTTGGGTTACGGCAGCGGTCTTTACCGTCATCCGCCGTATTTCGCAGTAAAAGTGCCGGTATTCTCATTTGAAAAATTAACCGACGTCAACTCGTATCTCGGACCTGAAATGAAATCAACAGGCGAGGTTTTGGGCATAGGTAAAACATTGACGGAAGGACTTTTCAAAGGTCTTACTTCCGCAGGATTTAAGATAAAATCACCGTCGGTTACAGATGATGTAGGCGTGCTTATCAGCGTTGAAAATCATGATTTGCTTGAAATCGTGTCGCTTGCTAAAAAACTCGACGACCTTAAAATGAAAATATACGCTACAAGCGATACCGCCGACGCGGTGGAACAACTTGGAATAAGCGTTACACGAGTAACTAAAAATGACTTTTTCCCGCTTATCGAGAGCGAAAAAATCAGTTATATTGTTTACACAGGCGCACTTTTTGATGAAACATTAGACGATTATATTGCGCTTCACAGAAAAGCGCTTATTCACGGGGTCGCCTGCTTTACTTCGCTTGATACGGCGAATGCGCTCGCTGATATTATTGCAAGCCGTTTTAACCGACAGAACACCGAACTTGTCGATATTAACAAAATGCGTGATAAAAAGCGTGAGTATAAATTCTCTAAAATGCAGGGTACGGGCGACGACTATATCTTTATTGATAACTTTGACGGCAGTATCACCTGTCCAGAATCGCTGTGCGTAAGCCTTTGCGACCGCCATTACGGAATCGGCGGCGACGGAATAGTGCTTATTGAAAAATCCGAAATCGCCGACGCTAAAATGAGAATTTTTAATATCGACGGCTCGGAGGGTAAAATGGCGGGAAACGCCATTCGCTGCGTTGCAAAGTTTTTGTATGATAAGGAAATTGTCAAAAAAGAACGTATGACAATAGAAGCGGCGGGAAACATTAAGAATTTAGATGTTTATACACGTGACGGTATGGTTACAACCGTCAGCGTTTCAATGGGCAAGGCAGACCTTTATGCAAAGTCGTTGCCTTGCACGCTTGATATTGACAAGGTAATTGATTATCCTGTTAAAATCGGCGGTAATGATTATAATATTACCTGTTTGTCTGTAGGCAATCCGCATTGCGTAGTCTTTTGTGACAGGGTAGACGGAATTGATATTGAAGCTGTAGGGCCTCAGTTTGAAAATGCGGAGATTTTCCCCGAAAGAATCAACACCGAATTTATTAGGGTGGTTAATAAAAACACCATTAAAATGCGTGTTTATGAGCGTGGAAACGGCGAAACGCTCGCTTGCGGTACAGGTGCTTGTGCAGCGGTTGTTGCAGCGGTGGAAAACGGATTTTGCAACAAAGGCGAAGACATCACCGTAAAGGTGAAAGGCGGCGACCTTACCGTAAATTATACCGACGACGGTATCACGCTAACAGGCAATGCCGTTATGGTTTACGAGGGTACGTTTAAATATTGATAAATCAAAAAAAGTCTCACATTTTTGTGAGGCTTTTTTAGTGTGTTATTTTTGTAGTCGGTTACGGTTTAATTAAAAAATTAAATTTTATAATCAATAAACCCTTTATCGGTTAATACTTTTATCGTTTTAAATCCTGCCGACTTTATATAATCTGTCGCATTATCAAATTGAAAACACAAATTTTCTTTGCTGTGGGTATCGCCTGAAAGAATAATGTTGCCTTTCTTTTCAAAAATACGCTTTAAAATAAACATTGCAGGGTAGGGTTTCAATCTATATCCTCGTGAAATTGCGCCTGTGTTTATTTCAAAGATAACGTCGTTTTTCAGCAGTTCGTCAACCGCAAAAATCGCCGAATCGGTATATCTTTTATCCGATTCGTCAAAAAGGGCGTTGCCCTCGTTAAATTTTGTGATAAGGTCAATATGCCCTATAATATCACACTTGGTTTTATTATAAACATCGGCAACATTTTTGTAGTAGGCTTCGCAGAAAGCATAAAAATCACCGTCGAAAAAACGGGTAACATTATCGCAAAAATTTTCGGTGCTTAAATCAATATCAAGATATTTACCATCCTTTTTTACATAATGCACCGAGCCGATAACATAATCAAAACAGGAATCGTCAATCTTGGAATAATAATCCTTTTCGATTCCGCAAAAAACACAGATTTTATCTTTGTATTTTTCTTTAAGCGCAGTAATTTCGGCTATGTATTTTTCGGTTTGTTCTTCGCTCATACAGTAGCTTTTATCAAACTCTGTAAAAGAATGTCCCGAAAATCCAATCGCCTTCAGATTTTTATCAATTGCTGATTTTACCATTTCTTCGGGTGAGTTTTTACCGTCGCAATAAGAAGTATGAGTATGAAAATCAAAAGGATAAATCACTTTGTCATTTTCTCCTGTTTTACCTTGTGATTGATAACGTGGCGTGAAGCGAGTTCCTTTTTGATTTCTTCTACAGAAATGCCCATTTCAACCATAAGCACCATTACGTGATATGCAAGGTCGGCAATTTCATAAATAGTTTCGGGTTTATCATCGGCTTTGCCTGCGATGATAACCTCGGTACATTCTTCACCGACCTTTTTTAAGATTTTGTCGATACCTTTTTCAAAAAGATAGGTTGTATAAGAGCCTTCTTGAGGATTTTCTTTTCTTCCTTTAAGCAGTTCATAAAGACCTTCTATCGAAAACGCTTCCAATTCATCGTTTTTAAATAAAAGATTGTTAAAACAGGAATCTGTGCCGAGATGGCAGGCAGGACCGTCTTTTTTAACCACAACGGTCAAGGCGTCGTTATCGCAGTCGGAAGTAATGCTGACAATATGCTGATAATTACCCGATGTTTCGCCTTTTCTCCATAATTCCTGTCGTGAACGTGACCAGAAACAGGTCTTTTTTTCTTTAATGCTGATTTCAAGGCTTTCTTTGTTCATATATGCAACCGTAAGCACTTTTTTTGTGTCGGCGTCAACAACTACTGCCGGAATAAGCCCTTTTTCATCAAATTTCAAATTTTCAATTGTAACCATTTCTCTTTACTCCTTATATTCTTGATAGTATATCGTTATCACGTAAAATCTTTTTAAGTTCTTTAATATCAATTTCGCCGAAGTGGAAAACAGACGCCGCAAGACCTGCGTCAATCGTAGGCAATTGTTTGAATAAATCAATAAAATCTTCTGTTTTTCCTGCGCCGCCCGAGGCAATAACGGGAACATTTACAGCATTGAGAACTGCTTTTAACATAGGAATATCAAAGCCGCCTTTTACTCCGTCGGTGTCAATACTGTTGACAACAACCTCGCCTGCGCCGTTATCTACACAACGTTTAATCCATTCGATTGCTTCCATTCCCGTGTCTTCTCTGCCGCCTTTGGCAAAAACTCTGTATTCATTGCCGACTATTTTTACATCTGCGGAAAGCACAACGCATTGGTCGCCGTATTTTTTAGCGGCTTCCCCTACTAAATCGGGATTTCTTATTGCGCCCGAATTTACGCTTACTTTATCTGCGCCGCAGGAAAGCACACGTTCAAAATCGTCGAGCGTATTAATTCCTCCGCCAACGGTCAGCGGAATGAAAACCTTGCTTGCGGTTTCGGTCAGAATATCCGTGAAAAGTTTTCGCCCTTCGCTTGACGCGGTAATATCGTAAAAAACAAGTTCGTCAGCACCTGCCGATGAATAGTATTCCGCTAATTTTACAGGGCTTGATACATCTTGCAGCCCTTTAAAATTTGTACCTTTTACAACTCTGCCGTCTTTAACGTCAAGGCAGGGTATAATTCTTTTTGTAATCATGCTTTACTCCTTAGTAATTGCGATTGCCTCTTTTAAATCAATACCGCCTACATAAAGCGCTTTTCCTAAAATTGCGCCGTAAATATTCATATCATTTAAGGTTTTAACATCTTCTAAAGTCGAAACTCCGCCTGAGGCGGTAATGTTAAGATTGAATTTTTCACATAAACTTTTATAAAGTTCGAGATTAGTACCCGACATCATACCGTCTTTTGAAATATCGGTGCAGATAACGGTTTTTACATCTTTATTCTGCATTTTTTCGATAAATTCTTCACAGGTAATATCAACGGTTTCGGTCCAGCCTTTTATTGCGACTTTACCGTCTTTAATATCAACGCCGACCGCAATTTTTTCACCGTATTTTGAAAGCGCCTCATCTAAAAATTCTTCGTCGGTTATTGCGGCAGTGCCTATTATAACACGCATAACTCCTGTTTTAAGGTATTTTTCAACCGTTTCGATACTGCGAATACCGCCGCCGATTTCAACATTTAAACCGCTTTTGTTCACAATTTCACGAATAACGTCATAGTTGTCTGTTTTACCGCTTTTAGCGCCGTCAAGGTCAACTAAATGCAGGTATTCTGCGCCTGCGTTTTTAAATTCAACCGCTACTGCCACAGGGTCTGCATTAAATACGGTTTTTTTATTGTAATCGCCCTTTTCAAGCCGTACCGCCTGACCGCCGATTAAATCTATTGCAGGGAAGATATTCATAAATCGCTCTCCTTTAATTCAACGAATGCTTTTAAAATATTTAAGCCGACATCACCGCTTTTTTCAGGGTGAAACTGTGTGCCGAAAACATTTTTATCGGCAACCGCCGCGGTAAGCGGTTTATAATAATCGGTTACCGCAATCTGATTTTTTTCACATTCATCAGCGAAAAAAGAGTGAACAAAATAAACATAATCACCCTCGTTTATGTATTTAAAAAGCGGACTTTTGCCGTTTTTAAATTCAAGAGAGTTCCAGCCGATATGCGGTATTTTAAACTCTTTAGGCGCTATTATCGGTTTCACCTTGCCTTTTATCAAACCCAGTCCCTCATGCTCGCCGTATTCAAAACTTTTATCAAACAACATCTGCATACCAAGGCATATACCGAGCATTATTTTGCCGTTTTTCGCCTGATTTACAATCAGTTCATCAAGCCCGTTTTGACGTAGTTTTTGGGCGGCGTCTTCAAAAGCGCCGACGCCCGGAAGAACCAATTTATCAGCTTTTTCAATTTCGTTTTTATCGTTAGTTACAATAATATCGGCGCCGATACATTGAAATGAACTTTTCAGCGAAAAAAGGTTGCCGACGCCGTAATCAATAATTGCTATCATGGAAAACTCCTTAAAATTTATAAAACGCCTTTTGTTGAAGGAATTTCATTTTTAAAATCTTCGTCAATTTTTACCGCTTTGCGAAGCGTTCTTGCAAAGGATTTAAACGTACCCTCTACAATGTGGTGAGCATTTCTGCCGCAAAGTTGTTTAATGTGCAATGTAACGTTTGCCCGGCGGACAAACGCCATAAAAAACTCTTCTACAAGTTCACTGTCAAAATCGCCGATTTTTTCGGTTGGAATTGAAAGGTCAAAGTTTAAATAGCCTCTGCCGGAAATATCAACAGCGGTTAAAATAAGCGACTCGTCCATAGGCAGGGCGGTGTCGGCATATCGTGTGACGCCTGCCATATTGCCGATGGCTTTTGAAAAAGCGTCGCCAAGCACAATGCCGATGTCCTCGGCGCTATGGTGAAAATCAACGTTTACATCGCCTTTACATTCAACTTTCAAATCAAATCTTGCGTGTTTTGCAAGCAGAGTTAACATGTGGTCAAAAAAGCCGTTGCCCGAATTAATCTCGGATTTTCCGCTGCCGTCAAGGTTAAGATATAAATTAATATCGGTTTCGGCGGTTTTTCTTATTAAAGTTGCTTCTCTCATTTTGCTTTACCTTCCTTCCGTTATTTTTTCAAGAGCAAACACAAGCGCCTGCATTTCGGCAGGTGTGCCTATTGTAATTCTTAAATAATTCTTTATACGTTCTTTTTTGAAATGGCGAACCAAAATGCCTTTTTCATAAAGCGAGTTGTAAAGATATTCGCCATCATATTCAGGGTGACGGGCAAAAAGAAAATTTGCTTTTGACGGTAAAATTTCAAAGCCGAGTGCCTTTAATTTATCGGCGGTAAACTCTCTTGTTTCGATTATTCTTTGACAGTTGTTCATATAATAATCGTTATCTTGAAGCGCCGCCGCGCCTACCGCTTGAGTCATACTGTTTATGTTGTAAGGATTGGTTGAAAATTTAATTTTGTTTAAATCGGAAATCAGTTCTTTATCGGCAATCGCAAAACCTAAACGTGCGCCTGCCAAAGAGCGTGATTTTGAAAATGTTCCCGTTACAATCAAATTTTTATATTTTTTTGTAAGTGGGTAACAGCTCGTCCCTCCGAAATCAATATAAGCCTCGTCAATCACTACAACATTGTCGGGATTGCTTTTTACAATCTGCTCGATTTCATCGGGCGTAAGGCATATTCCCGTAGGCGCATTCGGGTTGGCAATTACAACATTTTTGCCTATTCCCATATAATCGTTTAAATTGATTGAAAAATCACTCATTAGCGGAATTTCTTTATAATCAATATGATAAAGGTCGCCGAAAACCTTGTAAAAACCGTAAGTTATATCAGGGAAAACAACGGGATTTCTGTCGCTGAAAAACGCAGTAAAGCAATAGTTTAAAATTTCATCCGAACCGTTGCCGAAAATTACGTTTTCGGGCGATACGTCATAAACTTTACAAAATTCATTTGTAAGAACGGTACATTCGGGGTTGCAGTAAAGTTTTAAATCTCCTACAACATCGGTATCAAGCGCTTTTAACACGCCGATTGACGGCGGATAAGGCGACTCGTTTGTATTGAGTTTTATATACTTTTTGTCCTTTGGCTGTTCACCCGGAACATAAGCCTCAAGGCTTTGCAGTTTATCAATTAAAAATCTGCTCATTTATTTATTCGCCGTCCTCAAATCGAATTGTTGCGCTTTTGGCGTGTGCAGTAAGTCCTTCTTTGGTAGCAAAGAGCGCTACATCGTCTTTAACAGACTTTAATGCGTCTGCGGTGAAATATGTATACTGAGATTTTTTAACAAAATCATCAACCGATAAAGGACTTGAAAATTTAGCCGTTCCGCTTGTCGGCAATGTGTGGTTAGGCCCTGCAAAGTAGTCGCCTAGCGCTTCGGGACAGTTTTTGCCTAAAAATACCGAGCCTGCGTTTGTAACCAAGTTCAAATAGTCAAACGGGTTATCGGTGCAGATTTCAAGATGTTCGGGGGCTAATTCGTTTGAAATTTTAACCGCCTCTTTTAAATCTTTTGCAACAATAATTTTGCCGTTGTTATCAATAGATTCTCTTGCAATTTCGGCACGAAGTAATTGCGGAATTTGTTTTTCAAGTTCGTCTGAAACTTTTTTTGCAAACTCGTTATCATCGGTAATTAAAACCGATGTCGCCATTTTATCATGTTCGGCCTGTGATAAAAGGTCAGCCGCAATAAAAGACGGATTGTTGCTTTTATCGGCAATAACCAGAATTTCGCTCGGCCCTGCAATCATATCAATCGCAACTCTGCCGAAAACCTGCTTTTTAGCCTCTGCGACAAATGCGTTTCCCGGACCTACTATTTTATGAACGGCAGGAACGGTTTCGGTGCCGTAAGCCAGCGCGGCAACTGCCTGCGCTCCGCCGATTTTATAAACCTTATCAACGCCTGCAAGCGAAGCCGCAACTAAAATATTGGGGTTTACCTTGCCGTCTTTTTTAGGAGGAGTCACCATATAAATCTCTTTGCAACCCGCAATTTTAGCAGGAATACAGTTCATAAGCACCGACGAAGGATAAGCCGCCGTACCGCCGGGCACATAAAGACCTACCTTTTCTATCGGAATAATTCTCTGACCGCAGATAACGCCGTCTTTTTCGTTAGAAATGAAACTTTGACGCACCTGTCTTTTGTGAAAGTCATAGATATTCTCGCTTGCTTTTTTTATTACTTCAATAAATTCATTATCAACAAGCGAAAAAGCCTCGTCAAACTCTTGCTTACTGACTTCAAGACTGTCAAGTTTTACGCCGTCGAATTTTTCAGAGTAAAATTTAAGCGCCTCGTCGCCCTCGGCTTTTACTTTTTCAATAATTTCTTCAACCGTATCGGCAACGCCTGTTTTATTGTCGCTTCTTATAAAAAGGCTGTTTTTATCAACCTCGTTAAAATTAAAAATCTTTATCATTTTTTATTCCTCATTATCAAGAATTTGTGCCATGTTATTACGAAGATCGTTAATTCTTTGGTTTTTAAATTTGTAGCTTGATTTGTTGCAGATTAACCTTGCGCTGATATTTACAATTGTTTCTTTCGGTTCAAGGTCGTTTTCAAGCAGAGTTTTACCTGTTTCAACAATATCGACAATTACATCTGAAAGTCCGAGCAGGGGAGCAATCTCAATTGAGCCGTTAAGTTTGATTATATCAATTTGTCGGCTTATTGAGTTGTAATACTGCTTTGCAATATTCGGGAATTTGGTTGCAACAACAAGCGTTTTATCGTGGTTGTCGCAAAAATCCTTTTTAGCGGCAACCGCCATTCTGCATTTGCCGAGTTTTAAATCAAGCATTTCGTAAACATCGGAATTTTGTTCAAGTAAAATGTCCTTGCCTACAATGCCTACATCTGCCGCACCTTTTTCAACATAAATTGCAACATCGGAAGGCTTTACCCAGAAGTAGCGGACTTTTTTATCCGAGTTTTCAAAAATCAGTTTTCTGCCCTTATCGTAAATAGCAGGACATTCATATCCTGATTTTTCAAAAATATCGTATGCTTTTTCACCGAGTCTGCCTTTCGGAAGTGCAACGTTTATAAATTCGCCGTCGTCCTCTTCGTTTGCTTTTTCATCAATTCGCTCTAACAAATCAAGATAAACCGCAAAACCGATTGCACCTTTGTTTTTGCCCATTTTATGAACAAGATTATCATATCTTCCGCCGGCTAAAACACTTTGCGGCAATTCGCCAACAAAACCGTTGAAAATAATGCCGTTATAGTAATTCATATCATTCTCAATAGAGAAATCCATCATTACTCTCTCTGCCATACCCGACTTTTGCAATGTAGAGTTTATCTTTGATATTTCATAAAAAGCCGCCTGCATCTGCTCGTTTATAATAAGGCTTTCTAATTTTTCCTGACATTCGCAAACTGGCTCATAAATAAGGCAGAGTTCACAAAGCGCATTTGCAACCTTTTCGCTGATGTTTTTATCTTTGCAGATTGCCGTTACTGCGGCTGTGTTTTTTTGTGAAACCGCTTTTAAGATTGCCTCGTTCGTCTGCTCGTCGGCGTTTGCCTCCGAAAGAAGTCCCGCAATAAAGCCGTTATGCGAAATATTAAGCAGGTATGTATCGCTTATCTGCTGCAAACTTTTAATAGCAAGCGTAATAACTTCGCATACGTTGGAAGTATCAATATCGCCGATACATTCAAGACCTGTCTGGTTGATTTCACGAAAACCGTTTTCGTCGTTCGGTCGGTAAACAACCTCGTTATAATACACCTTTTTAAGCGATTCGTCATCTTTGGTGTTTTTGATAATTGAAAGCGTTACGTCGGGTTTTAATGCCATTAATTTACCGTTTGTATCGGTAAAAGTCAGCACATTTTCCGAAACCAAAAAACTTTTATTTTTCATATAAAGGTCGTATTCTTCAAATTTGCTGACCTTGTACTGCTCATATCCGTAATCTTTGAATAACTTGCGAAGTAAAAAAATCGCCTTTTCGCAGTTGTTTAAAATCTTTTCATCAAAAGACATTTGATAAGTTCTCCTTTTGGTATTATTGCTTGATTTTTAAGAATGCTTTTTTGTAGCCGTCCTCACCGTATGAATAACAGCGGCTGACTCTACTGATTGTAGCGGTGGAAGCGCCTGTGATTTCGGCAATTTTTGAGTAAACCATTCCTTGTTTTAACAGGGAAGCAACCTGCATACGCTGCGACATATCAAGCAGTTCTTTTGTAGTCATCAGATCTGTTAAAAAGCACTTAATATCTTCTTCATCGTTTAGATTTTTAATGGCTTCTATAAGTAAATGGGCGCCTTCGTTATCTAAAATTTTCATTATAAACCGTCCTTTTTATAAATTTTTTAAATCATTTTACTTTAGCACTTTAGCATAATAACACAACACATTGCAAAAGTCAACAGTATTGGCGAAAAAATTCAAAAAATTAATGATTTATTATAAAATTTTCATTTTATATAAATGAAAAACCGAAGTGAAACAAATCACTTCGGTTTTTCTGAGGAATTTTTTGAAAGAAGTTTATCCGTAAATTTTAGGATTTAGTGGCTGCCCATTTGTCAACCAGTTCTTTATAAGTGTTATATAAGGCTTTATCTTTTTCTGTTGCGTCATCTTTTGTTGCGTTTTCAATAAATGCGGCTGCTATATCTGCAACGGTTTTTGCAGTAGATGTTGCCGAATAAAGATATGTGCCGTCTTCTAATTTAACATAACCGCGGGCTACAAATTCTCTGTTGTAGTTAGTTTCTTTAATACCAACAAGAGAACCGACAAATTCATTGTTTTTCCAAAGTGTATCAGGTTTATACTTAACTGTGACTGCTTTTGGCGAAGCCCCGTCTTCGGTTACTGTATCTTCAATTGTAAGATAGTTGCCGATTTTATCTTTAGGTCCTATAAGAGTGCCTTTTTCTACTATTGTGCCTTCAATTTTCGATGTATCAAAGGTTGTGTAGAATCTGATACCGCAAACAGTACCAAGTCTGATTGAAGCAGTTGCCGATGTTGAAAGAGCGTCTGTTGTATCGCCTGTTTCTTCAGGTATATAATCAGCAACTTTTGTCAGAACGAACTTGTCAATATATGAGCCTGAACTTGTTCCGGCAGCAGTAATGGTAAATCTAAGTTTTAAAGTAGAACCGGATGAAACCAAAACATTTTCTGTTAAAGTAGGATTACAATAATAAGTGTTGTTGCCTACTTTAGTGCTTAAATCGGCAAAATTAATTGAACCGGCAGATTGTTGTGAATTTGTTTCATCAAAAGCAGTTACCTCATAAGTGCTTCGTGAACCCGATACGTTTCTCGAGAAGAGCGAAACTTGGTAGTAGCCGGTAGTTATTCCTGTAAATTTATATTCAACATAGTGTCCTACGGCAGGATTTGAAGCGTCGTGAACTGCATAAATCAAAGAACCTGTTGATGTATCAGAGTTAGAACTGTTACTATTTAATGTACCCGAATATGCACCTACTGTTTTTTCTGCTTCAAAGTTATATACGGTAGCGGTTGTAACTTTTAATCCTTCGGAAGCAGGACTTGATTTATGTGTTGCAGTAGCTTTATATCTTTGATAGAACGTATACTCCGTTGCAGAATCAAGTCCGGTAAATATATTGCTGTTCTGCCAAACTGTGCCGTCCATACTGTACTGATAAGAATCATTTGCAACAAGAGTTACTGTTGTTGCTCCTACTGATTCAACAACAGGGGCAGCCGGTGCTTCTTGGTCGAGTCTGTTGCTTGAAACCGCATAGAAAACAGTATCTTTGCTAATGTTTAATGAAGTGTTTGCAGGGATTATATTATCTGCATCATCATCAGTTGCCCAACCTGCAAAATCACCTGTTGAAATAGCGACGTCAGGTAAAGTAATATAACCGTTTTCGTCAGCGTATACTCTTTCTACATTACCCTCAACGTCTAAATCTGCATAATATCTTTCATAAGTAACAGTAATATTATCAATATACAGAGTGGTAGTTTTGCTGAGATTGAAAGAAACATGAGGATTTGTCCAAGCGGTTACATCTACAGAAATATTTGAAAAATCAAAAATAAGATTTTGTTTTTCTTTAGTAATTAAAAATTTCTTGCTGTCATTGTACCCAAGATTTCTCATATCAATTTCAGGGTCGGCATAATTTGTACCGTTTCTCAAACCCGATCTGTTGTCAAGATTAAATGCAGTTGTTGACCAAATCTCAAAAGAAATTGATTTTACCTTTTTGCCCGAGAATACATCGCCCAACAAAAAGCCTACATTGTTGTAGTTGTTTGAACTTGCAAGCATGGCAACGTTGCCGTCGGCGTAGGTTTCATCTACTGTTGTGTAGTCAATAACCGAACTCTTGTCGGTTCCGTTCTGCCAACCGAATACAGGTTCTGTAAGCGTAGTATCAAAATCCAATACTTTTGTATATTCGGAATCTGTAGCAGAGGAAGCGGATGAACTTGTTTCGGTTCCCTTTGTGGTTGTTGCGGTAGAAGTTGTTGTGGTTGCAGAAGTTGCAGATGTTACGGTAGTTGCCGCTTCATAACCGTCCAAAATACCGATAACTTCGTATGAACTGTATCCTTTGGTATATGTATAAGCCTGATTGCTGTTATCCGAATAAGTATAATCGCATAGAATAGCCTGCATATTATCAATGGTATATTCACATTCTCCGTGCATATCAAGGCACAGTTTAACCGAATTACAATTTATAAATGATCTCAAGAAAATATAATTTGAATACGGCATTTCATTCCAGTATATTTCAACTTTGGTTAATTCGTTATCTTTAACATCGCTGAGTTTTACGCTGTAAAGGTCGTAAGCGGTGCTATCTCCGTTTCCGTTCACAAAATACAGTCTCGGAATATCATAAACCGAGGTTTCATCGCTTGAATCATAATCCGTATCATGATATTTAAGATAGAACGAGATACCCTTTGTTTTATAATTTGTATTGGCTACAGTACCGAATGTTGCATGTAATGTGTTTTTATCGGCAACTTCCGTTTGAGTGCCGTCTGCGGTAAATTTAACGGCATATTTGCCGTCTACGCCGTTATCTGCAGGGTCAAGCGGTGAAACGAGTTCGCTTGTAATGCCGTCAACAGCAGTAATATTACTGTCAAAATTATTAACCGTTATTTCTTTTTGGCTTGATTCATTAAGAATAATAGTAGCGTCGTCTTTTAAAGCGCTTGCAGGCATTAAACCGAATTCCACCAAATCTCTTGTAAGTTTTTTAGAGGTTTTATAATGGCTTTGTTGACCCGGATGACCACCTTGAGGATTATTACCTGAAGTTACATATATATTGCTGTATTTTGTTTCATCTTCTGCTTTAAGGTTTTTAATAGCCGTCGCAACATTTGCTCTTAATTTGTCATCGTTAGATATGAGATTGTGGATAAACACAATCGGAATTGAATTATCGTTATATCCCGTGCGAATTGCGTCGGCGAAATTCTGAATACCGGTCTGCCAATATTCTACGGTTCTTGAGCCGTCGTTTGTTCCGAAAGCAAGTGTAACAACATTTGGCTTTTTGTACGCTGAATAATCAAAAGCATTGTCGTCACGGGAATTTTTGATATACTGGTTATAAAGAGAAGTTATAAAGCCGCCTGATTGAGAAACCACTCTTGCTTCCGCCCCGAAGTTTTGAGCAGTGAGATAAGCGTAAGTTCTGGTACCGTCAGAGTATTTTGCCTCTTGATTGTTTGTATCAAGCGAGCCGAAACCGCTTGTAATAGAGTCGCCGACCATTTCAAAAATATATTCAGGCTCTTCGGGTTTGTCGCTTAAAACAACATTATTGAGCGAAATTGCTTTAATGGTGGTTTTTACATTCGAGCGTTCTGTTTGTTTTATAATTTTTATTTTATGTTTGCCGGATTCAAGTCCGTTTTCGGCAGATGCGAATACAGGGGTATAATCTCCGCTCAAAGTGCGAACTCTGTAATCTTGACGAACATCATCAATAAAAACAGTAAAATAACATTCAGCGTTTGAATTTATGGTTAATGCAATACTTGAATTTTCTTCGCAAACGGCATTAAATTCAATACCGCTTGCAGTCCAGTCGCAGGCAATACCGTTATCGACTTCTTCGGTTCTGCCGACAGTACGGATTTGATCTTTTACTGTAAGAATTTCGATAGGTTCTGACTCGGCATTTGCAATTTGCATCGAACCGATAACCGTAAATAACATTACAATTGCCAGAATTATTGATAGTTGTTTTTTCATAAAAGCCTCCTATTAATAAATATTTATATTAATTTTATAATACTAAAAAGATTATTGTTTTTTCAATGTAAAAAATGGTCAAAATATTGTATTTATTTGCTTTTATGTCGATTGTGTTGCAATATTATCAGACAAAAAACCGCAGTATGTTTTTTAATACTGCGGTTTTGCAATCTGTTTTTTTAATTGTGCTTGCGCTTTTTATGTTTTTTTGCTTCTTTTTTACTTAAAAACTCAAGTTCTGATTTTTGCTTTTCGGATTCTATATATTCATCTATAAGTTTTGAATACTCTTCTTCTGTCAGTAAATCGCCTGACTTTTCTTTTGGAATAATTTTAAGCAGCGTATGCTCGACATTTCGGTTGAATTCACGTTTGTCGCGCAGTTCTATAATCATAAGAATTAAAGCAAAAACCGCTACTGCCGCAAAAACACCGAGCGTAAACAGGCAATATTCAAAATAAGTAAAGGTAGGTGCGCCGTCAAAACCCGAATTATCGGGAAAAGTACCCTGATCTGCGCCGTAACGCAATAAAGCGCAAAGCGATAAAAACAGCGAAGTGCCGAACAATAGGTAAGGCGTGTTTTTGAATTTACCTTTAATAAATCTTATAGAGGTATAAACAAGCAGACACAACGCAATAAAAACGAGAACAAAAAACGGATAAATCGCAGGGTCTTCCTTTGCGGTTTCGTTTAAACCGCTTGCGTTTCCTGCAAGCGCTCTGCCGATTTGCGGAATGTTCATAAATCTTATCAAGCATACCATTATCATTAAAAACATACCTGCAAATGAAACAACAGGAACTAAAACCCTGCCTATTTTATGAAGTTTACCGCCTGAATGTGACCAACTTTCTTTCGCCCAGTCTTGTCTGCTTTTTTCCTTTTCTTTAAGAAATTCCCGAAGGCGTTTTACGCTATCGCTGTAATTTGATTTGCTCATCTTTTTGCTCTCTTTTCTCATTTTTACTCCGTTTCTTTTTCGGTTACGTATTTTTTATCAATATTTATAACGCAGAAATAGTTTTCGTTTATTTTACTCACTTTTTCCTTGATTTCACTTTTGAGCGTTTCGGCGGAAACAGGGAAACTGTAAGGCATAACGACATCGAAAATTAAGTTTGTATGGGTAGGTCCCGATACTATTCTGAAATCGTGAAACGAAAGCGAACCGTCAATGCTTTCAAGAATTTCGCCGACTTGTTTTTTCAAGGTGTTGGTGGTTTCACAGTTTAAATCAATCGGGTCCATGTGTATTGTCGCAACGCAGTGAAATTTTGCGCCGAGTTCCATTTCAATAAGGTCGATTGCATCGTGAATTTTTAAAATATCTCCGTCTGATGAAACCTCTGCGTGTAAAGAAATCATCTTTCTCCCCGGACCGTAATCGTGCACTATTAAATCGTGAATACCGATAACCTCGTCATGAGCCATAACGGTTTTTTCAATATTTTCTACAAAATCCTCGTCCGGCGCTTCGCCAAGAAGCGGAGAGAGAGTATCTTTTGCCGCCATAATGCCTGTGTAGATAATAAATGCGGCTACTATAGAACCTGTGTAGCCCTCAATATTAATGTTAAACGCAAGACCTACTACAAGACCTATTAAAACTGCCGAAGTTGCGGCAACATCGCAAAATGAATCCATTGCGGTAGCGTTTAAAGCGGCTGAAGTTATGCGTTTGCCTAAATTTTTGTTAAAAAGTCCGAGCCATATTTTAATTAGAATTGCCGCCAACATAATAATAATCGAAATAAGGCTGTAAGCGGCGGCTTCGGGATTAAAAATCTTCGGTATTGATTCTTTTAAAAGTTCAAAACCGACTAAAATTATGATAAATGAAACTATCAGTCCCGAAATGTATTCCATTCTGCCATGACCGAAAGGGTGATCCTTGTCCTCGGCTTTGTTAGCAATTTTAAAGCCTGCAAAAGTAACTACAGATGAAACTGCGTCAAAAAGGTTGTTTAAAGCGTCGGCAAGAACGGAAATAGAAAATCCCGAAAGCAATGCGGCGATGAATTTTGCAATAAAAAGCGTAATATTTACAAAAATACCGACGATTCCCGCAAAAGAACCGTAACGCTCGCGAACTTCTTGATTTGATGTGTTTTTATAATCTTTTACAAACCTTTTTAGTAAAAACTCCGTCATTTTGAGTTTCCTTTCTCGAGCCAAATCAATAGCACCGAAACATCAGCGGGGGATACTCCCGAAACTCGTGATGCCTGACCTATGTTTTTCGGTCTTATTTTGCTTAATTTTTCTCTTGCTTCAAGTCTCAGCCCTAATATTGAATTGTAGTCAATATTTTCGGGCAGACTTTTGTTTTCAAGTCTTTTCAACTCTTTTATAGCGGAGTTTTGTCTTTTTATGTATCCGTCATACTTTATCTCGGTTTGTGCCGAAAGCAAAACATCGTTCGGAATATCGGGACGGGTTTTATCAATTTCAGTCAGTTTTTCATAATCAAGCTGGGGGCGCTTTATAAGGTCGCAAAGACGAATTCCCGTTGTCGCAGGAGCGGTATTATTTGATTCTAAAATTTTATTAAGCTCATCATTCGGCGGAAAAACAACCGAGTTTGCACGTTCGATTTCTTTTTGTTTAAGTGTTTGCCTTTGCTCAAAGTCCTCCCATTTTTTATCGTTGATAAGTCCTATTTCTCTGCCGATTGCCATTAATCGCTCGTCGGCATTATCCTGCCTTAAAACAAGGCGGTATTCCGAACGAGATGTCATCATTCTGTAAGGTTCGTTGCAACCTTTTGTCACAAGGTCGTCAATCAAAGTGCCAATATAAGAGTCGGCTCTTGAAAGAATAAGAGGACTTTCGCCCTTTATCTTTCTTGCGGCGTTGACGCCTGCAACAAAGCCTTGCACCGCCGCCTCCTCATAACCCGAAGAGCCGTTAAATTGACCTGCGCCGTAAAGCCCCGAAAAATCTTTAAATTCCAAAGTGGCATAAAGTGCGGTAGGGTCAATGCAATCATATTCAATAGCGTAAGCGGTACGCATAATTTTACAGTTTTCAAGACCTTTAATGCTGTGGTACATCTGTTGCTGAACTTCTTCAGGGAGCGAAGAAGAAACGCCCTGCAAATACATTTCTTCGGTGTTAAGACCGCATGGCTCAATAAAAATCTGATGGCGCTGTTTGTCTTTAAAACGCACCGTTTTATCTTCAATACTCGGACAGTATCTCGGTCCTACGCCTTCAATTTCACCTGCGTAAAGCGGCGAACGGTGAAGATTATTTAAAATAATCTCTTTGGTTTTTTCGTTTGTCCAGGTGATGTGGCATATCGCTTTGTTGGTAAGCGTTTTAGGGTCGGTATCATAAGAAAAAGGCGTAATCGGGTTGTCGCCGTACTGTTCTTCAAGTTCCGAAAAATCAATTGAAGAACGCAGAACTCTCGGCGGCGTGCCTGTTTTAAAGCGTCTTGTTTTTACGCCTAGTTTTCTCAAAGATTCGCCTAAAAAAGCGGCGGGGAAAAGTCCGTCCGGACCCGATTCGTAATTAACTTCGCCTATGTATACTTTTCCGCCGAGATATGTACCTGTGCAGATAATTACCGCCTTTGCGGTATAGCAAGCGTCCATTCTGGTATAAATCTTCCAAACTTCGCCGTCTTGCTCGATAGCGGTAATCTCGGCTTGTATCAGCGTTAGATTTTCCTGTTTTTCAAGGCAATGTTTCATTCGCTCGGAATAATGCCTTCTGTCAATCTGCGCGCGTAGCGAGTGTACCGCAGGGCCTTTGCCTTTGTTTAACATTCTCGATTGAATAAAGGTTTCGTCGGCGGCTTTGCCCATTTCACCGCCTAAAGCGTCCAATTCTCTTACCAAATGTCCTTTTGCCGTACCGCCGATAGCGGGATTGCAAGGCAAATTTCCCACCGAATCAAGATTTATGGTAAAGATAATTGTATTAAGATTCAATCTTGAAGCCGCCAAAGCCGCTTCAATGCCTGCATGACCTGCGCCTATTACTGCAACGTCAATATTTCCTGCAAAATATGCCAAGCCTTTTTTCACCTCTGAAATTAAAATATTAAAATCATTATATCAAATAATAAATAAAAATTCAATTATTTATATCACAAACGCAATAAAAAGTTTCAAAATTTTAATAAATTAAGAATTAAATTTTAATATTCAAATATACCGCTTGAAAATAAAACGAAAATATAGTAAAATATCTATGATAGTAGTTTTGTATTTTGGAGATAAAGTATGATAGAATATTGGGACATACTTGATAAGGACGGAAATAAAACCGGTAAAACGGTCGTTCGAGGTCGCAGAGGACTTTCTAAAGGAGAGTATCATTTAGTTGTTCATATATGGGTTGTCAATGATAAGGGCGAGTTTTTAATTCAGCGACGTTCTGATAAAAAACCGCTTATGCCGGGCGAATGGGCGGCTACGGGCGGTTCGGCGTTTTCAAGCGAAGGTTCTCGCCACGCCGCCATAAGAGAACTTTTTGAAGAGTTGGGAATCAGAGTTACCCGCCGAAGAATGGTGCTTGTGAAACGTCAGTTGCGTAAATATTCGATTAACGATATTTATGCGGTAAGATGTAACATTCCCGCAAACCGCTGTCGCCTGCAAGAGGATGAGGTTGCCGAGGTTAAGTGGGTAAGCAAAGAGGAATTGCAAAGAATGGTTGAAAACGGCGAGTATCATAATTACGGAAAAAACTATTTTGATGTAATATATTCCATTGACAGTTTTTTAAAACGCAACAGACGATAAACTGTTTAATTTAAAATATAAATATTAAACAAAGATTTTTGCAAAAGGAAAGTTTGAATGAAAATTGATGAAAATATGCTTTGCCCCGTTTGCAAGGCAAAACTTTTTACAGATGAGGTGGCTTTTTGCCCCGATTGCGGTGCGCCGCATCACAAATCATGTTATTTGCAGTTAGGACATTGCGCTTATGCCGATAAACACGGCACTCCCGAGCAATGGCAACCGCCGAAAATTGAACCGCCGAGAACTACGGATTTTGACAATCAAACCGCTGAGCAGAACGAAAACAACCAAAATCCGAACCCGAATAATGCGTTTAATACGCAGTTTCAAGGCGAGTTTAACAACAGCAGAACAAGTCAGGAAAACCCGTTTTTTACTTCTAACGGAATTGACAGAAATGAAGATATCGGCGGCGAAAGCGCTGAAAATATTGCAAAATTTGTCGGATACAACGCTCTTCGATATATTAATATTTTCAGAAAAATGGCGGCGCTTAGAAAAAAGATTAACTGGAACTGGGTAGCTTTTTTAGTGCCTGAATATTGGCTTGTTTCAAGAAAATGCTATTATCCGTCGATATTGGTTGCATTGTATTCGGTGCTTTACAGCATTTTTTATTCGCTCGGAACCGCAAATTCGGCAGTTCAGAATTTTATGGCTACGGGAATTGTTACCGATGAAGTTTTAAAAATTTCAGGAGTGCTTTTTATCGGCTCTTTATTGTCGCTCGTTATAAAAATTTTTATGGGAATGTTCGGCGACTATATTTATAAGAAAAAGGTTTATTCTTCGATTGACGCAATGAAAAAAGAGGGAAAAACCACCGAAATTGATTTTATGCAAAAAGGCGGCGTAAATCTTATGCTTCCAATGCTCTTGTTTTTTGCAGTTAATTTAGTTTCGTTAGTTATCATGAGTTTTATTTGAGGGGGACGTGATTTAATATGAAAACTTGTAATAAATGTAATGCTCAAAATACCGATGACGCAAAATTTTGTTGTCAATGCGGCGCTGCTTTTGAGGATAATGATAATATAAAAGAGCAAGCCGCGCCGCAGCCTGATGAGAATGAGACAGTACAATTGACGGCGGCGCAAACAGATTCTCAAACAGAAGAAAAAGGCTGTGCAGAAGGCGGCACAGAAGAACAGGGCGGTTCTGATTATCAGTTTGAATCACAATTTGACTCACAAATTGATTTAAACAGCGTAAACGAAGCGGAATTTTCGGTTTTTGTAGGAAAAAATCAAAATGATTTTATTCCCGCTTTCAGAAAATTTTGCAGCAGTAAAAAGGTTTCTTTCAGCCCGCTTGTGTTCTTGTTGAGTTGGTTAATTTCGCCTATAGCCGGAGCGTTTTGGTTTTTTCACCGCAAAATGAATAAAATCGGTGCGATAGTATTAAGCATTGCGCTTGCTTTAAATATAGTAGGCGGCGTAACCGCTGTATTTATGGTAAGCGACATCACCGACGCTACCGAAACATTTGTCAGAGAAAATATGAGCGGGTCATATTCGATTTCACCGAATGCAAAATATGACTACGGAGCAGACGCCGATGATTATTTTGACGATTATTTCGATGACGACGATCAGTATTATGATTATTATTACGGTTACGATGAAGGTTATGATGATTATGATTATAACAGTGATGACCTTGTCGGTGAAGAGGAGTACGCTAGAGCAATTGTTGAAACCACTGCAAAGTATTTGCCGATTATGTTCTTGATAAGTCTTATGAATTTTGCTTTCGCATTAATTTTGGGACTTTTTGCAAAGTATTGGTATTTTAATTATGCCGCCGGCAGTATTCTTGCTATAAAGAAAAACAATCCAACGCCTGCATGTATCAACGATATTGCAGTAGCAGGCGGAACAAAATGCACAGTATGGGTAATTTGTCTGGTTGTTTGCGTGTTAGCGTTAATCTTTTTTGCATTTGCAATGTTGGGAACGGTTGTTAATATGGTATTAAATATTTAATATCGTATTTAATTTTAATATATTGTTTTTAGGAGGATTGCGTAATGAAAATCAGAAAAGCGGTTATACCGGCGGCGGGGCTCGGTACACGAATTTTACCGGCTTCAAAAGCCACGCCGAAAGAGATGCTTCCGATTGTTGACAAACCGGCTATTCAATACATAGTTGAAGAAGCGGTTGAGGCAGGAATTGCTGAAATTCTTATTATTACAAACCGAGGCAAAGGCGTAATTGAGGATCATTTTGACCATTCGGTTGAACTTGAACACGCTCTGCGTGATTCTAAAAAGTTTCAGCAATTGGAGCAGGTTGAGCGCCTTGCAAATCTTGCAAATATTACATTTTTACGTCAGGGCGTTACAGGCGGTTTAGGTCACGCTATTTTAAAAGCAAAAGCATGGGTTGACGACGAGCCTTTTGCAGTGCTTTACGGTGACGACGTTATTATCGGTGAAAAACCTGCTATCGGCGAGTTGGCAGAAGTTTACGAGCAGTACGGACTCGGTGTTGCAGGCGTTAAAAAGGTTTCAAAAAAGGATATTGTAAAATATTGTTCGCTTGATGTTGAAATGGTTTCGGATACCGTTATGAAAGTAACCGATATGATCGAAAAACCCTCTCCTTATCAAATTATGTCGCTTTATTCTATTTTGGGCAGAGTTATTTTACCGCCGAATATTTTTGAAATTCTTGAAAATATTCCAAAAGGCGCAGGCAACGAACTTCAACTTACCGACGCTATGCGTGTTCTTGCAAGAAACGAGGGTATGATGGGCATTGAATTTTCAGGCACACGTTACGATATGGGAAATAAACTCTCGTTTATGCAGGCACATGTTGAAATGGCACTTAAAAATGAAGATTTTGGTAATGATTTTAAAGAATATATAAAAAATTTAGCAAAAACACTTGACTAATTTTAAAAATTATTGTAAAATTACTTTTGCTTATGCTTGTATAAAATCAGTATAAGTAAAGGTTTAAAAAATTTATTCCTTGCTTGACCGAGAGAATTGCGGTCGAGCCGAATGACCGAAAGGAGGTACAATATCAATGGCTAATGTTTATGAAACAGTTTTGGTTTTCTCTTTGAAAAACGGTGAAGAAGCTGTAGCTGCAAGCGTTGAGAAGTTTAAAGGACTTATCGAGGCTAACGGTACTGTTGATAATGTAGATGAATGGGGCAAACGCAGACTTGCATACCCTATCAACTACGAAAACGACGGCTACTATGTAGTTATTACTCATACTTCTGAGCCTACATTTGTTTCTGAACTTGCAAGAAAACTTAACATTGCAGACGACGTGTTAAGATATTTAACAGTTGCAAAGGAAGCATAATTTTGAAAGCAGGTAAATAAAAATGCTTAATGTAGTAGTAATTATGGGCAGACTTACTGCAACCCCTGAACTTCGCACAACAAACAGCGGTATTTCGGTTACTTCTTTTTCTGTTGCCGTAAACCGCAGTTATTCAAAAGACGGCAATAATCAGACCGATTTTATCAATTGCGTCGCTTGGCGTAATAATGCCGAATTTATCACAAAATATTTTGGCAAAGGTCAGATGATTGCTATTCGCGGCTCTTTACAACAGAGCAGTTACACCGATAAAGACGGCAATAAACGTACAACTTATGATGTTGTTGTTGATTCTGCTGATTTTTGCGGTTCAAAAGCCGAGTCGGGCGGTAGCGCACCGATGGCAAGAACAGAATCCGCACCCGCTTCATTCTCAAATGTTGATACAGGCGATTTTGAAGAAATTTCTATGGGTGACGAGGATCTTCCGTTCTGATTTATTATTTGAAAAAATTTCTTTTCGAATACAAATTTTTATAAGGAGGTAAACCTTAAATGGAAGAAAATAAAAGACCTGAGCGTCCTGCAAGACCTATCAGAAAAGGTCGTAAAAAAGTTTGCGCTTTCTGCGTAGACAGACAGACAGGCGGCTTTATTGACTATAAAAATGTTTCTAAACTTTCTAAATACACCTCTGAGAGAGCAAAAATTCTCCCTCGCCGTGTAACAGGCACCTGCACTTTCCACCAGAGAGCATTGACAGTTGCTATTAAGAGAGCAAGACATTTAGCATTAATGCCTTACGTTTCTGACTAATATAATATTTAGAACAAACAAAACTCCTGCCTTTTATTTTCGGCAGGAGTTTTTTGTGCAGAAAAAACATCTTTACAAAGGGCATAAAGTATGTTAAAATAATAAAACAGATTACGTTAGGAGTTGATTCTTTTGGCAGAATTTTTAAATTATAAAGGCAGACCGCTTGTTCGTTGCGGCGATACTCTTTATTACGGAAATATGGAGGATAAATTTGTAATCCAACTCACAATCAAAGATAAGGAGCCGGACGGAGATATTACCTCGGCTAAAAAAATTCTTGTTCAGTTGCTTGATACCGATACATCGGTTGACCCTGTAAAGAGAATAATCAAAAAGAGCGAAAAAGAAGGTCTTTACAACGCTATGGACATCGGCGCTATTTGGCTCGAACGTGCGTTGGCGGAAAAATAATAAGACTTTTACGATTAAAACAACCCTTTGGAATTTTCCAAAGGGTTGTTTTTGTATATAAGATTAGTCTGCAACAAAGTCGATATAATTAAAACACATAAATTATTTTTGTGCTTCTGTTGCTTGTGGTTCTTTTTCTTCTTTTTCTTCAATCTGCTTGCCTAAATATTCGGGAATTTGTATTCCTGCCATTTTAAGTGTTTCATTAAGCGGAGGAACGGACTTCATAATACCCGACAGAAAGTTTGCAGTTGTCGGAGTACCGTTTTCACCGCCCATTGAATCCCAAACGGTAATCTTGTCAATATTAAGATTTTTAATAGCTTCAACCTGAATTTTAACAAGCTCTTCGATTTTATCAACAAGCATTAACTGAACAGCGGCAGAAGCATCGCCGTTTGCGGCTTCAATAATCTTTTTAAAACCTTCAGCCTGTTTTTCAAGCACTTCCTGAACGCCTCGTGCCTGTGCTTCCATTGTGGCGAAGATAGCGTCAGCCTCACCCTTTGCCTTGCGGCGTGTCTGCTCGGCTATAGCCTCTGCTTCAAGTTCTTTGCGTTCTTTTTCAACCTGTGCGGCGGTAATTATATCAGCCTGCTTTGTTGCAAGTTCTCTTTCGGCTCTTGCACGCTCTGCACTTTGCTCTGCTACATAAGCCTCTTCAAGCGCTTTTGCCTGTGCGATTTTCTCTGCGGCAACCGCTCTGCGCTGTGCCTCTGCTTCTTTTTCTCTGCGGATTGCGTCAGAAAGCGCAACGGCGGCTTTGGACTCGTTTTCGCCTGCGATAGCAGTCGCATTTGACTCTGCAACCGAAATACGCTGGTCTTTAACTGCAACGGCTTCGCCAATGCTACCGTCACGGTTTTTCTCGGCAACGCTCTTTTTAGCGTCGTTGATAGCCTTTGCGGCCGCCTCTTTACCGAGCGCCTCAATATATCCCGATTCATCGGTAATATCGGTAACATTTACATTGATAAGTCTTAAACCTATCTTTTTAAGCTCGGTTTCAACATTGTGTGAAACAGCCTCAAGAAATTTATCTCGGTCGGTATTGATTTCTTCAATATCCATTGTTGCTATAACAAGACGAAGCTGACCGAAAATAATATCCTTGGCAAGCTCCTGAATTTCATTGAGTTTTAAGCCGAGCAAACGTTCAGCCGCATTCTGCATAACACCCTGTTCGGTTGAGATACCTACCGTAAAACGTGAAGGAACATCAACTCGGATATTCTGATGCGAAAGCGCATTTGTAAGGTCTACATTGATTGAAATAGGTGTCAAATCAAGGTATTCATAAGACTGAATTACAGGCCAGATAAAAGCGGCGCCGCCATGAACGCATTTAGCAGAACGGTTTGTGCCGTCTTTATTTGTTCCTACCTTACCGTAAACAACCAGCACCTTATCCGAAGGGCAGCGGCGGTATCTTGTCAGCGCTACTAACAACAATGTGAAAAGCAGTACTGCGATAACCGTAATTGTGATAATTAAGCTTGGATTCATAAATATTTCTCCTTTTATTTATTATGTATTTTATAATGCGGGTTATAACGGGCGAACAACCAAACAATTGTCCGTAACCGAAACAATCTGCACCATAGAATCAGTTTTAATGTCTTGTGTAAAATCGGTAACAGCGTCCATTTCGACAAAACGCTCTTGCAAAGTAAATGTTACCTTGCCTGTGCCTTTGCGTGAAGCCGGAATTGTAAGATAGACCTTTGCTGTTTTGGTAATAGCGTTTTGGACGTCTATATTTCCGCCCTGCTGAAGTGAAAGCATCAGTTTTAAAACCAGCGCTACAAGTATAAGCGCCAAAAATCCGCCGACAAAGGCTATTATTACCGAAATTGCGTTAGAAACACCTAAATCTATCATTGCAATTCCAAGCCAGCCGCCAACCGAGAACATTGCGACTAATCCACGAACGGTAAAAATTCTTACACCCGATGAATGATGTGCGCCGTCGTGGTCGATATGCTCGTCAAAGTCGTGGCTGTGGTCAAAATCATGGTCGATATGACCGTCAAAATCGTGAGAATACGAAAAATCGTGGTCAAACTCGCCGTGGTCTGCGTCATGACCGCCAACGCCAAACATCAAAAGCACAGTTTGGATAATTAAAATTACTGTTGCGGGAATTGCGCCTGCGGCTAAAACCTGCTGAACGGTGTTAAGACTTTCGTACCAGGAAGCAAACCATTCCATATATATTCCTCCTAATTAAAGCTATAGTTTTTTATTATGCGCGCATACAAACAAGAGATTTCAGTTTAAAACGCTGTTGTAAAAGAAATCGGTTTCCTGTTTGTATCTGCCCGTAATATATCCTAAAATCATTGTTTTGAGCGTGTTGTAAACACGTTGCTTTGAATCTGAAAAAGGTCCTTTAAAATCTTTTATTTCCTCATTAATATATAAATCTATTTCCTTAAAACTTATACCTTTTTCTATATCAATCTTTCTTACTATATTGCAAAAGTAATCAAAAAGCTCCGGCTCTGAAATATTATCATCGCTGTCATCTTCGACATCGCCGTTGATATATTTCAGCAATGCTACTATGCTGTCAAGCTGCATACTGTCCCTTAAAGCGCTTAAAATAAGTATTCTTGAGAGCTGACGTTCAAAATATCTTTTTTTAACAGGGTGGGCAATAAATCCTCTTTTAACCCAGTTTTGTATAGTCGAGCCTTCAAGTCCCGTTATCGAGCAGACTTGAGCCAAAGTAAGTCCGCCCGCCGCTTTTATCATAGGCTGAAAGAGTGCAAAAGCTCCGCCTTTTAAATCGCCGTATGGCGTATTTGTTCCGGGAATAAGTTTTTGATACATTAGCTTTTGCCTCCTTTTTGTTTGAGTTTACCTAATTATATCATAGGTTCACGTGAACTTCAAGACAATTTTCGACAATTTTTAAACTTTGTGAAAAATATATAAATCCGATTGTATATTTTATACAAATTTTGCTTTGCTTTATTTATGTTAAATTAATATCTCAATTAAATTAACATATACTTTTTAATGTAAATACCGTTTTTTTTAAAACAATTATTGTTAACATACAGTTAACACAAGTGACGTTTTAAACTTAACCTTGCCGATTTAGAATAAACCCGTACCCTGAAAAGAGGGAAATAAAATTAATTAAATGAGATTAAAAATCTCAAAGCAAGAAAGGAAACTTTAGTTATGAAAAAAAGAATATTTGCATTAATTTTAGGTATTGTAGTGCTTATGGGCGCTCTTACCGGATGCGGTAACAAAGCCGCTGACAATCAGGACAGCACGACAAAAGGCGGCAATGAGGCCGCTGCAACAACAGGCGCAATCTCAGTTATCTCACGTGAGGACGGTTCAGGTACAAGAGGCGCATTTATCGAACTTTTCGGTATTGAAGAAAAGGATGCAGACGGAAACAAAATCGATAATACAACAGACGCTGCCGAAATTACCAACTCAACATCAGTTATGATGACAACAGTTGCAGGTAACGAAAGCGCAATCGGTTATATTTCACTCGGCTCACTTAACAACACAGTAAAGGCTTTGAAAATCGACGGTGTAGAAGCTTCTGTTGAAAATGTTTCAAATGAAAGCTACAAAATCTCACGTCCGTTTAACATCGCAACCAAAAAAGATTTAAGCGACGCTGCAAAAGATTTTATCAACTACATTATGAGTGCTGAAGGTCAGGCGATTGTTGAACAGGAAAAATACATCAGCGTAGGTGATAAACCGGCATACGAAGCAGCAGGCGTAAGCGGTAAAATCACAATCAGCGGTTCTTCTTCTGTAACTCCTGTAATGGAAAAACTCAAAGAAGCTTACTGTGCATTAAATAAAGATGTAACAATAGAGCTTCAGCAGTCAGATTCTTCAACAGGTATGAAAGACGCAATGAACGGTGTTTCGGATATCGGTATGGCATCACGTGAGCTTAAAGATGAAGAAGCCGCAGAGCTTCAAGCAACAGTTATCGCAAAAGACGGTATCGCTGTAATCGTTAATAACGATAATACTTTTGATGAGCTTTCAAGCGAACAGGTTAAAGCAATATTTACAGGCGAAACAACAGATTGGTCAGAACTTAAATAAAATATAAGTTATCAGCTAAAAAGGGTTTAAAGCCATAAAAGGCTTTAAACCCTATATCCGAATAAAGAAGTGTAATTTAAAAATTAAATTCGGCTGAAAACTACTCTTAAAGGAGTGCAAAATGAATAAAATTAAAGAAACGGCAATGAAATACGTTTTTCTGTTTACCGCCTGTTTGTCAATAATTTCGGTTTTGCTTATCTGTATATTTTTATTTGCAAACGGTATTCCGGGAATGGCGAAAATCGGTTTTATCGACTTTTTAACAGGTACAAAATGGAAGCCGGGCAACGATATTTACGGTATATTCCCTATGATTTTAGGCAGTATCTATGTTACTGCCGGTGCAATTATAGTAGGAGTTCCGATAGGACTTTTATGTGCAATCTTTTTAGCAAGATTTTGTCCCGAAAAACTTTATAAATTACTTAAGCCTGCGGTAAATCTGCTTGCAGGTATTCCGTCTATCGTTTACGGCTTTTTCGGACTTGTTGTTATAGTTCCGATTATGCAGGATATTTTCGGCGGTGGCGGAAAAGGAATACTCACCGCATCTATATTACTCGGTATAATGATTTTGCCTACGATAATAAGCGTTACCGAAAGCTCTTTAAATGCTGTGCCGGAAAGCTACTATGAAGGCTCTTTAGCGCTTGGCGCTACTCATGAGAGAAGTGTTTTCAGAGTAATTTTTCCTGCTGCAAAATCAGGCATTACAGCAGGAATAATACTCGGCATCGGCAGAGCTATAGGCGAAACAATGGCGGTTATGATGGTAGCGGGAAATCAGCCGATTTTAGCCAAAAGTGTTACAAGCGGTGTAAGAACGCTTACTGCTAATATTGCTATGGAAATGGGATATGCTACAGGACTTCACCGTGAAGCACTTATCGCAACCGCAGTAGTGTTGTTCGTTTTTATACTTATAATCAATCTATGCTTTTCGGCGGTTAAAAAGAAAGATTAGGGGTGAGAATGATGGATTATATTAACAAACTTACATTTACACAAAAACTGAAAAATTATAAAAAACATCCTTTTTCTTTCCTTGCTTACATTCTCGTTTTACTTTCTGCGGTAATAACGGTTTTTATACTTTTTTTCATCATTATATATATCCTTGCAAAAGGAATTCCGAATTTGAAGCCCGAGCTTTTTGAGTTTAAATATACAAGCGAAAATGTTTCTATGATGCCGGCTATTATCAATACCTTTACAATGGTATTTATGACTCTTATAATCGCCGTTCCCGTAGGCGTTTTTTCGGCGGTTTATTTGGTTGAATACGCAAAAAGAGGCAACCGCCTTGTAAAAGCGGTAAGACTTACAACAGAAACGCTTCAGGGTATTCCTTCAATTGTATTCGGACTTTTCGGCTATTTGTTTTTCAATATAACTTTCGGCTGGCGCTATTCTATGCTTGCAGGCGCAATCACTCTTGCTATGATGGTACTGCCGCTTATTATGCGAACTACCGAAGAAGCGCTGATAGCTGTTCCCGATTCATACAGAGAGGGCAGTTTCGGACTGGGTGCCGGCAGACTTCGTACTGTTTTCAGGGTTGTTTTGCCGTCGGCAATTCCCGGTATTTTATCAGGCGTAATTCTTGCAATAGGCAGAATAGTAGGCGAAACCGCTGCGCTGATTTATACTTCAGGTACGGTAGCAGGTATTCCGAAAACTATAATGAGTTCGGGAAGAACGCTTTCGGTTCACATGTACACACTGCTTTCGGAGGGACTTTATACTAATGAGGCTTATGCAACTGCGGTTGTTTTATTGGTACTTGTTCTGCTTATAAACGGATTGTCAAATCTTGCGGCAAAAAAATTAACAGGAGGAGCAAAAGGTGAGTAAATTTGAAATAAAAAATTTAGATTTGTATTACGGCGATTTTAAAGCGCTTAAAAGCGTTAATCTTAATATAGAAAAAAATGAAATTACCGCGTTTATAGGACCTTCGGGCTGCGGTAAATCTACTCTGTTGAAATCCTTAAACCGAATGAACGATTTAGTTGAGGGTTGTAAAATTCAGGGCAGTATAACACTTGACGGTGAAGATATTTACGGTAATATGGACGTCAGCGAACTGAGAAAAAGGGTTGGTATGGTGTTTCAAAAGCCAAATCCTTTTCCTATGAGCGTTTATGATAACATAGCCTACGGACCGAGAACTCATGGGGTACATTCAAAGTCAAAACTTGATGAAATAGTAGAAACCTCGCTTAAAAATGCGGCTATCTGGGACGAGGTTAAAGACAGGCTTAAAAAGAGCGCTCTCGGTCTTTCGGGCGGTCAGCAGCAACGTCTTTGTATTGCCCGTGCGCTTGCAGTACAGCCTGAAGTGCTTTTAATGGATGAGCCTACTTCGGCGCTTGACCCTATTTCAACCTCGAAAATTGAGGATTTGGTTATTGAGCTTAAGAAAAAATACACGATTGTAATGGTTACTCATAATATGCAGCAGGCAGTAAGAGTTGCAGATAAAACTGCATTTTTCCTGCTCGGTGAGGTTGTTGAATATGATGAAACCGAAAAGATGTTTTCTTCGCCGAGAGATAAAAGAACAGAGGATTATATAACAGGGAGGTTCGGATAATGAGAAACAGATTCGACAGACAGCTTGAAACCTTAAATGTTGAAATAATTAAAATGGGAGCGCTTTGCGAAGAAGCAATTTCATCAGCGGCAAAAGCTTTAAGCGACGGCGACAGCAATATGATAGAAAAGGTTTTTGAAACCGACGCTAAAATCGACGATATGGAAAGAGATATTGAAAGTATTTGTATGCGTCTGCTTTTACAGCAACAGCCTGTCGCAAAAGACCTTCGTACCGTTTCTTCTGCTTTAAAAATGATTTCGGATATGGAGAGAATAGGCGACCAGGCGGCTGATATTGCGGAAATAATTAAATTTATCAGCGTAGGCGAGGCTGAAAGCAAGCTTCATATAGGCGATATGGCGAGAGCCACAATTAAAATGGTTACCGACAGCGTAGATTCTTTTGTTAAAAAAGATATTGAAATGGCAAGAGAAGTTATGCAGTATGATGATATTGTGGACAATCTTTTTATTAAAGTTAAAAACGAACTTACCGAGTTAATTCGTAAAGGTGAGCAGAACGGTGAATTTTGTCTTGACCTTCTTATGGTTGCAAAATATTTTGAGCGCATAGGCGATCATGCAACAAATATTGCCGATTGGGTATGTTACTCTTTGACAGGAGAGCATAAATAACGTATAATATAAAAAGACTGAAAGAAAGCAAGGGGGTAAAAAGTATGCCCGAAAAAATTTATCTTGTAGAAGATGATAATAATATCAGAAAGCTTGTTGATTATGCGCTCAAAAGCAACGGCTTTTTAAGCGAGAGTTTTGCAAAGCCGAGCGACTTTTGGAAAGCTGTATCTGATGAACTTCCGAGCCTTGTTTTGCTCGATATTATGCTGCCTGAAGAAGACGGTCTTGAAATTCTTAAAAAGTTAAGGACAAAAACCTCTACAAAGGATATTCCCGTAATAATGCTTACCGCTAAAACCTCGGAGTATGATAAGGTTATCGGACTTGACAACGGCGCTGATGATTATATTCCGAAGCCTTTCGGTATGATGGAACTTATTTCAAGAATTAAAGCGGTGCTTCGCCGATATGTAAAACAGGATGAAAAAGTTTACCGTTTGGGCGAACTTTATGTAAATGAGAAAAAACATATTGTAAAAGTAGGCGAAGAAACCGTAACTCTTGCGCTGAAAGAATACGAACTTTTGTGTATGCTTCTTCGCAACGAGGGCGCTGTGCTTACAAGAGATGTTATTTTAAATGAAATTTGGGGCTATGCTTTCGACGGCGAATCAAGAACCGTTGATGTTCATATAAGAAAACTGCGTTCAAAATTAGGCAAAGCAGGCGATTGTATCGAAACCGTTAAAGGTATCGGTTACAAAATCGGAGGTGAGGAGTTTTGAGTAAAAAAATATTTCGTTCGATTTTGCTTGTTTCTTCGGTTATTTTGTTTGCGGGCGTAGTTTTGATAATGTGCGTGCTTTATAATAATTTCGGCACTCAAAAGCAGATTGAACTTCGAAGCGAACTTACCTATATAAAAGCCGCAGTCGAAACAGAGGGTATTCCTTACCTTGAAAATTTAAGCGATAAATCAAAGCGAATTACTTATATTTCTTCCGACGGAACGGTTAGATTTGATAATTCCACCGATGTATCAAAAATGGAAAATCACCTTAACAGAAAAGAGGTAAAAGACGCACTCGAAACAGGATCAGGGGAGAGCAAGCGTTATTCGGATACTCTTTTGCAACAGCATTATTATTATGCGCAAAGACTTTCAAACGGCGATGTTATCAGAATTTCGGCGGCCGAAGATTCTGTTCTTTTAATGGTAATCGGGGTGTTACAGCCTTTCGCCTTTATAATTATTCTTATGATAATTCTTTCGGCGGTATTTGCTTCACGTTCTGCTAAAAGAATTGTAGCTCCGATTAATGAAATCGACATCGAAAATCCGCTGGAAAATGATGTTTATGAGGAAATCTCACCTTTGCTCAACAGAATTTCAAAACAGAATAAAACGATTAAGCGACAGCTTAAAAATGCAAGCAGAAGCAGGGAGCAGTTTGAACTTATCACCGAGAATATGAGCGAAGGTATTTTGGTACTTGATAAATATGCAAATTTGCTTTCGGTTAATGCCGCGGCTTTGAATTTGCTTTCGTCATCCGACGCTCAAAAAGCAAAAAGCGTTGTTGAGATTAACCGTTCAGCCGAGTTTTTGGATACTGTCGAACAGGCGGTCGGCGGCGAACACTGTGAACATTCGATAAAATCAAACGGCAGAATTTTAAATCTTATTGCAAATCCCGTTGCTTTTGACGGCAAACCCGCCGGAGCGGTTATAGTTATTATGGATATAACCGAAAAGGCACAGCGTGAGGAATTGCGCCGAGAATTCACCGCAAATGTTTCTCATGAACTGAAAACACCGCTTACATCAATTTCGGGATTTGCGGAGTTGATGAAATCGGGAGCGGTTGATAATAAGGATATAGTTGATTTTTCAACAAGTATTTATGACGAGGCAAAGCGACTTATTTCGCTTGTTAACGATATTATCAAAATTTCAAAACTTGATGAAAATTCTGTTCCTTTTGATGATGAGCCTGTGGACATCACGCAGATTGTAAGGCTTACTGCCGAACGGCTTAAACCCGTTGCCGATAAAGATAATATTACAATCGAGTACAACGATAATAAAGCGTTTATAAACGGAAACTATACAATAGTTGAAGAAATGATTTTCAATCTTGTTGACAATGCCGTAAAGTATAATAAAAAAGGCGGAAAAGTTAAAATATCGGTTGAGGATACCGGAAAACATATTAAAATTTCGGTTTCCGATACGGGTATAGGTATAAATAAAGCCGATTTTGATAAAATTTTTGAGCGTTTTTACCGAGTTGATAAATCTCATTCAAAAGAAATCGGCGGAACGGGACTCGGTCTTTCAATTGTAAAACACGGAGCGGTTTATCATAATGCTCAAGTGGGTGTAGAAAGCGAAATCGGAAAAGGAACAACTATTTCGTTAACATTTAATAAATAATTAAAAATGTACTGTAAAAAATAAACGGCAAATTAACCCGTAATAAAATAAGGTTCTTTTGCAAAAGTTGGGGTGTAGATTGGCTCCCTCTGACGAGGGAACTGTCGAGCGAAGCGAGACTGAGGGAGAGAAAAGCCAAAGTATATACCTATCTTTATTCTTTCTCTCCCTCCGTCACGGCAAAGCCGCCGTGCCACCTCCCTCGTCAGAGGGAGGCGATAAGTGTTGAAAACCCAACATTAGGAATAGAACCTAAAATAAATGCGATAGAAGTGCAAAAACTTCTATCGCATTTTGACTTTTGTGTTATAAATTATCGGCAATAAACAAAGTGTATCAATTGCACAAATCAAGAAAATTCTTTAAGCATTTTGTAAAGCGTGTTTACAGGCAAACCCACCACGTTAAAGTAATCGCCGTTGATTTTGCGGATAAATACAGAGGCTTTTCCCTGTATTCCGTAACCGCCCGCTTTGTCGGACCATTCGTTTTGCAAGATGTACCAATCAATGTCGCTTTTTGAAAGTTTATCAAAATAAACGTCTGTTTTGCAGTAGTCGGTCAAAACTTTATCGCCTTTGATAAGGCATAGTCCGCTGTAAACGCTATGAACATTGCCCGATAACTTTGCTAACATTCTTCTTGCGTCTTGCTTATTTTTCGGCTTGCCTAAAATTTCATTTTCAGTTGCTACCACCGTATCGCAGGCAATAATAACGGAATTGTTATCACAGCACAAATCTGCCACCGCATAGGCTTTTCTCTTTGCCAATTCCGTAACCAATGCCGAAGGCTCTGAAATATCGGAACTTTCGTCGGTTTCGGCGGTTATAACCTTAAAATCATATCCTAAATCAGTTAAAATCTCCTGACGTCGGGGAGATTTTGACGCTAAAATAATTTTCATTTTTTTATTCCTCAAAAAGCGGGGTTGAAAAATATCTTTCTGCGGTGTCGGGCAGTACCGTTACAACGGTTTTGCCTTTGCCGAGTATTTTCGCGAGTTTCATAGCGGCGGCCACGTTTGTACCGCTTGAAATACCGCACATAATTCCCTCAAGCCGAGCTAAATCTTTTGAAACCGAAATAGCCTCTTCATCGGAAATAATGCAGATATGCTCGTAACACGAAGTATCGAGAATTTTCGGAATAACTCCGTCGCCGATACCCATCTGCAAATGAGTGCCTACCGTACCGCCTGCAAGAATTGCGGCGTTTTCAGGCTCAACCGCCCAAACGGTAAGGTCGGGATACTGCGCTTTGATAACTTCGGAAATTCCTGTAATAGTTCCGCCTGTGCCTATGCCCGAACAAAATCCGTGAATAGGACCTGCAACCTGCTCTAATATTTCAAGACCTGTGTGGTATTTATGAGCCAACGGATTTGCAGGGTTTTCAAATTGTTGCGGAACAAAAACATTTGGGTTTTCATCTTTCATTCTTTCAGCGGTTTTTACACATTCATCAATACATTCGCCTATATTTCCGGCATCGTGAACGAGTATAACCTCGGCACCGTAATGGCGGACTAATTTTCTGCGTTCCTCACTTACGGAATCAGGCATAATTATAATTGTTCGGTAGCCCTTAACTGCGCCTACAAGTGCAAGACCTATGCCTTGATTACCGCTTGTAGGTTCAACAATAATGGTGTTTTTGTTAATAAGTCCCTTTTTCTCGGCGTCATTAATCATATTATAAGCGGTTCTTGTTTTTATAGAACCGCCAACATTAAGTCCTTCAAATTTTACGAGAATATCAGCGCTGTCTTTATCAGGTAAACGCTGTAATTTTATTATCGGAGTATGCCCGATAGCCTCTAAAACATTGTTATAAATCATAAATTTCCCCTAAAACTCTTATTTGCCGCTTTTATCGTTCCAAATGCTTTTTGCAACGGCAAGAGTTATAAATACCGACGCTAAAATTGCGGCAGAAAACAGAATGTCACGTACAAGACTTTTAATTTTAAGTCTTTTTGCAAGACTGCCGAAATCCTTATTGGTTTCAAATTTTTCAGGCTCGCTTACAAAAGCGCTTTGCTCATCACATTGAAGATTTTCATAACTTTTATAGTATTTTCTGCAAGATTTACATTCGCACAAATGCTCATTAATCTGTGCTTTGGTACTTTCGTTAACACAATCATCTTTATAAAGCACAACCATATCTTTTACAATATCACAATTCAAACTCATAATTTATATCTCCTTTTCAAGTTCATCTGCAATTGCGTTTTTCGCTCTGAAAAACAATACTTTAGCAGAACTTTCGCTGATTGAAAGCGCTTTGGCAATTTCTTTAAATGACAAATCGGCATAAATACGCAAAATCACAACATCGTGCTGCTTTTCAGGCAGGGTTTCAAGCAGGTTATTAATAACACAACTTAACTCTTTGCGCTGTATTTCATCATGTGTATCCGCTATTTCTTCTTCATCGGCGCATATTTCATAAATATATCCGCCGTTAAATTCAAGCGTATGTTTTGTTTTTTTAATATGTTTATAATAACATCTTTTCGCTATGGTTGCAAGCCATGTGAAAATATCGCTGTTGCCTTTAAAATTTTTAAGCGAAGAGAAAGCCTGATAAAAGGTTTCCTGAGTTAAATCTTCCGCTAAAGAATAGTCTGAACAAAGTTTAAATAAAAAGGCAAAAACTCTTTTGAAATAGATGTTATAGATGTCTTCAAAATTAATCAATGATTCACCTCAAAAAAATTTTGAAAAAGTTGTAACCAAATCATAAATTTATGACACTAACTATATGTAAGTGGTTTATCCGACTTATATTTTACAATAAATCGGAAGTGTATTTATTAATATTTTATTAAAATTTCTAAAAAAGTCAACTATATCGGAGGAAAAAATATGAGTTTTAAAATAATCGGTACGGGTATGTATGCACCCGAAAGGATAGTAACCAACGATGATATGGCGAAAATCGTCGATACAAACGATGAGTGGATTCGTCAGCGCGTTGGTATTGCAGAGCGTAGAGTAAGCACTAATGAAACCACCTCTGAAATGGGTTATAAAGCGGCTGTAAAAGCGCTTGAGAGTGCCAATATCACCGCTGATGACCTTGACCTTATTTTAGTTGCTACCGTAAGCGGTGAAACCGTTTCGCCGTCAATGTCCTGTATGATTCAGAACAGACTCGGCGCTACTTGTATGGCTTACGATATTAACGCCGCTTGCTCGGCTTTTATCTTCTTGCTTGAAACCGCCGCAGGCTATTTTGCAAGAAAAAAGGTTAAAAACGTTCTTGTAGTGGGTACGGAGCGTATGAGCGGTATAGTTGATTGGGACGACCGTTCAACCTGTGTTATTTTCGGCGACGGCGCAGGTGCGGCAGTACTTACCGAGGGGGATAATTATCTTGATTCAACCTTTACCGTTAAAGGCGGTAACGATGTTATAGATATTCCTCATTTTATAGGTAAATCACCTTTTTATAAAGGGGAAGAGAAAGCGCCTTATATTATGATGAAAGGTCAGGAAACCTTTAAATTTGCAGTAAACGCTATCTGCGGCGATATTAAGAAGTTGTTAGATGATAATAACCTTACCGCAGAAGATATTAAATATATTGTACCTCATCAGGCAAACGCAAGAATAATTGATTTTGCTTCGAGAAAACTTAAAATCCCTATGGATAAGTTTATGGTAAATATCGAACGCTACGGCAATACTTCAAGCGCAAGTATTCCTATGGTGCTTGACGAATACGCAAAAGCAGGCAAACTTGAAAAGGGCGACTTGTTGTTAATGACCGCTTTCGGCGGCGGACTTGCTCATGCGGCTTGCCTTATCAGATGGTAAAGTCTTTATCCGAGCAATCGGTTAAAAATATATTTTTAAGGAGAATACAAACCATGGTAGAAGAAAAAGTAATCGAGCTTTTAAAAGAAAAGGTTGATGCAGAAGACATTACTCGCGATACAAAATTCGCTGATCTCGGTATTGATTCACTCGACGTAGCTGAATTGGTAATGAATATCGAAGATGAATTTGACATCGAGATGGAAATGGATCAGTCACTTACAACCGTTGGCGCTGTTGTAGACAAAATCAACGAAATCAAAGGCTAATTATTATTTCGAGAATTCTCTCTTTTGTGCGATGCCTGTTTATTTCAGGCATCGCTAAAAAGAAGCCTGAAAGGAAAATAAAAATGATTAATTCACCGTTATGTGAACTTTTAAATATAGAATATCCCGTAATTCAAGGCGGTATGGCTTGGATTGCAGACGGAGAGTTGGCTGCCGCAGTTTCAAATGCAGGCGGTCTTGGTATTATCACCGCAATGAATGCGGGTGAAGAACATCTCATTGAACAGATTAATATTGCAAAAAAACTTACCTGTAAGCCTTTCGGCGTAAATTTAATGCTTCAAAGTCCTTTAGCACCAAGAGCCGCAGAGATTGTTGTTGAGCAGGGTGTTAAGGTAGTTACAACAGGTGCAGGAAGCCCTTCAAAATACATACCTATGTGGAAAGAGGCAGGAATTAAGGTTATTCCGGTAATCGCTTCTGCCGCTATGGCAAAATCTGCCGCTCGAGCAGGTGCAGACGCAGTTATTGCAGAAGGTCAGGAGTCGGGTGGACATATCGGCGAACTTACAACTATGGCGCTTGTGCCTCAGGTTTGCGACGCAGTTGATATTCCGGTTATTGCGGCAGGCGGTATTGCAGACGGCAGAGGTTTGGCGGCGTCTATAATGCTCGGCGCTTGCGGTGTTCAGATGGGAACAAGATTTCTTTGTGCTAAAGAATGCAACGTTCACAGCACTTATAAAGAAATGGTGCTTAAAGCGTCGGATATTTCAACCGTTACAACCGGCAGACGATTTGGCGGAAACACCTGCCGTTGCATAAAGAATCAGTTTGCAAGAGATTTTCTTAAAAAAGAATATTTACCCGAAACTACTGCCGAAGATGTTGCAGAACTCGGCGTAGGCTCATTAAGAAAAGCGGCGGTTGACGGCAACAAAACCGAAGGTTGCTTCTTGGCAGGTCAGATTTCGGGACTTGTTAAAGAGGAACAGACCGCTAAAGAGATTATCGAAGACGTAGTATTCGGTGCAGAGAAAGTTTTAAAAGGAGCAGAAACATGGGTAAAATAGCATTTATGTTTTCAGGACAGGGCGCACAGTTTATCGGTATGGGTAAAGATCTTTATGATAATGTGCCTTGCGTTAAAGATTTGTTTGATAAAGCGGAAGAAATGCGAAAAGGTACGCTTAATTTAATGTTTTCGGGCGACGAGGCAGAACTTAAACAGACAGTAAACACTCAACCCTGTATGTATCTTGCAGATCTCGGTGCGGCAAGAGCGCTCGAATCAATGGGAGTAAAGCCCGACGCAGTTGCAGGTTTCTCTTTAGGTGAAATTGCGGCATTGGCTTACAGCGGTGCTTATTCCGATGAAGAAGGCTTTTCACTTGTCTGCAAGCGAGGCGAGGCTATGGGAAAAGCGGCTGAAAAACACCCTGCTATGATGGCGGCTATTATAAAACTTTCAAATGAAAAGGTTGAGGAACTTTGCGAAAAAGCAGGCGCCTATCCCGTTAACTATAATTCACCCGGTCAACTTGTTGTATCGGGTACTGCCGAGGCTATTGCAAAAATATCCGAACTTGCAAAGGAAGAAAAGGGCAGAGCATTACCGCTAAAAGTAAGCGGCGGTTTTCATTCGCCTTTTATGGACGAGGCGGCAGAGGAATTCGGCGAGGTGCTTAAAACCGCCGATATTAAAGAGCCTTCAATTACGTCTTATTCAAACTATACCGCAAAGCCTTACGAGGGCGATGTTAAGGACAAACTTAAAAACCAGATTAACCACCCTGTAAAATGGTCGGATATTATTCTTGATATGGTGGATAACGGTTTTGATACATTTATTGAAACAGGCTGTGGCAATACACTCAAAAAGCTTGTTGAAAAAATTGCACCGGAGTGCAAAACTTATGCGGTTTCTACTAAAGAAGAAGCCGAAATTGTAGTAAAGGAGCTTATAGTAAATGCTTAAAGGAAAGGTTGCGGTTGTTACAGGCGGCTATCAGGGAATAGGTCTTCAGATTGCCAAAAAATTTGCAGATAACGGTGCTGATGTAGCAATTCTTGATATCAGCGAAACAGAGAAAGCCGCTGATGCGGTTGCTTATTTTGAAAGTAAGGGCGTAAAGGGCAAAGCATATTCCTGCGATATTTCGGATTTTGATGCCGCAAAGGCAGTTTTTAAAGAGATAGTAAATGATTTCGGTCATATTGATATTCTTGTAAATAATGCAGGAATTACAAGAGATAAATTACTTCTCAGTATGAAAGAGGCTGATTTTGACTCGGTAATCAATGTAAACCTTAAAGGCGTATTTAATGCAATAAAACAGGTTTACCCGTTATTTGCAAAACAGAAAAGCGGTAAAATCATTAATATGAGTTCTGTTTCGGGACTTATGGGAAATGCCGGTCAGGTTAATTATTCCGCTTCAAAAGCAGGTATTGTAGGTCTTACAAAATCAGTTGCAAAGGAGTTAGCTTCAAGAGGTATTTGCTGTAACGCAGTAGCACCCGGATTTATTAAAACTCCAATGACAACATCTTTTGCCGAAAATGAAGAACTTATTGATTCGCTCCCTATGAAACGAATGGGAGAGCCTGAAGAAGTGGCAGAGCTTGTTCTGTTTTTAGCAAGCGATAAATCTAACTATATAACAGGCGAGGTTATCCGCATTGACGGCGGCCTTGCTATGTAGGAGGTACAACAAATGAACAGAGTAGTTGTAACAGGTATCGGTGCGGTAACACCGCTCGGAAACAATGCAAAAGACTATTGGCAGGGACTTAAAAACGGCAAAAACGGTATCGACAGAATTTCTAAATTTGATACAGAGGGCTTTAAGGCTCATGTTGCAGGTGAAGTAAAGGACTTTAATCCGCTTGACAGATTTGAAAAAGGTTTTATCGGAAAAACCGACCTTTATACTCAATATGCGCTTTACAGTACCGATGAAGCGATTGAGGACAGCGGAATTATAGGCAAGGTTGAGCCTGATGAATTCGGTGTGTATTTCGGCTCGGGCGTAGGCGGTATCAATACGCTTTGCGAGGAGCATATTCATCTTCTTGAAAAAGGTTCAAGAAGAGTAAATCCGCAGTTTGTTGCAAAAATGATTATTAATATTGCGGCAGGTCAAATTGCTATCAGATACAATGCACACGGAAGCACAATGTCAATCTCAACCGCTTGCGCTACAGGCACAACCGCTATCGGCGAGGCGTACAGAGCAATTAAAGACGGTTATCTTAAAGCGGCTGTTTGCGGCGGCTCGGAGGCGGCAGTTACTCCGCTGACCGTAGCAGGCTTTTCTAACTGTATGGCTCTTACTCAAAGCGAAGATATAAATGCGGCTTCTATTCCGTTTGATAAACGCAGAAGCGGTTTTGTAATGGGTGAGGGTGCTGCAACTCTTATTCTTGAAGATTATGAAAACGCAGTAAAAAGAGGCGCTCATATTTACGCAGAGGTTGTAGGCTACGGCGCTACTTGTGACGCTCACCATATTACTGCCCCAAATCCTGAGGCTGAATATGTTGCAAAAGCCATCAATATGGCGCTTAAAGATGAAGAAGTAAATCCTTCGGAACTTTATATTAATGCTCACGGCACTTCAACTCCGCTTAATGACGCTACCGAAACAAGAGCTTTTAAAAGAGCATTCGGCGACGGTGCAAAAGAGCTTTCTATCAGTTCGACAAAGTCAATGACAGGCCACATGCTCGGTGCGGCAGGTGCGGCAGAGGCAATCGCTTGCATAAAGGCACTTGAGGACGGTATAATTCCGCCGACAATCAACTATTTAGAGCCTGATGAAGAATTAGATCTTGATTATACTCCGAATGTTGCAAAAGAAAAAGCAATTAAATATGCTATTTCAACTTCACTCGGCTTCGGCGGTCATAATGCTTGTCTGGCATTTAAAAAATACGAGGATTAAACTATGAATAAACAGGAACTTATGAATATTTTACCTCACCGTAACAGTATGTTGCTTTTAGATGAAGCGGTTGCTGAAAACGGAGTGGGAAAAGCAAAAAAATATATTACCGGTGATGAATTCTTTTTAGACGGTCATTTTCCCGGAAATCCAATAGTACCGGGTGTTATTCTTTGTGAAATTTTGGCGCAGTCAGCTTGCGTTTTAATTGCAGAAAAGGCAGAGGGTAAAAATGTTTCAACACTTTTTACGGGACTTGACAAAGTGAGATTTAAAAATCAGGTAAAACCCGGAGATACTTTTTGCACCGAAGTAACTATCACTAAATCAAAAGGCGTGTTTTACTGGGCGCAGGGTAAAGGCTTTGTTGACGGAAAACTTTGCGTCAGCGCTTCATTTTCTTTTGCAGTTATTCCGCAGGATAAAGAGGTGTAGTTTTTATGTTTGATTTTATTAAGAAAAAAGACGGCGGTGTTAAAGAGCTTCTTAAAACAACCGCTAAAAAGCCTGCCCAATGCGGTGCTTGTAAAACCGAAACCGACAGGGCTGTACTTATTAAAAACTACTATATTTGTCCTCATTGCGGAAGATATATGAGAATTATCCCACGTGACAGAATAAAGCTTATTGCTGATAAAGGCAGTTTTACAGAGCTTGATAAAGGCGTTGTAAGTAAAGACTTTTTTGAATTTCCTTCTTATTCGGAGAAACTTGAAAAGGCTAAAAATACTACAGGCGAAAATGAAGCTGTTTTAACAGGTACTGTGAAAATCGACGGTATGGAATGTGCGGTTTTTGTTATGGACGCACGTTTTATTATGGCGAGTATGGGTTCGGCGGTAGGCGAAAAGATAACAAGACTTTTCGAGTATGCTACCGAGAATAATTTGCCTGTTATCGGCTTTACCGCTTCGGGCGGTGCAAGAATGCAGGAGGGAATTGTATCGCTTATGCAGATGGCAAAAACAAGCGGCGCTGTGAAAAGACATTCCGAATCGGGCAATCTTTATATTACCGTACTTACCGACCCCACAACAGGCGGTGTTACCGCTTCATTTGCAATGCAGGGAGATATTATTCTTGCCGAGCCTAAAGCGCTTGTAGGATTTGCTGGCAGACGAGTTGTGGAGCAGACAACAAAAACCGCTTTGCCTGACAACTTCCAGAGCGCAGAGTTTTTGCTCGAACATGGCTTTATTGATAATATTGTTGAGCGTAAGGATTTAAAACAAACGATTATGACTCTTTTAAAAGCTCATACAAAGTGAGGTAACTTAAAATGACTGCTTATGAAAAAATAAAGGCTATCAGACAAAATAAACGCCCTACAGGCAGAGAATATATTGAGGGAATTTTTACAGACAGAGTTGAGCTTCACGGTGACAGGCGTTACGGTGAAGACCCTGCTATTTGTGCAGGCATAGGATTTTTAAAGGATCAGCCTGTTACCTTTATTGCGATTGATAAGGGTAAGGATATTAATGAAAGAATTACAAATAATTTCGGTTGCCCGAAACCTGAGGGCTACAGAAAAGCACTACGACTTATGAAACAGGCTGAAAAATTTCACCGCCCTGTTATTTGTTTTGTTGATACATCAGGCGCATATCCCGGAGCAGAAGCAGAGGAACGCGGTCAGGGACAGGCTATTGCCGAAAATATTATGGAAATGATGGGACTTAAAACACCTGTTGTTACTGTTGTTATCGGCGAAGGCGGTTCGGGCGGTGCGTTGGCTCTTGCCGCTGCGGATAAGGTTTATATGCTTGAAAACGCAGTTTATTCGGTAATTTCGCCTGAAGGCTGTGCAAGCATTTTGTGGAAAGATTCTAACAAAGCGCCTGAAGCGGCGGATTGTATGCATATTACCGCAGAGGATATGAAAGAACTCGGAGTTGCCGAAGATATTTTTAGCGAGAATTTTGATAATTTTAAGGCAATGTGCCAAAATATGAAAGAATCTCTTTACGCTGACGTTAAGCATCTGCTTAAAAGAAACGACGCAAGATTAACCGAAAAGAGATATCAAAGATTTAGAAATATAGGTATTTTTGAGGAGCAGGAAATATAATGGAACCTATTTATAAAAAATACAGTAAAAGTAAATTTGATGAAAACGGCAGACTTATTGATTTTAAAATAGACTGCCCTGAAAACTTTAATTTCGGCTATGATGTTGTTGATGCAATTGCATCGGCAGAGCCGGACAAAAAAGCACTTATTTACCTTGATGAAAACGGTTATGAGCGTACCTTTACATTTAAAGAAATGTCGGATTTATCATCAAAAACCGCTAATTTTCTTACCAAACAGGGCATAAAAAAAGGCGATAAGGTTATGCTTATTTTAAAGCGTAACTATGAATATTGGTACACAATTACCGCACTTCATAAAATCGGCGCAGTTGCAGTTCCCGCTACACATCTTTTAAAAACAGAGGATATTGTTTACCGAGTAAACTGTATTGATGTTAAAGCTGTTATTTGCACAGGTGAGGACAGAGTTTCACATTGCGTTTATGAGTCAAAGGCTGAATGTGAAAATCTTCAGAAACTATTTTGCGTCAGAAAAGATGTTGACGGATTTATCCGCCTTGATGAAGCAATTAAAACGGAATCGGCTGATTTTGAAAGAGTAGATACAAAAATTGACGAGCCGTTTATACTGTATTTTACTTCGGGTACAACAGGTTATCCAAAGCCTGTTACTCACAACTTTACCTATCCGCTTGCTCATATTATCACAGCGAAATATTGGCAGAATGTAAAGGACGGCGGATTGCATTTAACTGTTTCGGATACAGGCTGGGGCAAGGCTTCCTGGGGTAAAATTTACGGTCAGTGGCTTTGCGGTACTGCTGTAATGGTTTATGATTATGAACGCTTTAACAGTGATGAAATCTTAAGAGTAATCAGAGATTACGGTGTTACTACTTTTTGTGCACCGCCTACGGTTTACCGTTTTATTGTTAAAAACGGATTTAAAGCGGAAGACTTTAAAAATGTTTCTTATGTTACAACCGCAGGCGAATCGCTTAACCCAAGCATTATTGAACAGTTTGAGAATGTAACAGGACTGCTTATCAGAGAGGGCTTCGGTCAGACCGAAACAACACTTTTGATAGGAAATCTGGTCGGTTGTGATGTTAAGGTAGGCTCAATCGGAAAGCCTTCGCCGCTATATAATGTGAAAATCGTAAAAGATAACGGCGAAGAATGTGAGCCTGATGAAACAGGCGAGATAGTTGTTATAACAAACGGTGACAGAGATGACGGAATCTGCATTTCCCGAGGTGACAGCGGTAATGATGATTCAAGAGTATTTATTGATAATGTTTATCATACAGGCGATTTGGCTTATGCCGATAAAGACGGTTATTATTGGTATGTCAGCCGTAAAGATGATGTTATAAAATCAAGCGGGTACAGAATAGGACCGTTTGAGATTGAAAATGTACTTATGAAACACGAAAGCGTTCAGGAATGTGCTATTACGGGCGTTCCCGATGAGGAACGAGGATTTGTTGTAAAAGCTACAATCGTATTAGTCAGCGGTTATGAGGGCAGCGAGGAGTTAAAAACCGAGCTTAAAGAGTATGTAAAAACACATACCGCACCTTATAAATATCCGAGAATTATTGAGTTTGTTCATGAATTGCCTAAAACAATCAGCGGTAAAATCCGTCGGGCAGAAATTCGCGGAGATGTAAAATAAACTAAATTAAAGGTTCTTTTGCAAAAGTTGGGACATAGATTGGCTCCCTCTGACGAGGGAGCTGTCGAACGAAGCGAGACTGAGGGAGAGAAAAGCCAAAGTATATACCTATCTTTATTCTTTCTCTCCCTCCGTC
>JAXJVH010000006.1:0-3256 GCA_036308645.1 Acutalibacteraceae bacterium | reverse complement strand
ACCGACTTCGGCGTATCAATGATAGTTGCGCCTGCGTACATTTTAAGCCAAAAAGTGAGTTTTTTAACTTTCGGGCAAGGCGAATACGTAATTCAGGCTATGCTTTTCATCGTTTTCTGCTTAATTATAAAAAAGGTTAAACTTGTCTATTTCAGTGCGTTTATTACGGGCGTTATTTACGGATTTGTGCTTGATTTATGGCGGCTTTTACCTGTTTTCAATCAAGATATAACTACCGCCGCTGACCTTAGCGTCGCAACAAGGATTATATTTTTTATTATCGGAATGTTGCTTACCTCTTTTTCGATAGCGACATTTTTTAAATGCTATCTTTATCCGCAGGTTTACGATTTTTTTGTAAAAGGTATGTCAAAACATTTTAATATTCCTCGTGCAAAATTCAAAACCTGCTTTGATTTAAGTTTTTTATGCTTATCCACCGTAATGACGCTCCTGCTTTTTCATAAATTTGTCGGTGTAAATTTCGGCACGCTGATTATGGCTGTTTTCAACGGAACGATTATCGGATTTTTTAATAAATTTTTAGATAAACATTTTGAATTCGTGCCGATTTTTAAAAACTTTGCCAAAAAATTTGAATTAGAATAATTAATTTTTCATTTCCCCGAGTAAAAAATGTCGGGGAATTGTTGTTTTTTTAAATCAATTTTCAAAGAATTTTAAAAAACGCTGTTGTTATTGATTTGTTCATATTTGTTTGATAAAATTTAATATAAACGTCATTGAATATACAAAACACACACAAGAAAGAAGAACCGATATGCAAAATAACAAAGAATTTCTCGGAACCGAGCCGATAGGCAAACTTTTGTTTAAACTTGCAATTCCTACGGTTGCGGCGCAGATTATCAATATGCTTTACAATATTATTGACCGAATTTATATCGGGCATATAAAAGACGTCGGAAGTTTAGCGCTTACCGGCGTCGGCGTTTGTATGCCTATTATTATGGTAGTTTCGGCTTTTGCGGCGCTTATAAGTTCGGGCGGTGCGCCGAGAGCCTCTATCTTTATGGGCAAAAAGGAAATACCGCAAGCCGAGAAAACTCTCGGCAACTGTTTTGCTTTGCAGATTGTAATTTCCGTTATTTTAACCGCCGTACTGCTTATTTTCAACAGAGATTTTTTGCTTGCTTTCGGAGCGAGCGAAAACACCATAGATTACGCAGTAGATTATATGAACATATACGCCGTAGGCACATTGTTTGTTCAACTGACGCTCGGTATGAACTCTTTTGTAACGGCGCAGGGATTTACTAAAATTTCTATGATTTCGGTAGCGATAGGCGCTGTTACAAATATTATTCTCGACCCTGTATTTATTTTCGGATTAAATATGGGCGTTCGGGGCGCGGCGCTTGCAACGATTATTTCGCAGGGAATATCCTGTGTTTGGGTGGTTTTATTCCTTTGCGGCAAAAACAGCCTTTTAAAACTTAAAATCAAAAACTTTAAAATCAGCCCGAAAATTATTCTGCCTTGTATCGCTTTGGGCGCAGCCACATTCATTATGCAGGCAAGCGAAAGCGTTATTTCGATATGCTTTAATTCCTCGCTTTTAAAATACGGTGGAGATATTGCGGTCGGCGCTATGACTATACTTACAAGCATTATGCAGTTTGCAATGCTCCCGCTTCAGGGACTCGGTCAAGGCGCGCAGCCTATTTCAAGTTACAATTTTGGCGCGCAAAACGCCGACCGAGTTAAAAAGACTTTCAAACTGCTTTTAACCTGCTCTATTATTTATTCGGTAACGCTTTGGGCGCTTGTAATGCTTTTCCCGAAAATATTTGTCGGACTTTTCACTCCCGACAGCAAACTTATTGCTTTTACCGCAAAAGCGCTTCGAGTTTATTTTGGCGCAGGATTGCTTTTCGGCGTTCAGATTGCCTGTCAGATGACCTTTGTTTCATTGGGCAATGCGTCCGCTTCGATTATTGTAGCGGTTATGCGTAAATTCGTACTGCTACTGCCTTTAATCTACATTGTTCCGAGCTTTGCGGCAGATAAAACAATCGGCGTTTATCTTGCAGAGCCGATTGCCGACGTTATAGCCGTAACCTTTACCGCAGTTTTATTCTTCTTCCAATTCAGAAAAGCGCTTAAAAAAATAAAAAATTAATTTAAAATACAGTCAAAACTCGGCTTTAGCGGCATATATTTTGTGTATTTTTTCAAAGTTTTCGAGAAAAATATACTCGGTGAATTTTATGCAAAATGTTATAACGCTTGAAAACATCAGCAAGACATATAATACGGGCAAAACAAAGGTGCAGGCGCTGAAAAACATATATTTAAACGTTGAAAAAGGCGATTTTTTAAGCATTGTCGGCGCTTCGGGTTCGGGCAAATCAACCTTGATGAACATTATAGGTTGTCTTGATACCGCAGATGAGGGTAATTATTTTTTGCTTGATAAAAACGTTTCTTTGATGAAAGAAAAAACGTTAAGCGAACTTCGCAGAAAAAGCATAGGTTTTATTTTTCAAAAGTTTAACCTTATTCCTACGCTTGACGCTTTTGAAAACGTTTCGCTGCCGCTGATTTATTCTAAAACCCCGAAAAAAGACCGAGAAATCAGGGTTGAAAAAGCGCTTGACGCAGTCGGACTGCTCTCTAGAGCAAACCACAAACCGAGCGAACTTTCGGGCGGTCAGCAACAACGCGTCGCAATCGCAAGGGCTATTGTAACCGAGCCTGAAATTCTGCTTGCAGACGAGCCTACGGGAAATCTTGACTCAAAAAGCGCCGAACAAATTATGAATTTGCTTTTAGAACTAAACCAAAACGGCAAAACGATTGTTTTAATTACGCACGACGGCAAAACCGCTTCGTTTTCCAAAAGAAAAGCAACTGTTTTGGACGGGGAAATATCGTTTTAACGGCTTTTTATTAATAATAAACCAAAAAATCCGCTCAAAAATCAAACAAATGTTTGATTTTTTGGGCGGTTTATGTTATTATAATAGTAATTAATAATTGGTTCTTTTGCAAAAGTCGGGGTGTAGATTGGCTCCCTCTGACGAGGGAGCTGTCGAGCGAAGCGAGACTGAGGGAGAGAAAAGCCAAATTTTATATCTATTTTTATTCTTTCTCTCCCTCCGTCACGGCAAAGCCGTGCCACCTCCCTCGTCAGAGGGAGGCTTTTCTATATACCCTTCCAACTCCCCGATAAACTGCAATTTAGCTCATCGAGTTTTAAAAAACGCGCCCTTTTGGATCAAAGGGCGCGTTT
>JAXJVH010000005.1:0-85828 GCA_036308645.1 Acutalibacteraceae bacterium | reverse complement strand
GCTTAAATGAAAAAGTGAAGTTAGGGTAAATAGCTTAAGAGACCTTCAAAAATTCAAATAAGCAGTATTTTGTGGCTTTTAAGGAGTGTGCACTACTCCTCAAAGCCGAAATTTAATATATTTCACTGTTGTTTAGGCATAGCAAAACAGACAGATTGAAACCTCGTTTTGTCAAAGTGAACGCAACCTGCCTTGGGTTAAAAATATGTTGCGGTCACCATCTGCAATTGTTTTAAGTTACCTTTTCAGCAGAGCTGGTGTTAAATTCACCTCGTCTGCCGGAACGGTATGTAGCCCCATCAGCTCCATCAACCGAAGTATGCTCTTGTCGGTGGTGGCTTCATAGGGAGATTTGTTGCCGAGCGATTCTCGGCGGATACTGTTAATGTTGTTGGCAAGAAGGAGCATATCTTCCTGCGTGTATGGATTTAACGTCTTGCCCTTTGGCAGAACGTAACGGATAAATTCATGGTTCTTCTCAATCTGTGGCTTTTGCCAGGATGCTTGAGGATCACAGTAAAAGACCTTGGTTCTCTTTTTGCCATCCTCGGTAGTTTCTAAATCTCTTGTATGCTTGAACTCGCTGCCATTGTCGGTTAGGATTACGGGAAAGACCTTGCGAAATTCTTCAACCCCTAAAAGACCCGTCAGCATATCGAATTGCTCTACTACGGTGTCGGCTTTTCCGTCACGCATAAGAAGCATCAACATCATATTGGTATTGCAGAAATGAAGGGTTAAAAGACGCTTTCCTTGCTCTCTACAGCCCTTGACCGTATCCATTTGAATAATCGGTGTATCGGGATGCTTTTCCATATATTTCAGGTAATCGTCATAGCCTCTGTTTTTGCGAAATTCTTGGTTCAAAAAGCCTTCGGACACTTCTTTTTTCTTCTTTCTTGGCTTGTAGCCTACCTTTCGCCTGAGGTCAATATTTCCCACGCTTAAAACGCCTTGGTCAATGTATCGGTAAAGTGTTCTTTGTGAAATGCCGAGCTCTTCACCGTGTTCTGACCATATATGTGTTAGCGGTTGTCCTTTCAGAATCAGTGGTGAAACCAATTCGTCAAGCCTTTCAAGCTCATCGCCTCGAGTTTGGATCTTACTTCTGGAATCGGAATATCTTCGCCTTGCCATGGCATCTGCTTGCTGGGCAATGTAGTAGGCTCTATCCGCTTTACATTTTCTTCTCCGCACACAGACATTGCAGACATACGGCGGTTTGGAAAGCACAACGCAAGGTAAATTGTTGTATCTTGTGCAAAGCTCTCTGCAATCGTATTCATGGCAAGTCACACACCGCCTTGAGCATCCTTCCTTTCCGCATAATCCTTTGGTTTTACACTCTCCGGCAAAACGACAGTCTTTTCCAAAGTGATGTTCTCCCGGAGCAATGGTTCGATTGGCTCGTATCTCCCTTGAAACACTTTCAGGAGATTTACCTATCTTTTTTGCAATCTCGTTTAGCTTTAATTTTTCATAGATGCCGCACTCGATCACAATCCGGTCTTGCAATGTTAAACGACTCATTTTTTCCTGCTTTCCGCAGACGGTAACCGTTTGTATTTTACCATATCCGCCGCCAACCTTGACTGAACGCTGATGAAAATGCTCTGCTTTTTTCACCGAAGGCGACGGAAACTCAGAAATATCTATTCTTTTTTCGCCTTCGAAGCTCGCATTGTAGCATTTTCCTCACCAACCCGTCAAGGTCATGCCAACTTCGTTGGTGGCGGCTTCCTCAGGCTCTGAAAATCTTGAAATATCTATATATACCATACTCTTTTGTCAAGGTGAACTTCGGGTTATTCTCGGTTTTTCACTCAAAAATCCGAACTTCACTTTGGCAATTTAGGTCTTTTATGTCTTAATTTTAGCATAGGTGGTGTCCCATAAAACGGACTTTAGAAGGAGGAAAGAAGGAAAATAACCTTGCACATTCGATAATTTTGCGTATTTACGCATTTTTACCGAATGTGGTGAATTATAAATGATTGTTTTACATTTAAAAATTTTGCGTATTTCTACAGTTTATTTAAATATGTATAATGCTGACTCCACCACCCAGAGTTGAACTAGTGAAGGTTGCATTTTTTCATATTTTTATACCCTTTCGGGTGTATTTTAATGATTTGCGAATAATTTAATCCCTATCGGGTATAATCATAGTGTAAAACTATTGACATTATACCCGATAGGGTGTATAATACGCTTATGAATACAATTGCTGAATTTATCAAACAAAAAAGAAAAGAAATGGGACTTACACAAGAAGAATTTGCAATCCGTTCCGGACTCGGTCTGCGTTTTGTTCGCGAGCTTGAACAAGGCAAAGAAACCGTTCGAATGGACAAAGTGAATCAAGCTCTTTCAATGTTTGACATGAAGGCAGTTCCCGGAAGGAAGGATGACTAATGGAAGCATACAGAACAGCGTATGTATATGTACGGGACACCTTTGCAGGAACCTTGAAGGAAACTGATTCGGGATATTCGTTTATTTATGACAACGACTATCTTGCTAATAAAAACTCAACTGCTGTAAGTCTTACGCTGCCTATGCAAACAGAAGAATATACGTCAAAAACGCTTTTTTCGTTCTTTGATGGATTGATTCCTGAAGGTTGGCTCTTAGGTGTTGTAAGCAACAATTGGAAAATCGACCGCAAAGACCGTTTTGGATTATTGCTTGTCGCCTGCAAAGACCCGATAGGCAACGTTCAAATAAAGGAGGTAAGAGAATGAAGCGCTGCTTATGTTGTGGCAAACCTTTCAAAGCACTTACCACTAAAATAGAACGTGATATATATGGTTGGCATTTTTCGTGTATGCATGATTTTTTCGGCACATCAAAATTCCCCGATATTGACGTTTCAAAAGAAGTCTTAAATCAAATTGCTATTGATAACACAAATAAGGGGTTTACTGTTCCCGGGGTGCAGAAGAAGTTGTCACTCCATTTATCACAGGAAGATAACCCGCGTTTAACTCTTGTGAATTATCCTACGGGTTATATCCTCAAACCACAGACTGAAGAATACGTCGCTTTGCCCGAAATGGAATATCTTGTTATGCAAATGGCAGAAGCAAGTGGCATTAAAACAGTTCCGTTTGCTTTGCTTCGTTTACCATCTCAAGATAACGCTTATGCCTATATCACGAAACGTATCGACCGTTTGAACGGACAAATGCTTGCTATGGAAGATTTTTGTCAACTTGATGGAAGACTTACCGAAGACAAGTATCGCGGTTCTTATGAGCGTTGCGGAAAAATTGTATCAAAGCATTCTTCTACTAAAGGTTTCGATACAACGGAATTATTTATTCGAATTGTTTTCTCTTTTGCAGTCGGCAACTCTGATATGCATCTTAAGAACTTTTCGCTGATTGAAACGTCCGAAGGAAGCAATAAATACTCTTTATCTGCCGCATACGATATGCTTTCCACTAACGTGGTTATTCCCGCCGACAAAGAACAATTGGCACTGACCATCAATGGTAAAAAGCAGAACATTCGCAGAAAAGATTTTATATTCCTTGCAGACTCAATCGGAATTACTGAAAAATCCGCAGAAAAGATGATTGAGAAAATCGTCAAACTTAAAGATAAATATATCGCTATGTGCAGAGAGTCTTATATGCCTGATGATATGAAAGAAGATCTTGAAAACTTAATTGCAAACAGAATAGCTGTTCTGCACAAATAATAAATTCGGCTAAAATGTAGTTTAATCGCATTTTAGCCGAATTTCTGTTTATACATATATTAATTCATTATATATTATTTCGTTTGCACGGTGGCGGATGTTGTTTATATTACGAAAAATAATTTAACCCTTATACAGAAGTATTGACAAATGAATTTGTTTGTAGTATAATATGTGTGTACACGAGAAAAATAGAATTATCGATATAGGCGCTATGTTTGTGCTTATTTCTTTTTGATATTATAAAGTATCTCTTGTACACCAAGAGGTACTTTTTTATTATCTTAATAAATAAACCACCTGCTATGCAGGTGGAATGGACGGACTTTAGTGTCAGTATATTGAAAAAATAACTCCGTTTTGTTAGAGTATAAGTGGCTACCAACCGCATTAACTTAACAGAACGGAGGACATTAGATGAAAAACAAAACTAATGACACATATAGTTTATCACATACAAGTTGGAAATGTCAATATCACATAGTGTTTGCGCCAAAGTATCGAAGGAAAGCAATATATGGTAAACTTAAAAAAGATATAGGAGCAATACTAAGAGAATTGTGTGAGCGCAAACACGTGGGAATAATCGAAGCTCACGCAATGGCAGACCATATACATATGTTAGTAGAAATTCCGCCAAATCAAAGAGTAAGTGATTTTATGGGATATTTAAAAGGCAAAAGCACTATGATAATATTTGAAAGATATTCAAATTTAAAATACAAATATGGAAATAGACATTTTTGGTGTAGAGGATATTATGTAAGTACAGTAGGAGGAAACAAGAATGGAATAGCAAAGTATATACGAGATCAGGAAAAAGAGGATATTATATACGAGCAATTATCATTCAAAGAATGGGAAGACCCATTTAAAAATATAAAATAAAAAGCAGAAGCTAATGCGGTAGGTAGCTTTAGCTCCTGCGATACCTCTTTAGAGGTGTGCTAGTATAATGCCCTTAAGGGCTGTTATAAAACCACCGGCTTTGCCGGTGTGATAATTATTTTACTGGAGGTTGTTATGAACGTTGTACATTTACAAAAAGCCTTTGCTTTCATAGCAAGTGGATTAGTTGAAAAGGAAAAATTTCTTAAGGAATCACCGAATCGATATCCATACAGCAAAAACCTACAGAGGGGAATCAATATGTTTTTGGCTGCGTGCCTGGATATGGGACACCTTGGAGAAAGCACTTTTAAGTACGCAGACGAAAGTTCCTTTCTAACTCAATATATAAGCAAGCCTATCTGCGAATGGTTTGATGATTGGGATCAAGCGGCTCTTGTACAGTATGAGATAACTTTACAGCCCTTTTATGCTTATGGACCCTTTGCATATCGTCGCGGTAAAAACGACGTTTACACCGCCACGGAAGAATGTATTGAATTCCTTAGCACTCAAGAAATTAATATCATTGAAGGAACTGATGAACGTGCCCTTTATGAAAAAATTATTCAGCTATCCCAAGATGATTACTGCAAGGTTAGAAAATATATAATACAAAATCCTATTATCACAGTAGAAGATCGTCGTGCTTTCTTAATGGAATACGCAGACAATGCCAATGCCAAAGAAGCTTTTAATCTTGCATACGAATTATTTGAAGGAACCTATACAACATGCGCGGCTTGTGGATGGACAATGACTGAAGGTATTTATGGCTATTCGTGTGTTTCGGAGCATTGCTTAGAACATATGCCCGCAATTACGGATGAGATGAAAATTGACGCATCCACGAAGCCGGTTTACAGACTCAAGAAAGGAATTATGAGATATTTTGCGCAACCCGGCAAACTTGAAATGGAAATAGCCAAGTTTTGTGAAAAGAAAAAGCTCGAATACGCCTTGTGGCCGCAAAAGGATCGATTTGACATAGAAATTCGTTTTAATGACGGCGAAATATGGGAACTCGATGCGAAAGCTTATCGTAACCCAATGTCATTGTGCGCAAAAATAAAAAACGACGGCGGATTTCCAACTGGCAATTATAAGTCTGGGTATTATGTTGTTCCAACGGAATATGCATCTAATAAAAGCAACTACACTTCAGTGGTAAACAAAGTTTTAACGAAACAGCCTAATGTAAAATGTGTTACATTGGCCGCAATAAAAAGGAAGATAAATCAAAAGGTTGGTGAAATAAATGGGTAAAAAAGACGCGAAAATGTATTATGCACCATTGCAGGTGTATTTCAACGATGACATGATGTCTATTGATAGATTTGCTAATATAGAGGCTGTGTTATATTTATTGCTTACACATGCCAATACTCCAGAGCCTGAAAAAGCATACCTCCTCTTTTCACAATATCAGCTCATTGGAATAGAAAACGGGACTATGGCAGACCATCAATTACAACTTGCTCGATATACGTTAGGTTGTTACCGTTCCCGAAAGTATTGGCAGGATGATTTAGACGAATATCGTTCTAATGTCTATAACGGATTTAGAGCATTTACGTTCAAATGCGAAACCGACAAAACGATATTAATGGTAAACGAGGAGAAAATACCGCTTTCTTACGAAGAACGCATAAAAGAATGGGAAAAGCATTGGCTCTTGCCAGATGTTCGCAAAGAAGAATATCCGATGGCAAGCGAAGGCACGTACTGTTACTACACCACAACAAAAGAGGATTTTGAAAAATCAGAAAGAATTAAAGTTTCTTTTTCGGAAAACACATTAGTATCAGTCGAACCTGAAGCGCCAATCAATAACAGAGACATAAATCCAATTGTCATTTCTATTTCTGAGCTTTTAGAATGTGCCAAAGAAATGAGAAGCATAGATCCCACCGATTATTGCTATGAAACTCTACGAAGCAATGCAATTAAAGCCGTAGAAAATGGCAAGGTATCCTTATGTGATAAATTCACCATATCGCAAACCATAAATATTGTCGGTATGGTTGGATCTGGTAAATCAACTCTCATTAAGGTATTAGCATATTGGGCAAACAAAAACGGCAAACGAATTGTCATTGTGTTAGATACCGTAGCAGAGGTGTTTAATCTTTGGAGGTATCTCGATAAGTTATCCGTAAACTGTTCTCCGCTTGTTGGACGAAGCGAAAGATTAAAATATATCAATCAAATCGCAGAACCAAACAAGAATTGTCTTCCCGCATCATTATCTCAATATTTAACAAATGCTTGTCTTATTGATGGCATGAACGATGGCGACGAAGCTAGCCTTGCGTATGGAAAAGAGCCTTGTTTTTCCTTAAAAGAGCCAGGAAAAAACAAAACTTTTCTTTGCCCTTATTTTAATGTCTGTCCTGGTGCAAAAATGTTACGTGACTGTTATACCACATCTGTAGTTCTCACTTCTGTGGCTGGTTTTGCTGTTTCTCGAGTAGGTAAGAATCGCGAGCCTTTCCTTGATGTAGCGTTAAGAAATTTCGACATAGTGATTTTTGATGAGAGCGACCGCGTACAAAAAACATTGGACCAGTTGTTTATGCCGGAAACAAGCTTTAATCACTATATTAAAGAAAGTGCTAACGATTGTGCTCGCTATATGAATATGTCTGGTTTCGAACGTGAAAAGAATCGAGCTAGTCAAGAATATAGCGAATTACAGTTGAGAACGACCGGGGTGATGAGTTGCCTTACAAAAGCACTCAATTGGAATCTCGGTAAATGGAATAAGTTATCTGCAGGCGAACCGTTTTCTGCGTTGACTCTTTTAGATGACCTGAAAAAAGACGAGCGTTACAGTATTCCCAATAAGATATACCATGATCTCTATGCTTTAATAGACAATGAAAACGATAATCCAAATTTGAGTAATACTCTGCGTGAAGCACTTAATACATCCTGTATGGAAACTGATTTTCGTTTATTTAATACATTGTACGAAAGATGGATTGATGAAGAAAAATCTGTATTTGATCGCACTAAAATGAACACCAAGATGATAGCTGTGCAGGATGCGCGCATTAAGCTTGTTATTTGCCTGATATTCTTTGACCACTTTATTAGAAAATTGAGTGATGCTTATGCTGCTTGTCACGAAACCTCATATGGTCAAAATGAAATATTTGGATTCCTTCAAACACGCTTTCAAGATCAACAAAAGTATCTGCCTTCCGCACTATGTGGTAATTTGTTCGGTATGAAAAAGAATGAACAAGGAGATATTATTCTATTCAGACAGTTTGCATTCGGTCGTAGTTTAATGAAAGACCTCCCATATTTGCGATTAGATGAAAGCGGAAAAGCGATCGGACCTCATGTTATTATGCTTTCCGGCTCCAGTTGGGCTGAAGGTTCATATGAGTATCACATTAACCGTCCTGTAGACTATATATTAGAAGCAGATTCTGACAAACGCGAATTTTTATCCAAAACGAAGTTTTATGAATCCGGTTTTTCGGAAAGAGTATCCGGATCAGGTGAAATGCGGATAGAAATGCTTAAGAAAGTTACAGAAAAATCAGCAAGTGATATCATTGAGGAATATAATCGCAATGCTGGAAAAATTCTAATAATTGTAAACAGTTATGAACAAGCAACTATCGTTCAAGAAACACTTGTAAATACATTACATAAAAAGCAGTGTTCTGCCAGAGTGTATCGCATGATTTCCGATGCTACGACTACCGATGATTCTGAAGGTGTAATTCGTCGAGGTGAAGTAAGTCGGTTTGCTTCAATGTCTGCAGAAATCTTAATAGCTCCTGCAATGGCCATCGAGCGAGGACACAACATCGTTGATGAGACAGGTCACTCTGCGTTGGGGGCAGTTTTCTTCTTTGTTCGTCCTATGTCTGTGCCTGATGATGTACAGGAAAAAGGAAGTAAATTGAATGGATATATGGAGGCCCACTGCAAAAGAAATCCTAGCGAATCTATATGGGAATATAATATGCGTATGCGCCAAGAAGCGTCAAAGAGGTGGAGTATTGTTACACGAAGCGGCAACTATGGTTTAGATAATCTTTCAGATGATGATAAAAAAGACATAGTATCAACACTGTTTATCTTGATTCTGCAGATATTTGGACGTCTTGCACGTGTTACAGATACCAGTAAGCCTGCACCACATGTTTATTTTACAGATGGTGCTTTTAGAAAAGCCCCCGATACAGAACGTGGTTTCGATTGTCTCACAGAGCTTGGCACATACCTCGATAACATGATGCAAACAGAAACAAGTTGCGAAATTGCAAACACACTTTACAAACCTTTTTACGATGCATTTAAGAAAGGAGTTAATTATGGCAGGTAAACCTATTTTCCCTATGGCATATAGAATAAAAGCCAATCAAATCAGAACAATCTATTATCTCGGTTTTCCTTCTTCTTGGAAAGAGGAACTTCTTAAAATAACCAAAGTTAATAATCCAAAGTTTAAAAGCGAATATGGATTGCCAACGCACGCTTTGCAAAAACTAGTCGATTCATGGATGGAGGGCATCGTATCTATGTCTCCTCTTAAAGAGTATAGTGATGATAGCCAATGGCTTGCTTCCACTATGCCTTTTGACGAAAAAAGAATAAATATCCTTTTTGAAATCATTCGTGTTTGGATCGCCGCAACTTATATTTCCGCGAGTAAAGTAAATCCTTTTGCAATACCTATGGCAAAGGATCTTTGTTCTGAGATGAAAGTAGATGATTTTTATCCTTTACTGACAGAAAAAGACGTGCTCTTATCGATGCCGGACGGACGTATAAGTGATGAAGCATACCAGGCAATACCTTTAATTGTTGTAAATAATCTTGTAGGACAAGATATAGAAATCAACGGAAATCAAATACATTTATCGTATGCAGCAAAAAATGAATTGATAAGTAACATTATTATGGAGCCTAACCACGGACACAAGTATTCTTTTGTGTTCAAATTTTCGGTGCAGACAACTCCACCCCAGCGAGAAGCTCTTTTACTTTGCGATATAAGTATGCGCAGATGGATATATGGCAGAAAAAACAGGACAAAATCACCTTTCCTTAAAAATGCTATCATAGGACATATACGAGTCTCAGATGATAAAATTTGCCAAATTCCAATTCAATATAGTTATGAAACGAAATCTTTGGACTGGAAATGTCAAGATAGAGAATGCTATAACCTATACGGATACGAACTCCTCCCAGTAGTCGATGATTTATGGGATATTATTGAGAGTGGAAATAATAACTATATGCTTCCTTACACAAATGGTATGGATGGGTTTGCGAAATCCTATATTGGTACCGGCGTTCCTGTCAAAGACAAAGCAGAATCATATGAAGAGATTTTTACACTTTTGGGAGATATTGTAGATAAGCCCAATGTACCTGATAGAATTTCCACCAGGCAGAGACTTGATTGCTACAAGTCACCGAACGAATATGAAACAAGAGAAGATTTTAGAAAATGGGTTGTATCATGCACAGAGACAAATAAAATATGTTTTGAGTTGTATGGAGTGTTAAACAATCCTTCTCATCAGACCTTATTAACTGCAATCAGCAATAAGATTATGTGCGATTTTGGTGATCAGAATAGTGACTCATGTTTATCTGTCGATATCATTCAAAAAGAAATTGGCGATATTGCTATCCCAGTCAATAAATATGACAAAATTCAAAGATGTGATGAGATAAAAGAATATCTTGGAGAAACAGATGATGTTGTTGCCTGCATTTGTATTATTCCCGGTGCTGATGCTGACGAATATAAAGATGATAGAGACCCCAAACTAATAATTCGAAACGCATTTGCACGTTCTGGCAGATTAGTACAATTTGTAGTTGCATCTGTTGAGGAAGATTCTCCTAGTAATCAAAAGGTAGAACACGCTGTGTATGATTTGTATCGCCAGCTTGGTATTACTACTTTAATGAATATCGAACAGCTAAAATCATATAAGTTAAAAGATGTTACTTGTGTCGGAATGCATGTGTGCACGCAGATACATAACATTAGAAAAAAGGCACGTTTTATGCCGCTCTATGTATCACACGATCTTTCAACCGGAAGAACCCGTGTCCAATGTGCTGCTTTCGAAGAGAACAATGTAAGTTATCGAAAAGCGTGCTTGGAGATGGCAAAGTTATTTTGGAATGAAGATTTCGAGCAGTTATGCGTGAATGCCAGCTTTTCTCCCGCCAAACAAAAGCTTATCGAAATGAAAAACCGTTTTGACTCTGAAAGTCAAGGAGCTGTTCTTCTTATTCATTCAGATGGTAACACTCGTCCATTGTGGAGAGGCATTTCCGATAAGACCATAAGTGAATACATCGTAACAAATGATTATATGCCTGATCAGATAGATGCGGGTTCCAATAAAACATCGTATCCAATCTCACTATCAGGTACCGGTATTCGTATTTTTCGCGTAAGGAACAATGCCGAGGTTCCTGATTATTACACAAGCGAACGCGAAGATGAGAACTATTCTTCAGCTTCTGGCATTTTTAAATACGGCAAAGTGTTTTGGGCAATATCGCAAAAGCCAAACGATCCAAAGTACAACCGCAGCCTCAAAGAATCTCGTTTTAATTATCCTTTTGTCGATTATGCCGAAAAAGATATGATTGAAATATATCCTTTACAACTTCAACTAGTGGACGATCCTTCGGTTTGGACAAAATACATCAAGGATTTGTGCTCATTATCAATTCAATATGATCAATCAACCATCCTTCCGTTACCGCTACATCTTGCGGCTGCTTTAGAGGAATACATGCTGGAAGTTTGATCTGAAATTTTTACATGAAAGGAAGAGTAATTTATCGAAAATCTGATAAATTACTCTTCCTTGCTAATAATAAGAAATATTGAGAATTAAATATTACCTAAAAATCAAGTCCTTATTCACAATTTCTGTGGCGCGGGAGCGGATGTTGTTCATGCGGCGGACCCATTCGAGTTGGTTTTCTGCTTTTAGTTGTTCGGTGATACCCTCATTGGTTTTCATTTGATTTACCAGCTCAGAAAACATTTCTTCTGCTTGATTATTGATTTCAGCGAGGTGGGTGTAGAGGGTGCCGTTTATTACTAATTTGGTGTGCAGCAGTTTCTTGTGTTCGCGGATGTAGGTAAGATAGCGTTCGCCCCATACGCCGACATTTGTTTCGGGGAGTTTTAGGCAGGGGACATAGTAGTCGCCGTCGCGTTCGTACCATAAACCGTTAGTTTCGTCGTAGATATATTCTTCCATTGTTACGCCTCCTTGAGTAAATCTTTAAATGGTGCATCTTCATTTATAAAGGTATCATAAGTGAAGTTGGCGCCGAGACGGAAACCCATAATGAAACTGTCGAGATTTGATTCGCCGTTGACCACACCCCACGCGTTGCAAAAGTCGAGGAACTTCTTTTTATTTTCTCCCGATAAGTTTTCGGTTAGAAAATCCTCATTTAGCATCAATACCTCCATTTGTTTTTGCACCGTTTTATTTTCTTTGGTGCTACGTGCCTGCGGGTCGAGATTGCCATAATAGAATTCTTCTATAAAGTTTGACATAAAATTACCTCCTTTGCCTTTATTGTAGCAAAGGAGGTTTCCTTTTGCGAATGTGCGGAAAGTTTGTTCACATATATAATGCGCTCTTTATGTACTGTAAAAGGCACATTTTTCATTCGCTTTGATTTTTCATCACATCTTTAATTATATTGAAATACTCTTTCATTTCTGTGTCATTAGGATTAACGAACAGTGCAAAATTAATTTGACCTAAAAGATGATTTAAATAGTTGGCTCGTATCTCATTTATATGTGTTAAATGTGACTCTAATCCAAATTTTTTAATATAGTAAACTTGTTGTCGAATAAGTTTGCGCTTTTCTTTGGAAATCTGCATATGAGAGTTTACTATAATCCCTGTAACTTCTTGCCTAGCATTGCATCGAGCAACCCTGGTTTTTTGAGGGTTTATTGTAAACCCATCCATAAAGACTAAGTCACTTATATCTTTTATAAGAATATGTGGATTGAAATCACCGGAAAATGTTAAATCATCAGCATATCGGGTATATCTTATTTTGCTTTGAGAAGTGTATTGACTAATATCGTTATCTAAATTAATCATTCTAAGATTAGAAATGTATGGGCTAGTAGGTGCACCCTGAGGCAATGAATAGTTTAAGCAACATAAATACCCTAAAAAACAAGCAACATCGTGAAAATATCCCATTTTCTCAAATATATATATATAACATCGTTGATAGATATAGAAGGAAAGAAGTCTTTTATATCCATTGTTACAACAACTTTTTGTGCTTTATGAAATTTTGCATTATGTTTTAATGTGCGACCTTTTAAATATGCCTTTGCGTAATCGCTAATTTGACATTTCTCAAGTATATTTTTCAAAATCCAAGACTGAACATATTTTAAATCTGGCAAGGGCTCATCTATTTCTCGAGGTTTACCATTGCTTTTTGGGATGGAAAAGTGACGATAAAATTGATTAGACGCGTAAGCCATATTGCATACATATTGGTATTCTAATCCGACAAGTAAAGCAAAATGCTCTGGAGAAGAAATAATTGGTAGGTTATTGTCAAATAGTTTTTTACAGTATGCAATATATTTATTGATGTAATCAGAACTTTTATGATTGGCTTTGCATTCTTTTTTAATGTTTTTTTCAACAAGTTCCCACTTCATATTTCTCACTCCTTTCTTTATAAAAAACTTGCAGACCACATCACTAAAAATTTCTCACACAACTCATTTATGACCGCTCATAAATGAGTTGTGTGCTCGAGCAACACGTTGCGAAGATGCATAGAGTTTTAAGTTTCGCTTCTAGCGGAAATTAAAACTCTATGCCAGGCTTGAAAGCCGGTTCTTAAATGATTGACGACTCGCCAATCTGTATTCGAAGAATACGTTCTGATGTGATCTGCAAGAGTTTATATCTTTTTACGATTAGGTAATATCACCTTATTTGCGTCAATAGGTTCTCTATATAAATGTTCTTGTGGCAAAATCCATTGATCTTTTTCCCTCGGAACTACTTTTGACATATTATCTTTCAAAAAGTTTTTACCATTACTTGTTAAGCTAACACCTTTTTCTGAAATAACAATATTCCCCAAGTCTTCTTGGTTCTTCATAAGAATTGCCACTTGAGAATGTGATAAACCTCTTTCTTTTAATAAAGAGATTCTACCATTAGCATCTATAATTTTCAATAATAATATTTCATTTGAAAGCATAAGTTCACCTCGGAAATGGTGCGAATTGATTTTTCTTGTTTCGCAACCAATAAATAGGGAATGTATTGTTAGGTGTGCGCTTCATTCTTACTAGTGCTTCGGATCCTTTATATCCAAATTTATTAATATCAGATACATGTATATTTTGTTCTATACTTTTCATTAATTCAACTTGTCTCATATCACCATTGGAAGAGATTCCTTTGTCGCAGATAATATCAGTATATGTACTATAATCGCTTTTATTTAATTCAGTTAAACCCGTTTTCATACCTACTAAAGATATGATAGCTATCATATCTTTTGATATATCTCGGTCTAAAAAATACTTAGTGGAACGTTCTACGGTTTCGCCAGTGCCAATAAAGTCATCGATTAAGCATAGCGTATAATCTTCTTTTATCATTTCAAGATTTACAGCATTAGGCAAATCAACATATGTTATAAAAAAATCAGAATATTTTCTTTGTATCACAGACAACCTTGATTTCACAGAATAAAGCAAAAAAACAGAACTTTTTGATTTGCCAAAATCTTCCTCTGGCAAAAGTGGGCAAATACAAATCTTTTTTCCTCTCGAAAAATTGTGTGATGTTATAAAAGAATCGAAAGCATTAGAGAAGTGTTTAATATAAGTATATTCTTGCACCCATAAAAAATTTTCTGTCAAGTTTAAAACTAAATCGCGTTGTTCTGGTTCTAACCCTTCTAACATTTTGCAAAAGTTTTCAAAAACATCGTCATCGAAACTTTCTTCAATTGGCCAGTTTTTTTGATCAAAAATTTTTTTAATTCTGCCAACATACTGTATTGATAGATCTGGAGATTTTTGATTTTCTTTTTTGAAATTCAAAATCATTCATCTCCTTTATTGTAATTTTTATTATTATAACATCTTTCGACAGAAACTTCAATGATAAAACAAAAAAACTCCCCGGTTACATTTCTGTAATCGAGGAGTCGTTTTAGATATATAGTTTTACTTTAATATCTTTCCATTTATGCACACGTTGTTTGGTGGATTTGGAGTATTTATACTCCTTAGCATCCTTTTCGGTGAGCGTAAATTCTGCGAAGTTAAAGTAAGCCGGAATTACTTGCCAGACTTTATAGCAGCCTGTGCAGCGGCAAGGCGAGCAATCGGAACACGGAACGGTGAACATGATACATAGTCAAGACCGATTTTATGGCAGAACTCAACAGATACAGGGTCGCCGCCGTGCTCACCGCAGATACCGCAGTGGAGTTTCGGATTAACCGGTTTGCCGAGTGTAATAGCCATTTCCATCAATTTGCCAACGCCTGTCTGGTCGAGTTTAGCAAACGGATCGTTCTCATAGATTTTTCTGTCATAGTATGCTTCCAAGAACTTGCCTGCGTCATCACGGCTGAAGCCGAATGTCATCTGAGTTAAGTCGTTAGTACCGAAGCAGAAGAAGTCAGCCTCTTTAGCGATTTCGTCAGCTGTTAAAGCAGCTCTCGGAATCTCAATCATTGTACCAACTTCGTATTTAAGGTCTGTGCCTGCTTTAGCGATTTCAGCGTCAGCAGTTTCAACAACAACGTTCTTAACATATTTAAGTTCTTTAACGTCGCCTACGAGCGGAATCATAATTTCAGGTTCAACTGTCCAATCCGGATGTGCTTTCTTAACGTTGATAGCGGCACGGATAACAGCGGCTGTCTGCATTTTAGCGATTTCAGGATATGTTACTGCAAGACGGCATCCACGATGACCCATCATTGGGTTGAATTCGTGTAAGCTTGCAATAATATTCTTGATTTCTTCAACAGTTTTGCCCTGTGCTTTAGCCAAAAGTTCAATGTCAGCCTCTTCTGTAGGAACGAACTCATGAAGCGGAGGATCGAGGAAACGGATAGTAACCGGGTTACCTTCAAGTGCTTCATAAAGTTTTTCAAAGTCGCCCTGCTGATAAGGAAGAATCTTTTCAAGAGCAGCTTCTCTTTCTTCAACAGTGTCAGCGCAAATCATTTCTCTGAATGCGGCGATTCTGTCAGCCTCAAAGAACATATGCTCTGTACGGCAAAGACCGATACCTTCAGCGCCGAGTTCTCTTGCTTTCTTAGCGTCAGCAGGAGTGTCAGCGTTTGTACGAACTTTAAGAGTTCTGAACTCGTCAGCCCATTCCATAATTCTACCGAATTCGCCTGCGATTTCAGCGTCAACAGTCGGGATAATACCGTCATAGATGTTACCTGTTGAACCGTCGATTGAAATGTAGTCGCCTTCGTGATATGTTTTGCCTGCGAGAGTGAATTTCTTGTTTTCTTCATCCATAGCGATGTCGCCGCAACCTGATACACAGCAAGTACCCATACCACGAGCAACAACTGCTGCGTGAGAAGTCATACCGCCGCGAACGGTGAGGATACCCTGAGAAGCCTTCATACCTGTAATATCTTCAGGTGAAGTTTCAAGACGAACGAGAACAACCTTTTCGCCTCTTGCATTCCATTCTTCAGCGTCTTCGGCAGTAAATACGATTTTACCGCAAGCAGCACCCGGAGAAGCGCCCAAACCTTTACCTGCAGGTGTAGCAGCTTTTAATGCTTTTGCATCAAACTGCGGATGGAGAAGAGTATCAAGGTTACGAGGATCGATCATAGCAACAGCCTGTTTCTTATCAATCATACCTTCGTCAACGAGGTCACAAGCGATTTTAAGAGCGGCTTTTGCAGTTCTCTTACCGTTTCTTGTCTGGAGCATATAAAGTTTACCGGCCTGAACGGTAAATTCCATATCCTGCATATCTCTGTAGTGGTCTTCCAAAGTTGCGCAAACTTCTTTAAACTGAGCAAATGCTTCAGGGAATTTTTCAGCCATTTCAGCGATAGGCATTGGTGTACGAACACCTGCAACAACGTCTTCACCCTGAGCGTTTACAAGGAACTCACCCATAAGACCGGGTTCGCCTGTAGCAGGGTCACGAGTAAATGCAACACCTGTACCGCAATCGTCGCCCATATTACCGAATGCCATCATCTGTACGTTAACAGCGGTACCCCATGAATAAGGAATATCGTTATCACGACGGTAAACGTTAGCACGTGGGTTGTCCCATGAACGGAATACAGCTTCAACAGCGCCCATTAACTGCTCTTTAGGATCAGACGGGAAGTCTTTACCGATTTTTGATTTGTACTCGGCTTTGAACTGACCTGCAAGAGTTTTAAGGTCTTCAGCAGTAAGTTCGATATCCTGTGTTACGCCTTTAGCTTCTTTCATTTCGTCGATAAGTTGTTCAAAATATTTCTTACCAACTTCCATAACTACGTCAGAATACATCTGAATGAATCTTCTGTAGCAGTCCCAAGCCCAACGAGGATTGTTAGACTTTTTAGCCATAACCTCAACAACTTCTTCGTTAAGACCGAGGTTAAGAATAGTATCCATCATACCCGGCATAGAAGCACGAGCACCTGAACGAACGGAAACGAGGAGCGGATTCTCCTTATCGCCGAATTTCATACCGGTGATGCCTTCCATTTTGTCGATGTACTCCATAATCTGTGCCTGGATTTCATCATTGATTTTTCTGCCGTCTTCATAATACTGTGTGCAAGCCTCTGTTGTAACAGTAAAGCCCTGCGGAACAGGAAGACCGATGTTTGTCATTTCAGCAAGGTTAGCGCCCTTACCGCCGAGAAGTTCACGCATTGTTGCGTTACCTTCCGAGAACAAGTAAACAAATTTTTTGCTCATTGGTATATACCTCCTATAATTTTAAAAAGTCTTACGACTTATAATCTGCAATTTCTCTATCATAGCAGACCTGAACACATTATATCAAAAATATTCTTGTTAGTCTACCTTTTTTTTAGAAAAAATCATATTTTTTTAGATTTTCTATAAAAGAGTATAGCAAAATCAGCCGAGTATTGATAAAAATGTGCAAAAAACGCAAAAAACAGGGCATTTACGCCCTGTTTTGCTTTGATAATTAATAGAATTTGTATTTAATCTTACTATTTTTCTTTTTAAGATTTTTTAATTCTTTGTGTGCCGCCGAATTTCTCTTAACTAACAATGTGACATTTTGGCTGAAAGATTTCGGAGCAAACATATTGGTTTTTAATGTTTTGGAAGTGTTTAAAACTTTAAGGGTTTTAAGATATTTCGGATAGTAAACAGCTTTATAAGGAATACTTTTTACTGTTTTCGGAACGCTGTAGGTTTTACCTTTTTTGCCTTGAGGATAATACAGTAAAGCAGTGGTGTTTTTATTATAAACCACTCCGTCGACTGATTTATAATTTTTATTTTCAGCCGAAATGTTTACCTTTTCAAGCGCTTTGCAGTTTTTGAAAACATATCCGAAATAATTATCGTATCCTGATGATAATTCATCTTCAGTTAGATTTTTTCCAAAGTATACTGACTTCAATGACGGGCAGTTTTCAAACAAAGGTGCTTGTGTCGCTTTAAGTGAATTCGGGAAAACTACTTTTTTAAGTTTTTTGCAGTTATTAAAAATTGCGAAATTATTGGGTTCCGGCTTTTTATAGCAACATAAACCGTAATACTCTTCGAAAGTATTGGTATATAAGGTTTTTAATTTACTTCCTTTTTCAAAGCGGATAGTTGAAAGTTTTTGGCAGTTATAAAACGCACCGTTTTCTATTTCGGTAATATTTTTGGGTATTAAAACCTTTTCAATCTTGCCGTTGGCGAAAGCAAAACTACCTATTGTACTAATATTTTTCGGTATATTTATGCTTTTCTTATTAACGGGAACGAATATAAGTGTTCTGACTGTTGACTTACCGGATTTTCTCTTTGAATAAAGCGAGCCGTTTAACGTGTAAAAATTCTTATTATCTTTATGAACTTTAATTGTTTTTAAAGATTTGCAAGCATATAATTCATTTTTCATATCATAGCCGAAAATCTTTACATTTTTTCCGATATAAAGATATTCAAGACTCTTACAACCTGATATTGTCGGTTTATCGATGGTTTTTACAGAATTCGGAATAGTAAGTTTTTTAAGATAAACGCAATCTTCAAACATACCGTAACATTCAGCCATTTCGTCGCCGTAATATTTGTAATAACCTTTTATTTCATCCAAATTTGTACCTTTTTCAAAGGTTATTGTTTGGATTTTAGATTTATAAAAGGTTGCCGCACCTAAATCTTTAACTGTTTTCGGAATAATAATTTTTTTAATATTCGACAGCGCAAAAGCAAAGTCCTGTATATTAGTAACAGTTTTAGGTATTGTGACACTTGTGTTTTTTGCCGCCGACGCAATCAAAGAAGTTTTATCTTTGTTATAAAGCACATTATTTTTTGCGGTATATGTTTTGTTTTCTTCATCGACGGTAAGTGTTTTCAATGTAGGCGTATCCAATATAAAATTACGACCTATTGAACTTACATCTTTCGGAATATTCAGAAGTGTTAATTTACGGCAGCTTCTGAATGCTTCGTAGCCGATTTTTTCAAGTGAATAGGGCAAATTGATATTGCTTAACTTATAACACTCGTAAAAAGCGTACGGCTCTATTTCTTTTAATGTACTCGGCAATTTAACCGATTTTAAGTTTTTAAAATAAGCAAAGGAAGCACCGGCTATTTTTGTGACGCCTTCTTCGACTACAATTTTTTCAGCAGTGTTCTTGTAGTTGGAAAATAGATAAAATGGCTCAAATTTTATTCCGCCTTCATTAGAATCATATTCTGTTTCATAAGCGCCTTCACCGCTTAAGGTAAGCGTTTTTGTTGCTTTGTCATAGTGGTAAAAAACATTATAATTTTGTTCATAATCGCTGATCTGTTTTTTTTCGCTTTCGGCAAAGGCGGCAACAAACGGAAAAGCCGAAGATAAAAGAAGTACGGACAGCATAATACATATTATTTTTTTCATAATATCAACTCCTTGAAGTTATTAAAAATATGTTTTTAACGGGGATAAAACTCCCGTTCACTTATATAGCGTAAAAGAGTTTTTGAAAAGTTTCAATATTTTTTAGAATTTTTAAATTTTTAAATTAAATTTCAAATCAAATTTCAAATCAAATTTCAAATTAAATTTCAAAAGATATTTTTAGTATCATTCGTAATCTATTATTGTGCCGCCGCCGACAACTAAATCACCGTCATAAAGTACAACCGCCTGACCTTTGGTAATTGCTCTTTGCGGCTCGTCAAATTCTACAAAAAGTTTGCCGTCTTTCTCAAAAGCAACCGCAGGCTGTTCTTTTTTTGAATATCTTATTTTGGCTTTAAGTTTTGTAGGCTCATAAAGATGCTCAACCGAAATAAGATTAATATTATCGGCAACTAATTTTGTCTTTAACAAATCTTCAGGCTCGCCGAGTACCACCTCGTCTGTTTCCGGACGTATTTCGGTAACGAAAGCGGGCTTGCCGAGCGCAATACCAAGTCCTTTTCGCTGACCGATAGTGTAACGAATAATTCCCTGATGCTCGCCTAAAATTTTGCCGTTTTTATCAACAAAATTGCCTTTTTTCGCAGGTTTGCCCAATCGCTTTTCAATAAAAGAAGCGTAATCTCCGTCAGGCACAAAGCAAATATCCTGACTTTCCTTTTTATTTGCGTTTAAAAAGCCTTGATTTTTGGCAATTTCTCTGATTTCGGGTTTTGTAAGTTCGCCTAATGGGAACAAAGTATGTTTTAATTCATCTTGAGTCAGCGAATAAAGTACATAAGACTGGTCTTTTGAGTCATCCGCCGCTTTCTTTAAAATGTATCTGCCCGTATTTTCGTCAAATTCACGCTTTACATAATGACCGGTTACAACATAGTCAATACCCAGTTCCATAGCGCGCTGCATTAATTTTTTGAATTTTAAATTGCGGTTACATTCAATACAGGGGTTTGGAGTCTTTCCGCAAAGGTAGCAGTCGACAAAATTATCAATTACCTTTTCGCCGAAATCCGATTTGAAATTAAAAACATAATAGGGGAATTCCAGCCGCATTGCGACAGAACGTGCGTCCTCAATATCCGAAAGAGTACAGCAGGTCTGCTCGGCGGTTTCAAAAGCGATGTCGTCGTTATCATAAAGTTTCATCGTAGCGCCGATGCAGTCGTATCCTTGCTGTACCATAAGGCAGGCGGCTACGGAGGAATCAACGCCGCCGCTCATTGCTATTAATGCTTTTTTATTATCCAAGTCTTATCATCTCATCTATAGGTTTTCTTGCGTTTTTAATCATCTCGTCCGACATAACCATTTCTTCGCCGCCCTCGCCTAAAAGACAGTTATAAACGTCGGGCAGGGTTATCGCTTTCATATTATGACAAACTAAATCCTTGTGCATTGGATAGAATTTTTTATCGGGACACATATATTTAAGATGCTCTTCGATAGAGGTTTCCGTACCTATAATAAATTCTTTTGCGTCGCTGTTTACCGCATAATCCATAATACCCGAGGTTGAGCCTACGTAATCGGCAAGTTTTACAACCGCAGGAACACATTCGGGGTGAACGAGCATTTTTGCATTCGGGTGTTCCTCTTTAGCGCGTTTAGCCTCTCTTTCCGAAACTCTCGCATGTGTAGGACAACCGCCCTTTACAAGTTTAATTTCTTTTTCGGGAAGCATTTTTGAAATATAGTCGCCCAAATTGCAGTCGGGTATAAACAAAATTTTATCGTTATCAAGTTTTTTAATGATTTTTACCGCTGATGAAGAAGTAACGCAAACATCGCAAAGCGTTTTAAGTTCGGCGGTTGTATTAATGTAAGCCGCAACCGTATAATCAGGGTACATTTCTTTAAGCCCTTTTAAAAGGTCGTAATCAAGTTGTTCAGCCATAGGGCAGCCTGCAATGGAGTTCGCAAGATAAACGGTTTTTTCGGGAGAAAGAATTTTTGCGGTTTCAGCCATAAAACGCACGCCGCACATTAAAAGGTTTTTCTGCGGAACTTCCATAGCCTTTTGCGCCAAAGCAAACGAGTCGCCCGTAATATCGGCAATCTCTATAATTTCTCTTGCTACATAAGAATGAGCAAGTATGCAAAAGTCTTTTTCTTTTTTTAATTCTAAAATTTTATCCTGCATTTCTCTGATAAGCATAAATTTTTACCCCTTTTTGAGTGAAAAAATAAATTTTTTATTAGTATACCATAAATAAGGTTGCTTTTTCAATATGCAAAATATAAAATAAATAATGTTAATTGTTTGTTATTAATTTTTTTAAATTTTGCCTTTAATTAATGCGTTTAATAATGGTTGAATATTTTTTTAAAATGTGCTACAATATTTTATATAAATCTTTAAATGGGGTGCTTTTTGGTGTCAATAGGTAATGAAAGGCTTTCTATGCTTAATGATTATAACTGCTTTACTATGGCAAACGGATATTTTGAGGCGGGACTTGAGAATAAAAAAGGTTGTTTTGACCTTTTCTTCAGACGTGTGCCGGACAACGGCGGTTTTGCTGTTTGCGCAGGACTTGAAAGCGCAATTAATTATATTAAAAACTTAAAATTTTCAGATGAAGATATTGATTATCTTCGCTCAAAACACAATCTTTCCGAAGGCTTTTTGGATTATCTTAAAAATTTTAAATTTGAATGTGATGTTTACGCAATTCCCGAGGGCACTCCGGTTTTTGCAAAAGAGCCTATTGTAAAAGTTGTAGGCCCTATTATTCAGGCAACTTTGATTGAAACGCTTTTGCTTATTTCAATAAACCACCAAACGTTGATAGCCACAAAAGCAAATCGCATTTCACGTGCGGCTCAAGGCAGGGAAGTGCTGGAGTTCGGCGTACGTCGCGCTCACGGCGTCGACGCTGCTGCTAACGGAGCGAGAGCGGCATTTATCGGCGGTTGCGTCGGCAGTTCATGTACTTATGCCGACAGAGAATACGGCATACCTGTTTTAGATACTATGACTCATGCTTGGGTGCAGGTTTTTAACAGCGAGTATGACGCTTTTTGCGCTTATGCAAAACAGTATCCCGATAACTGCTGTTTGCTGGTGGATACTTATAATACGCTTAAATCAGGCGTTATAAATGCGATAAAATGTTTTGACGACGTTTTAAAGCCGATAGGGTGCAGACCTAAAGCCATTCGTATTGACAGCGGCGACATCACTTATCTTTCAAAAAAAGCGAGAAAAATGCTTGACGAGGCAGGTTATCCCGATTGTATGATTATTGCTTCAAACGCTTTGGACGAGTATATTATCAGGGATTTGATTATAGAAGGGGCAAAGGTTGACTGCTTCTGCGTAGGCGAGAGATTGATAACCTCGGCTTCCGACCCTGTTTTCGGCGGAGTTTATAAGTTGACTGCGCTTTGCGACGATAACGGCGAATTTGTGCCGAGAGTTAATTTTTCGGATAATGTGGGAAAAATAACGTTGCCTTGCAATAAGAAAATCTACCGTCTTTTTGATTCTGACAGCGGCAAGGCGATTGCCGATATGGTTGCGCTTTTTGATGAAGAAATTGATGAAACAAAAGAACTTGAAATTTTTGACCCCGACCATACATGGAAAAGAAAAACGGTTGAGAATTTCATTGCAAGAGAACTTTTCGTAAAAGTTTTTGACAAGGGCGAATTGGTTTATGACTGCCCGTCTGTTGGGAATATCCGAGAGTATTGCGAAGAGCAGGTTGAAACTATCTGGGACGAGGTTCAGCGTTTTGAAAATCCGCATACTTATTATGTTGATTTATCTGAAAAACTTTGGAAAATAAGAGATAATCTGTTTAAACAGTTTACAGGATATAAAAGGTAATTTTAAGGAGTTGATTTCAATGAAAAAACTGTTAAGCATTGTTTTATGTACGGTTGTTTTGTTGTCTTTAGGCGCTTGTAATTGGTTTAAAAGCGAAGATGAAGAGAATATTGTAATTCCCACAACCTCACAACGAAGCGTTATAGCCACAAAAGAAGAGGTAGCGGCACAGGTTGCAAAAGGTAAAGTTGACGGCGCGGTTTTTGCGCTCGGAACAGGAATTGAAGAAGTTAAAGAATACTTTTTTGATATTGTCAGACCTTGGACAATTACTGCTACTTCAAAAGTGGTAAAGAAAAAAGGCACAACAAAAGTTGTAACCGAAACATCGCCTTATGACAATACGCAAATTGTTACCGCTATCGGCGAGAAAGAGGATATGTATAAATATCAAAAAGGCAATACGCTGACTTCGGTTTATTATAACGGCGAACAGTATTTCTTTGTAAATGGAAATGAAAAAGCAGGCGCGGCAATAATCGTTTGCAATATTTCCGCTTACGGCTTTACTATGGGAAACTGTCCGAGCGTTGATGTAATCAATTCTTTAGGCGAGCCTGATGTGAAAGATGTCCCGAGCGTTGACCAGTTGTTTTTCTGTTTAGGCAGTCCTGTTAATCCTACAAGACTTACCTATAATTTCGGCGATAAGCGACTTGATTTCATTTTCAGCGATGATAATTTGCTTGTTGTAACGCTTACCGATACAAATATCTACGGCGTTTTTTCAACCGGTACACCGATAACAACCGCCGCCGATACCACCGCAACGATTACAGAAACCGCTTCTGCTGATTAGTGATAAAATGAAAATTGTTTCGGTTGATTTGGGGTTGTCAAGAACGGGAATAGCCGCTTGCGACCCGCTTGAAATGTTAGCGTCGCCTGTTAAGGTTATATTTGAAAAATATGAACCAAAACTGATTGACGAAATAGTAAAAACGGTAAAAGAGTTAAGCGCCGAACTTGTTGTTGTCGGCTATCCGCTTAATATGGACGGAAGCGCCGGAGAAAGAGCGCAAGAGTGCAAGCGCATTGCAGGTATTATTGAAGAAAAGTCTGGCGTTAAAACCGAACTTTGGGATGAAAGATGTACCACGGTTATGTCGCATAATGCGCTTAATGTTACAAATGTAAGGGGCAAAAAGCGAAAAAATATAGTCGACGCAGTCGCTGCGGTTATGATACTTGAAAGTTTTCTTGAATACAGGAAAAACAATAAAAAAACAGAATAAAAAACAGCGTTTACCGAAATTCTTCGGTAAACGCTGTTTTTCCTTATTAATAAAGTTTATTTTTCTTTTCGGAGTTTTGTGACAAGTATATAAGTCGCTAACAGTATAACAATTGAAATTATTACTATTAAATACATAGTCGGAATACTGACTTTTTCATCAAAAAAGTACATATTCATATCAAAACTGTCACGTATTGCGGTTATCGCTTCGTCGGGCAGTTTTTTTGAAAATTCGGATAAAACCGAATTCATATAATGATTTCTGAAAAGTCCTGTGGCATAAGTGCCGGGTATAAACATTACAAAATCTCTGAAACTTTCACCCATCTGTGAAATCGGCATATAAGCGCCGCACAAAAATCCGTAAAGTGAACTGATAATGGTTGAAACCGCTCCGATACCGCCTTGAGTTGAGATAAACGAGTCGACAAGCGCCGCTGCCGCCGTGCCGAAAAGCACCGTAAGCACCACGTCCAGAAGAATCAGCACCACATCGGTAAACGAAAAATACCAGCCGATGATTGCTATATAAACAAATCCCACAGCGGCGGCGATAAAGCCGACTATCATAGTAGTAGCAACGTTTGCAAGGTAATAGCCGAGCGCTAATTGCGACGGTTTTATCGGAGTTACAAGCAAATCGTTTCTCGCTCCTGTGATTTTGTCCTGCGCCATAATAATGTTAGAACAAAAAGCAACCGTAACGCAACTTACCGCAAGTATTGATGATATAAGTTGAGAGGAGGCGAATGAATTTATCAGGTCGTCGATGTTGGTGATACCTTTCGGTATTACCGATTCAATCGACTGAACATAAACATTTTTTAAAAATGAAATATAAAGTACAAACAGAATAATCGGAGTAATCAGCGACGCAAAAAATGTGCCTTTATCTTTGAAAAACAAATTAATATTGCGTTTTGCAAAATATCTTACTGCGGTGTTCATTTATTCTGCCTCCTTTGCGTGTTTCCCCGTTGCGTTCAGGAACACGTCGTCCATTTTTCCTTTTACAATTTCAAAATCGTCAAAAATATCGGCGTTTTCAATAATCATTTGCTTTGCGGCGGCGGTGTCTTTAACGGTGATTTTTAAGTAACCGTTTTCGTTTGTGTAATCAATATTATGCGATTTTAGTAAATTTTCGTCAGCGTTATACAATTTAATATAGTCGCCGGAAAACTCGTTTTTAAGGTCGTTCGGCGTACCCGACGCCGCTATTTTTCCGCTGTCGAGTATAACAACGTAATCAGCCTCGGCGGCTTCTTCCATATAATGAGTCGTAAGAAAAACGGTAAGTCCGTCGGTTTTTCTTAAATTTTCAATAACCTGCCACACCATTATTCTTGACTGTGGGTCAAGGCCTGTTGTCGGCTCGTCAAGAATTAAAATTTTCGGTTTTGCAAGCAACGCTCTTGCAACATCAATTCTGCGTTTCTGACCGCCTGAAAGTTTCCCGATAGGTCGGTCTAAAATATCGGAAAGTTCGAGCATTTTATCAAGTTCGCAAAGGCGTTTTTCAAAGGCTTTTCCGCTTATTCCGTAAAGCGCGGCTCGGGTTTTTAAATTTTGCCTTGCCGAAAGCACTTTATCAAGAACCGTATTTTGAAAAACTATGCCTATATCGGATTTTATTTTATCGCTGTCTGTATCAATGTTTTTGCCGTTTATCAGCACTTCGCCGCCGTCTTTTTCGAGCAATCCGCAGATAATTGAAATGGTGGTGCTTTTTCCTGCGCCGTTCAGCCCCAAAAACGCGAAAAGTTCGCCCTCTTCAACTCTAAAAGAAATATCGTCAACCGCTTTTACATCTTTAAAATGCTTTTTTAAGTTTTTTATTTCAATAATATTCATTTAATTTTCCTCCGCGTTGTATTTTTCGGTAAACGCCTGATAAGCCGCCGTCAGCATACTGCTGATTTGTTCGTCGGTAAAAATTTCTGTCTTGGTGGCAATCAGCGTTGCAATTCCGTGAACATAAATCCAAAGGTGAAAATACAGTATTTTTGTATTTTTTTGAGAAAGTCCCGAAGAACTTTCGGCAGCCGATAAAACTTCGTTATAGTTTTCATCGTATTCCGTTCCGCCGGGATTGATATTATGGTTGTCTTTCATAAATAATAAAGAGAAAAGTAAAGGCTCATCTTTTGCAAATTTTATATAAGCAAGCCCCGCCGCTTTAAAAGGAAGCGGTTCTTTTAGCGCAGTTTGTATATATTCATTATACAAATCCTTTGCTTTTCTTATTGTTGCGTCTTTAAGTTCTTCCATATTCTTAAAATGCCAAAAAATCGGCTGGGTAGAACAGTTGAGCCTTTCGCAGACGGCTCTGGCATTGATTTTGTCTATACCTTCTTTTCTTAAAATTTCAAAAGCGGCGTTTACAATACTCTCTTTTGTAACTTTCGGTTTCGGCGGCAAAAAAACATCACTCCTTGCATAATTTATGTTATATATCAATCATTATATATCAATGATTATAATTTGTCAATATCTTGATTCAAATGCGACAAACAGCGACGATTTTTTGGTGTTTGATATAAATATCATAAATTTATTTGTGCAAATTGCATAAACGAAAAAAATTCATTAAGCAAAAAAGGCATAAGTAATTTCAAATTGTGACAAAAATCACTAATATTTTATTAAATTTTGAACTTTTTGTATTTATAAATATTAATAGTTTATTAAATCGTTGTTAAGGATTAAATTTTAAAATCTGATTTATAAGTAAGTTTTAACAAAAAAATATCACTATTTAACAAGAAATAGGCATATTTATGTGATAACATTAGGTAGCATTGAATAAATATCTCTATTTGATTGTGCATTTTATACAAATTCATATTGGTTCTTATGTGCATTGTGCTAAAAGCAGAGTGCTTAATGACGGCTTGTTCATATTTTGTTTACAAAATGAATACAAATAGAGTGTTTAGGAGAGAGAATCCTGTGAAAATCAGGATAAAAAATTGATTAGGAGAATTAGTGATGACAAGAGTTTTTTCAATTGTTTTATCGGCGCTTATTGCGTTTTCTGCTTTAAGTATCGGCGCAGCTGCGGAAACAAGTCCGGTTATTGCAATGGCGGAACAATCCGGTTATGAAAAAAATCAGAACAGCGCTGCGGCTTCGGGTAAGGTTACTTACAACGAACTGAATTCTTACGACGAGTATTTAAGCGCTAATGCTGATGTTCAAGACGGTAAAGAACATATTGTTATCGGCGCTGCAAACCTTGTTAAAAAGACAAGTGGCGTAAGCGTTGAAAACGGAAGTTCTTATCCTGCCCAAAACGGCGAGAATTATAAAGAAGTCGTTTATACGGGTGAAGATGATGAGGTTACTTTTAAATTCAGTTTAAAAGAAGCCGGAAAATATAACATTATTTTTAATTATCATACCGTTGCAAGCAAGGATATCAATATTGTAAGAGAATTAATGATTAACGGCGTTACTCCGTTTTCAAATGCGGCTGAATGTAATTTCGTAAGAAGTTTTGTTGACAGTCTTGTGAAGAACGACGACGGAACGGAGGGCTTTAAAACCGACTATTTAGGAAATCAACTTCGTCCTGAACAAAAAGAAGTTCTTACTTGGAAGAGTTCTTATGTAGTTGATTATCTCGGTTACAATGACGGCCCTCTTAACTTCTTCTTTAAAAAGGGTGTAAATACAATTTCATTAAATGGCGTTAAAGAGCCTATGGTTATCGGCAGTATTGAAATTGTTCCTTTGGAAGAAATCGTTGATTATGATACATATATAAAGCAGTATCAAAATGCTGAAAAGTATGACGGTGAAGAATGTTTTATCGAAGCTGAACATGCACTTGTAAAATCCGATAAAACACTTTATCCTTCGGTTGACGTATCTACTGCTTCAACTTCTTCGGGCGACAGAGAAACTTCTGCTTACAAGCAGTCTGTAAATATGCTTGGCGGTACAAACTGGGAATATATGCAGCAATCGGTTACATGGTCTGTCGGTGATGATATTAAAGAAGGTCTTTATTCTCTCAACTTCAAATACCGTCAGAACGTAAACGACGGTATGCGTTCTCCGAGAAAACTTTATATAAACGGAAAAGTTCCTTTTGTTGAAGCGAATACTCTTGAATTCGGATATACAAGAGATTGGATGATTTATTCACCGCAAAAGCAAGACGGCAGTACTTGTTTGGTTTACTTAAAACCCGGCGATACAATTACTTTGGAATGTACTCTTTCTCAAATGGGTAAATTCCTTAATATGACAAACGACGCTCTTACTGAAATCAATGAGATTTATCGTAAGATTATTAAGATTACAGGTACAGACCCCGATACAAACCGTGACTATCAGCTTGATGAACTTATTCCTGAAGATATCGAAAAATTAGGAAAATGCGCTGATGACTTGCAGTCAATCGTCGACGGTATCACAGAATATACAGGCGAAAGCAGTTCAGGTCTTTCATCTCTTAATACACTTATCCGCCAAATGACAGATATGTATGAAGACTGTGACACTATCGGTAAGGAACTTTCATATTTTAAATCAAATATAGGTTCACTCGGTACTTGGTTGAATACGGCTTCGTATGTGCCGCTTGAAATTGACTATATTTCTCTTTCGGCTCCGGACGCCGAAATTAAAGACGCCGAAGCAGGTTTCTTTAAAAATATGCTTTACGGCATCAACAGATTTATTTCATCGTTTGTTGTTGATTACAATGCAATCGGTAATGACTCCGAAATCGACGCTAATGATGATAATACTATTACAGTTTGGATGGCAGGCGGCCGTGACCAGTTCCAGGTTCTCCGTCAACTTATCAACAGTTCCTATACTGCCGAAACAGGCAATAAGGTTAATTTGGAACTCGTAAATATGGGCGCGCTTCTTTCTGCCGTTGTTGCAGGCATAGGTCCTGACGTTGCTATTGACCAAGCGCCTACAGAGCCTGTAAACTATGCGCTCCGTAATGCGGTTTACGACCTTAAAAACTTTAAGGACGATAAGGGAACACAGGGTTCTGCTTGGGATGTTTCTTATGATGAAGTTCTCGGTAGATTCTTACCGGAGGCAATGACTCCTTTCTATTTCGACCGTAAAGGCGACGGTAAAGAGGAAGATACAGGACTTTACGCTTTGCCTGAAAAACAGTCTTATAACGTTATGTTCTACCGTTCGGATATTTTGGCTGCCGAGGGAATAGAAATACCTAAAACATGGGATGAACTTATTTCAACCATTACAGCCTTAAATAAAAAGAATCTTGAGTTTGGTATGCCGACAAGTACTATTTATGTTAACGGCGGTACCAATACTATGGTTATAAACGGCGGTACAAATATATTCTATGCAATGCTTGTTCAAAAGGGCGGAAATCTTTACACCGATGACCGCAAATCTACGGCTTTGCAGACCGATACAGCCATTAAGGCGTTTAAACAATGGACTAATTTCTATGTAAATTATGATTTACCGTTGACTTATGACTTTAAGAACCGTTTCAGAACAGGTGAAATGCCGCTCGGTATAGATGACTACACAATGTATAATACATTGGCGGTATCTGCTCCTGAAATTAACGGAAGATGGGGTTATACGCTTATTCCGGGTACAAAGAGCACCGATGAAAACGGTAAAGAATATATAGATCATTCAACAGCGCTTACCGTAAACTGTTCGTTGATTTTGAAAGATTGCATTAACTATGATCTTTCTTGGAAGTTCCTTAAATGGTGGTCTTCTACCGATACTCAGGCTTCGTTCGGTAATCAGATAGAGAGTATTCTCGGTCCGTCGGCTCGTTACAATACGGCTAACCTCGAAGCATTCGGAAAACTTCCTTGGACTGCTGAAGAAAGCAAAATGCTTAACGAACAACTTTCATGGGGTAATGCAATTCCGCAGATTGCCGGAAGTTACTTTATTGACCGTCATATAAACAATGCGTTCAGAAAAGTTAAATATCAGGAAAAAGACGCTAAAGATACACTTTATGATTATGCAAACACAATCGATTCCGAAATCACAAAGAAACGTTCTGAGTTCGGTTTACCGATTGTTGAGAAAGAATAGGAGGGAGATAAAATATGGCTGATATCAGTGCTATGTCTAAAAAAGAGATAAGAGCTACCGATAGGAAACTTCTTAAAAAGAAATTTCAAAATAACTGGGATTGCTATTTATATATTGCTCCCTACGGTATAATTTTCTTTGCATTTACCATTTTGCCGGTACTTGCGTCTATGGTTTTAAGTTTTACTTATTATAACGTGCTTGAAGCACCTACTTTTGTCGGTTTGGACAATTACCGTCAGTTACTCGGTAACGACGATATATTCATTACCGCATTTAAAAACACCTTAACTCTTGCGGTTGTTACAGGACCTGTCGGATATTTAATGTCGGTTATGTTCGCTTGGCTTATTAATGAGTTAGGTCCTCGTACCCGTGCCGTTATGGTAACTATACTGTATGCGCCATCTATTTCCGGCGGTGCTTACGCTATTTTCAGTATCTTCTTCTCAGGCGACGCTTACGGTTGGGTAAACGGTACTTTAATGAATTTAGGATTTATAGACGAGCCGATTCAGTTTATGACAGATCCCGATTATATGATTTGGATTTGTATGGTAGTTGTTATCTGGATGTCGCTCGGTACAGGCTTCTTGTCAAACGTTGCAGGTTTCAGAACTATTGACCATTCGCAGTATGAGGCAGGTTATGTTGAAGGTATCAGAAACCGTTGGCAGGAACTTTGGTTTATCACTTTGCCGAGTATGCTCCCGCAGCTTATGTTCTCTGCGGTAATGAGTATTACCCAGTCGTTCTCGATCGGCGCAGTTACCACGACATTGTTCGGTAACCCGAGTACAGACTATGCCGTTCATACTATTCTTAACCACATTGAGGACTACGGCGGAGTCCGTTTTGAAATGGGTTATGCGTGCGCTATAGCAACCGTATTGTTTGCTTTGATGGTTGCTTGCAACGAGATTATTCAAAGAGCTTTAAGAAAGGTGGGACAGTAATATGGCGTCAAATACCGCAACTGTTGACCTTAAGAAACTTAAGGCAAGTAAGAAAAAATTTAATCCCGGTCCGGCTCGAAGCCGTGCCGGTGTAGTTACAAACTTTATATTCCTTTGCGTAATCGGCTTTATAATGCTTGTACCAATGATTTATGTTGTTTGTAACGCATTTAAACCTCTTGATGAGTTGTTCCTTTATCCGCCTACGATTATTGTTAGAAACCCAACCCTTTCTAACTTTAAAAGCATTTCTACCCTTATGAGTGCTTCTTGGGTACCGTTTTCAAGATACATTTTTAATACTGTATATGTAACGGTTGTAGCAACATTTCTCCATATAATCTTTGCCTCCTTGGCGGCTTATGTGCTTGAGAAACGTGATTTCCCCGGAAGAAACGCAATGTCTCAAATAATCGTTCTATCCCTTATGTTTACTCCTGCTGTTACAGCCATTCCGAACTACATTATTCAGGCAAAACTCGGAATGATTGATACATATTGGGTTATGATTATTCCTTATGTCGGCGCTTCAATGGGTCTTTACCTTATGAAACAGTTTATGGCTTCGTCAATTCCTAATGTATTGCTTGAAGCCGCACGTATTGACGGCGCTTCCGAATTGCGTATTTTTGTTCAGATTGTTATGCCGCTTGTAAAACCTGCATGGCTTACAATGCTTATGACTTCTGTTCAGAGTATGTGGGGTATTTCGGCAACGACTACTATATTTACAGAGGCTAAAAAACCGCTTCAGTATGCTCTTTCTCAAATTGCTGCCGGCGGTGTTGCACGTACCGGTTCGGCTGCGGCTATCTCTCTTATTATGATTTTGCCGCCGCTGCTTGTATTCATTATTGCACAGTCTAACATTCTTGATACAATGGCTTCATCAGGTATTAAGGATTAAGAAAGGGGAGGATTAAGCAATGAAAAAAAGAATTTTAGCTTTTTTGCTTGTTTTTATTGTGGCTTTAGGCTACAGTGCAAGTGCCGCCTCCTCTTATAAATCATACGTTTATGATAATAACGGCGAGGCTTTTGAAGCTCCCGACGCTTTCTATTTTGATAATAAGATTGATCTTTTAAATTTGAAAGACGATAAGGGCAAGGCAGTCGGTATGATGTACCCGAAAGATATGTTTGTTTCAAAAGACGGACTTATTTATATTTCGGGCGACGATGAAAACGAGCAGGGTATGCTTCTTATTCTTAATTCCGATTTTACATTTAATAAAAAAATCGTAAGATTTAAGCATACCGTAAAACTTGAAAACGGAAAAACAAAAACAATTAACGACAGATTCGGCAGTGTGACAAGCACTTTTGTCGATAAAAACGACGGTAGTATTTATATCTGCGATATGACAGGCGCTACCGTAGACAATACAGATTATAATGTCGCCGAAAATCTTTATGAAGAAGGTTCGGGCAGACTTATTAAACTCGATAAGAATTTTAATGAGCAGTATGTTGTTGCCGGAATTAAAAACGAAATTTTGCCGGATGACTTTAACTTTATGCCCAAAAAGGTAGTTGTTGATAACTACGGACGTATATTTATACTTTCTCAAGGCTGCACAATGGGTATTCTCGAACTTGATTCAAACGGTGAATTTGTTCAGACCCTCGGCGCTCCGGCTGTTACATACAATGCTTTTGAACTTCTTTGGAGAGCAATCAGTTCAGACGCCGCAAAAGAAAATATGGAGGACTTCGTTCCTACAGAGTACAGCGGTATTGAAATTGATGACGAAGGATTTATCTTTGTTACAAATAACACTTTTGATAAAACAACTTATGATGAAATTCAGTGCGTTTCAAGACTTAATGCAAAAGGTAGCGACGTATTAAAAACCGTTGACGAAGAAGCCCTGCCTTACGGCGATACCGACGCTTCTTGGAGAGCAACGCTTGAAGGTGCGTCAAAACTTGTGGACATTAAGGCTTTGGATTACGGTAATTACGCCGTACTCGACTCTTTAAGAGGTAAAGTTTTCTTCTACAATACAGAAGGCGTTAACCTTTTTGAATTCGGTACTGTTGAAGACGATCCCGATGACGACCATGTAACATTTATCGAGGGTAACCTTGATGTTCCTGTTGCGCTTGAATGGTTAAACAACCAGTGTCTTGTTCTTGATTCGGAACTTCGTTGTCTTAATACTTATTCTATGACTGCTTATGCAGAGAAAATCATTGAGGCTTCAAAACTTCACGAACTCGACCTTTATGATGATGAGATTGAGGTTTGGAAAGAAGTATTAAAACTTAATAACAACTCTGTTGCCGCTAAACAGAATATCGGTAAGGTTTATTACCGCGACGGTGATTATTCCACCGCTATGAAATATTTCCGAGAAATTAAAGATCAGGAAAACTACTCAAAAGCATTTAAATATTTACGTCAACAGTATATTAATGATTACTTTACAATAGCAATTGTTGTAATTGTTGCATTAATTATAGTTTGGATATTGTTCAAAAAATGGCGTAAGAAAAATAAGAAAGAACGTAATAAAGAAGGTACTTATTCCGCACAATTAGGTTTTGCCAAAACGTTAATATTCAGACCGTTGAACGGCGCTTGGGTACTTACACGTGAAAATAAAGGCTCGGTTAAAGCGGCTACTACAATTCTTTTGGCTGTATCATTTATGAGCCTTTTACAGGCAAGATTTACAGGATTTATATTTGACGCTGACGCAGAAGACGCAAATATTCTTGCGGAATTTGCAAAAATATGTCTGCCGGTACTGTTGTTTACAATTTGTAACTGGGCGGTAACTTCGCTTATGTCGGGCGAGGGTAGTCTTAAAGCAATTTATATGTCAACCTGTTATTCCCTGACGCCTATTCTCTTCTTGTATCCTGTTGCTATTCTTTTATCTAATGTAATGGTTCTTGAAGAGGGTGACTTCTATTCAACATTTATTACAATCGCACTTATCTGGGTATTTCTACTCATTTTCCTTGGTAATATGCGTATTCACGATTATACCTTGGGTATGGCGGTAGTTGAACTTGTAATCACCGTTGTTGTTATATTGCTTATAGTATTCCTTGCAGTTCTCTTCTTTGCACTTATTCAGCAGATGGCTTCATTTGTCGGCAATGTTATAGAAGAAATTTCGACAAGGTAGAAAGGAGGAAAATTATTATGTTTAAAAAGATTATTTCGGTTTTAATGATGGCTGCCATCATTTTAAGTACATTAACTTTTTCCTCCTGCGGCGAGATTGAATCAAAAAACCCTGAAAGACCTGATTTTATTCCGACTGTCGGAACTTCTGTTTCAGATCTTTACAGCGATAACTACAGACTTGTCGGAGAGAATAACGATTTACAGTTATACTTCAATGATGATACAACCGATATCAAAATTGTAAATAAAAAGACAAAATTTGAATGGACCTCTGAATACTACGATTCAGAAACAGACGAGTATTATAAAGGTCAGGTTCTGACTCTTCAATATACCGATAAAACAGGTGCTGAAAACGAAAAATCAACTGATATAGATTCGGTTGAACAAGGTCAGTTTAAGATTGATGATATTGAAAACGGCGTTTCGGTTCAGTACGGTATAGGTGACGTTGGTTACGAGATTAAATTCCCAATGGCGCTTTCTGTTGAGAGATTTAACGCTTTTATAGAAAAGTTAGGAGCCGACAGTTCAGAGGCTTATACTTTAAACGACTATTACACCTTATATGATTTTACCACCGAAGAGGCGAGAGCAGGTTACGATAAAGATTCTCTTGCTATGATGATGAAATCGTATAAAAAAGCAAATGACGAGCCTTGGTATTATATGAGCGGCTCGACTACATTTGATGATGTTCAGACTTTAAACACCATATTTGCTTCTGTCGGATATACCGATGAGGAGTTTGAATCGGATAATAAAAACGCAGACGTTCCCGATGTTGAGCCTGTTGAGTTTAATGTTAGAATCAACTATACGCTTACCGATAAGGGACTTAGCGTAACAATCCCTGAAAAAGAGATTTATTACAATGAGGATTATCCGCTCGAAAGCATCACCGTTTTCCCAAATCTTATGGATTTTGACAACAGTGCAGAGGGATACTTCTTCTTACCTGACGGTTCAGGTTCTATAATGGAATTCAATAATAATAAAGAACAACTTCGTGATAAATCCGTTTATGTTCAGATGTACGGCGTTGACGCTTCACGTGTTGTAGATGAGAAAACCGCTTATTACAACGACGCAATCTTCCCTGTATTCGGTACTTGTGTAAAAGGTATCAAGAATAAAAAGAACAAAGGAAACTTTGCGGAAAAGAATTATAACGGCTTGTTCGGTATTATTGAATCAGGCGAAACTTTTGCCGGCATTGAGGCAAATAACTTTGACGCTGAAGCAGGCAAACACAACACAATGAAACTTGAGTTCAGAGTAAACGAACGCGTTAGAATGGACGCGTTTACCGCAAGCGGCGATACCGATGAAGATACAAAATATTGCAAGTATCAGTTCCAAAGATTTTTAGGCGATATTAAGTTTAATCTTAACGTATTATCGGGTGAAAACGCTACTTATTCCGGTATGGCTGATTATTATTCAAACTATCTCTTCGGCGATACCGCTAACACAACTGCAAAAGATTATTATTCAACTGTTGAAACAGTAGGTATTATCAATACTGTTGAAAAATTCTTCGGTATTGAGTACAACACAAAAGAAACACTTACATCTTTTGAACAGATTGCTAACATCGCTTCCGAACTTCAGCAAAACGGCTTTAATAATATGAATATTAAACTTTCGGGCTGGTGTAACGGCGGTTATGAGCATGGAATGTTAGACGACGGCATAGATATTTCAAGCGGCATAGGCGGCGACGACGGACTCGTTTCTCTTTATAAGTCGCTTAATGAAAAAGGCATAGGCTTGTATCCGGATATTGATTTCCAAAACTCTTATGTTGCAGAAGAAAAACCGAGCAAAGATTATCGTGCTTCTACTTTAAACGGAAAAAATTCAGTTGTTTCTACATACAGCCCTGTAGATTTTATCGTAGATGAAAAGTTGAATAAATATGTTCTCAGTAAAGACGGATTTACTAAGAACCTTAAAGGCTTTATGGAGGATTACAAGGAATACGGAATAAACAATATTTCTTACCGTTCAATCGGCTCTGAAATCAATTCAAACTTCAGAGATGACGAATCTTATATGGAACGTCAGGAAACACTTGAAAATCTTGTAAGCCTTGTTCAATCTACCAAAGACGACGGATACAGCATTATGGGTACGGCAGGTCAGGCGGCATATTTAGGATTGCTTGATGTTGTAAACGAACTCCCTGTTGAGTCTGCTCACTTTGATAAATGCGATTACAGCGTTCCGTTTACCGCTATGGTTCTTTCAGGACATGTTGATTACACTTATAAACCAATCAATTTAAGTAATAACAACCGCAAGGATTTGCTCTTACTTATTGAATCGGGCGCAGGCGCATATTACAAGCTTACTGCTACAAAGTATGATAAACTTTCAAATACATCTTATGATTCAATGTATTCAACTGTTTACAGCGAAATTAAGGATCAGGTTATTGATACTTACAGTTATGTTTCAGAAGCGCTTGACGGTGTTTACGGTCTTAAAATCGTTAAACACGAAAAAATTGCTGACGACGTTTACAAAACAACTTATGAAAACGGAACCGGCATCTACGTTAACTATTCGGATAAAGATTATAAAGCCGACGGCATTAAAGTTTCGGCACAAGATTATTTCAAGGTAAAGGGGGCTGCTGAATAATGGCTAAGAAAATATCGCTTGAAGTAAAACAAAGAAGATACGGTTACTTATTCACCCTCCCTTTTATAATCGGCGCAGTTTTATTTATTGTATTCCCGTTGATAGTATCCTTTGTGTGCAGTTTCGCAACTGTAAAACAGGGATCGGGATTTATGGGATATGATTATAGCAACTGGGGTATGGTAAACTATTCTAAAATATGGATAGAAAGCAACAGTTTTGCACAACTTGTTTTAGATTCATTGGTAAGTATGCTTACAACCGTACCTGTTGTTGTAATTTTCGCATTCTTTATGGCGAGCGTTTTAAACGCAAAATTCCGAGGCAGAGGTTTTGCCCGTTCGGTAATGTTTATGCCTGTTATTATTTCGTCAGGTCTTATCGTAGGACTTTCAGGCGACGCGCTTGCATCACAAATGATGTCGGGCGGCAGCGAGCGTTTTGCTGAAACAGCCGCTTCCACAGGTGCAATTCAGGTTACCGATGCATTTCAGATGATGCTTGAGGAAATGGATGTTGCTGACTGGATGGTTGATTTGATTATCGGTTCCGTTTCGGGAATTTCGACAATCGTTTCCATGTCTGCGGTGTCTATAGTAATCTTCATTGCTGGTCTTCAAAGTATTTCACCGTCAATATACGAGGCTTCGTATATTGAGGGCGCTACAAAATGGGAAGTATTCTGGAAAATCAGTCTTCCAATGGTTTCTCCGCTTATTCTTCTCTCGGTAGTTTATACTATTGTTGATAACTTTAACGGTTCAACCAATGCGGTAGTTGAAACTATTCACAATAACATCATTGGTATGAAATTTGATATTGCTTCGGCAATGGCGGTTAGTTATTCATTAATCATTCTTGTAATTCTTGCAGTAGTATTTGCTGTGCTTAACAAGATTGTATTCTATCAGGATTAAGGGGTGATATAATATGAGTACTATTGCTAAAAAAGAATCAAAAATTGATAAAGTAAAACTTAAAAAGTACACATTTAAGTATGTTGTATCAATCGTTCGTTTGATATTCATTATCGGTATGTGCTTCGTTGTACTTTTCCCTTTATTCCAAAAAATCGTGCTTTCCATTATGTCATCGGTTGACCTTTATGACGCTACCGTTACATATATTCCGAAACACTTAACTACTGCAAACTATTCTGCGGCTTGGACAAAACTCGGCGGCATAAGCGTATTTTTAAGAACGCTTGGTCTTACAGTATGTTGTGCTTTGCTCAACGTTGTATGTGCAACGCTCGTAGGCTACGGTTTGGCAAGATTTAAGTTTAAAGGAAACGGTTTGGTTTTCGGACTTGTAATTTTAGCACTTGTTTTGCCGAGCGACTTGCTTTTCATTCCGAGATATATGATGTTCTCATCGGTAGGTCTTCTTAATGACAGTTGGGTTCCGATGCTTGCATTTTCAATTACCTGTACCGGTCTTAAAGCGTCGCTTTACATCTTCCTTATGCGACAGTTCTTTAAAGGACAGCCTCATGAACTTGAAGAAGCGGCTTATGTTGACGGTGCCGGTCCGCTCAAGACCTTTGTTTCGATTATGCTTCCGGGTGCGGTTTCAATGATGATTACTGTATTCCTGTTTGCATTTGTATGGCAGTGGCTTGATGATTCTTATACAACAGTATTTATGAGAAAAGTTGAGCTTATTCCTACAAAATATACATCTTTACATTATGACTTCTCTGATAATACCGCTCTTGCAGCGCTTAATATTTCGCTTACAAAGAGTGCGGGCGTAATAATCATTATCGCTCCGTTGATTGCTCTTTATGCGTTTACTCAGCGTTACTTTGTAGAGAGTATTTCAAGAAGCGGTCTTGTAGGCTAATTGAATTAAAATTATAACAAAAATCCGAAGTGATTTATTTCACTTCGGATTTTTTGTGTTGAACCGGCAGATAATATGTGTTATACTGTTTATACTATTAGCGCTTAAATTTTGGGAGAAAAATATGAAGAAAGACTATATCTTTTTTGATTTTGACGGAACTTTGGTTGATACCAGTTCGGGTATATTTGATTCGCTGAATTATTCCTTTGAAAAAATGGGAGAGCCGATTTTATCGGAAAGCGATATGAGAAAATATATCGGCCCGCCGCTTTTATGGTCTTTTATGAATTATAATAATATGGACGAGGCTCGTGCCAACGAAACCGTAGACCATTTTCATGTTAATTACAGAGCAAGAGGAGTTAATATGCACTCTCTTTATAACGGTGTTGAAGAAATGCTTTGCGCTCTTCATAAAAAGGGCAAAATTATAGTGCTTGCCACCTCAAAACCCGAAGATTTTGCGGTAAAAATTTTAAAAGATTATGATTTATATAAATATTTCGATTTTATTTCAGGCGCTACTTTTGACGGAAAAAGAAGCAGTAAAAAGGAAGTTTTGATTCACGCATTAGAACTTTGCAAACCTGATGATTTAGGAAAATGCGTGCTTGTGGGCGATACCGAAAACGACGCGGTCGGCGCTCGGCAGGTCGGTATTGACTGCGTAGGCGTGCTTTACGGCTTCGGAAAAGACGAGCAGTTGAAAAAAGCGGGCGCAGTAAAAACTGTGGCGAGCGCTATGGATGTTGTAAACTTATTTGATTAAAAAAGGGGAAGTTCAGATTGAAACAAATTTTTGGCTCGGGTGTTTTAAGCATTGCACCTTGTAACAGAGGGTTTGTTTTTGCAGAAGTTCATAAAACTGTGCAGGATAACGCAGAAAAGAATATAATTGCTTTTCATCAGCATAATTTTGATACGGGAGTTACAAATCCCATTACAAAAAATGCCTACTTAAACAGTATCTATCTTAATCACAGTGATTTTTTGAAAGAGGAAATCAGCGATTATATCAATACAATTACTATTTTTACGCCGAATTTCGGTATGATTTTGCTTAAAGTAAACGGAATTGCTTTAGTTTATGATTATAATTGCAAATTCAAATGGCGAGGCAATCTTAAATATAAGGGTTATGCGCCTGCCGACGCAGTAATTTGCGGCGAAAGTTTATGGTGCTCTTACCCCGATTCAAATACTTTAATAAAGTATAATGTTAATTCAATGAGGCAGGAGTTTAAAATAAGCAGCGGCGTGGGCGATGAGTTAGTTGAGCCTTACGGCCTTTTTGCAGGTGACGAGGGTATAATCATCACTTCGCAAAATTCGGGACTTATTCAGAAAATGTCGCTTAATGATTATAAACTTGAAACGATTTATACAGCAAACGAGCCTGTTAAAAAGTATATTAAGGTGGACTCAAACGAGATTATACTGACAGAGTCGGGAATATACAGAATGTAAGCAGTTGTTTGTGTGATATATTTTAAAATTTATTTGCAAAATTGAATTTTCTATCATAATATGTATAAAATAGTAAATACTATTTAATGTAACTTTTATGGTGAAATGCTTGACAAATTGTTAAAGTATGCTATAATAAAGTTACAAAATAGATACTTTGGCTTGGGATTTCCATCCCTGGGGCCACCGTAGGCGGGGAGTCTATTCCCCGCCAATTTTATTATCAAGGATTTTAAAAATGAAGGAGTTAAGCATTTTTATTGACGAATCAGGTGATTTCGGAGAAGAAATAAATACATCTCCGTATTATATTGTTACATTTGTATTTCATAATCAATCCAATAATATTGATGAAAATATACAAAATTTAAAAAAGCAGCTCAAAGATTGTGGGTTTGAAGATGAATATATTCATACTCATCCTTTAATAAGAAGAGAGTATCCTTACTGTAATTTAAAAATTGATGAAAGACGGAAAATTCTCAATAAAATGCTTCGTTTCACAATGTCTTGCGATATTACATATTTTAATCTTGTTATAGACAAAAAACAAGCAAAAAGCAAAATGCAGTTATCTGCAAAAATTGCAAAAATGCTTTCTCGGTTTATTAGGGAAAACTTAAATTACTTCATAAGTTTTGATAAAATAATTGTATATTATGATTATGGGCAACAAGAATTAGGTATGATTATAAACACAATTTTAAATACAGTGTTTTCAAATGTTGATTTTAGACATGTATCGCCAAAGCAATATAAATTGTTACAGGTGGCAGATTTTATATGTTCTATGGAATTATTAAAACAAAAGTATGACAACGATTTGTTGACAAAATCAGAGAGGAACTTTTTTTATAAAAAACAAGAATTGCCGAAAAATTATTTTAAATCAATAAAAAAGAAATTATTTATTGATTCGAAAAAATAAATTCAATCAACTATTTTTATAATTTTTGCATATCACGTATATTATGAATTATAAAGAAAAAGAAAATTCATTTCTTAATGTCTTTCTTATCCTTTTCCAAATCCCAAACAAATCTAAATGAAAAAATTGCCGAGACTCACTTTATCGTGAATCTCGGCTTTTTATTAACCGTTATATTAAAACTTATGCTAAAATTTCATCGGCTAATGCGTTCATCTGCTCAATATTAATATCTTTCAAAGAAGATTTAATTGTAACAACATTTTCACATAATTTTATATCTTTCATTTCGCCGAAAGTTTTAGAAAGCAGTTTTGCGCTTACAGGCGCCCAAGTGCCGTTTTCAATAAAACCTACGGTGCGTTTCTGATAATTCTTGCCTTTTAAGTAATTTGCAAAATGCTCTGCCATTGGGGCGGCTTCCATATTATATGTAGTTGCCGCTACAATGAGTTTTGAATAACGGAAAGAATCCTCAACACATTCTGCAAAATCATCACGCATAAGGTCAAAAGTCGAAACCTTTTTTGCTCCTTTTTCGAGCAGAATTTCTTTCATTTTTTCAACGGCCGCTTTTGTGTTGCCGTGGAAAGATACATAGGCAATGGTTACGCCGTCGTTTTCGGGAGTGTAACTGCTCCAAATATCATAAAGGTTTAAATAGTAATCAAGATTTTCAGTAAGAATAGGTCCATGAAGAGGACAGATGATTTTAATTTCAAGCGCAGCCGCTTTTTTCAAAAGCGCTTGCACCTGTGCGCCGTATTTACCTACTATATTGAAATAATAGCGTCTTGCCTCGCAAGCCCAGTCCTCATCGGTATCAAGCGCACCGAATTTGCCGAATCCGTCGGCAGAGAAAAGCACCTTATCCGCTGAATCGTATGTTACCATAACTTCAGGCCAATGAACCATCGGCGCCATAACAAAATTAAGAGTGTGAGCGCCTAAATTAAGAGTATCGCCCTCTTTAACCTCTACTTTTTCAAAGTTTAAATCTTCGCTGAAAAATTGAGAAATCATTACAAAGGTTTTTGTATTTCCGACAACAACAGTTTCGGGATATTTAGTAAGAAAAGCTTTAATGCTGCCGGAATGGTCAGGCTCTACGTGCTGAACTACTAAATAATCAGGCTTTTTACCCTCAAGCGTAGTTTCCAGATTATTAAGCCATTCATCCGATTTGCTTGCGTCAACAGTATCCATAACCGCTGTTTTATCATCAAGAATAACATAAGAATTGTAAGCCATACCGTTCGGCACGTCAAACTGACCTTCAAAAAGGTCAATATCCTTATCGTCAACTCCGATGTAAATTATGTCGTTTGTAATCTTATTAATCATATTAAATTATTCCTTTCCTTTAATATTCAATACTTGCTCTAAAACAACAATTGTTGTCGTTTATCCCTTGTAAATACGTTTTGCCGTTATCTTCGGCTGAAAACACTTCGATTCTATCGCCGAGTTTTGCCTCTTTTACATAATCAAGCGTAAAACCTTTTATATCTTTTACTTTTTGAGGCGGAATAAAATCCACAATTAAGTCGGCGTAAAGCGCATTGTTAAGATGTTCGTTGCTGTCAAGCATAGAGTAAAATACTTTTTTACTGCCGACAGCCGTCATTTCTTTCGGAATGTGAGTTTTCGACGGCAAACCTACCGAGTTTTCACGTTCCTTTTCTTCGGGAAAATCCATGCCTAATTCCGACGGTTTTACAATTTTATGCCCGTTAATGCTTACTAAAACGAATGCCGAAACACCCTCGATAATTTTTTCACCTTTTTCGTCAAACCAATCATATCCTCGAAAGAATTTTAAGCCTTTAAGTTGCTTGTTCCAAGTGTTGATGGTTATTGTTTCCCCTAAAGTCGGCATACGGTGGATTTTTACTCCGGAATTGACAAGCACAAATGCAACGCCTTTTTGTGACAGCGTGATGTAATTAAGCCCGAAAGCGTGACTTAGGTGTTCTTCGCCTGCCTGCTCCTGATATTTAAGCACCGATGAAAGCCGCATTTTTCTTCCCGAACCTATGTCAAACGTACCCGTTTTTATTGTATAATCATAGTTACAAATGCCGTCCATGGTCTTCACTTCACCTCGAATAAATATTATACTTCAAATATGCCGAAAAGTAAAGTTGATTTTTTAGGATAATAGAGGTATAATGATAAAAAATGATTTTGGCAGGTAAATATAATGAGAAAAATACCTTTTTCACCGCCGGATATTACCGAGGAAGAAATATCGGCAGTTTGCGATACTCTGCGTTCCGGTTGGATTACAACAGGTCCTAAAACAAAACAGTTTGAAAAAGAGATAACAGAATACTGCGGCAGTGCCGGTTGCGCCTGCCTTTCAAGCGCAACTGCGGCGCTTGAGTGTACCTTACGAATTTTGGGAATAGGCGAGGGCGACGAGGTAATTGTGCCTGCTTACACTTATACTGCGACTGCGTCGGTGGTTTGCCATGTAGGCGCAAAACTTGTTATGTGTGATTTAGCGCCCGACAGTTTTTTTATGGATTATGAAAAGTTGCGTTCTCTTATAAATGAAAAAACAAAGGCGATTATCCCTGTTGATATTGCAGGCGTAATGTGCGATTATGATAAAATATTTGCAATTTGCGAAGAGAAGAAATCGTTGTTTTGCCCGAAAAACGATTTGCAGAAAGTGTTTGGAAGAATTATTGTTGTTGCCGACGGCGCTCATTCTTTCGGCGCAGACAAAAACGGTAAAAAGGCAGGCTTTGTTGCCGATTTTACTTGCTTTTCCTTTCACGCAGTTAAAAATCTTACCACCGCCGAGGGCGGCGCAGCCGTTTGGGCAAAAAAAGATTTTCTTTGTGATGAGTCGCTTTATAAGCAGTTTATGCTCCAGTCGCTTCACGGTCAAAATAAAGACGCTCTTGCAAAAACCAAACTCGGCGCTTGGGAATACGATATTGCCGCACCGCTTTATAAATGTAATATGACCGATATTATGGCGTCTGTCGGACTTGTTCAGTTAAAGCGATATGATGAAATGCTTAAAAAACGCAGACGTTTTATCGAAATTTACAATGAAATTTTATCAGACGAGCGTTTTATGCCGATTAGGCATTATGATGAAAAATCAAATTCAAGCGGTCATCTTTACCTTTTAAGAATAAAGGGCGTTACCGTAAACGAACGTAATGAAATAATTGAAAAAATGGCGCAAAGAGGTATTGCGACAAACGTGCATTACAAACCTCTGCCTATGCTTACCGCTTATAAAAATCTCGGGTTTGACATTTCCGATTATCCTAACGCATATAATCAGTTTTGCAATGAAATTACACTTCCGCTTAACACTAAAATGAACGAAGAAGACGTGCGTTACACCGCTGAAAAATTAGTTGATATATTAAAGGAATATTAGAGTAGAATGAATTATCAGTTGTCGCTTGATAAAACAATTGAAGAGATTACTGCAAACGGTGCAAGAAAAAGCCTGCTTTTACAGGCTTGCTGTGCGCCTTGTTCTTCGTATGTTTTGGAATATTTGAGCGATTATTTTGATATAACTTTGCTATTTTACAATCCGAATATCTCGCCTGAAAGCGAATATTCTTTCAGAGCAAATGAGTTAGTAAGACTGTGCAACGAACTCCCTTTAACCTTTAAGCCGAAAATAGTTGTGTGTGATTATGATAATACACCGTTTTTTAAAATGGCAAAAGGACTTGAGAATTTGAATGAAGGCGGCGAGCGTTGTTTTTTGTGCTACCGCCTGCGACTTGAAGAAACTGCCAAATATGCAAAAGCGCAGAATTTTGATTATTTTTGCACAACGCTTTCAATATCACCGCATAAAAACGCCGTAAAACTTAATGAAATCGGCGGCGAATTATCGGAAAAATACGGGGTAAAATATCTGTATTCGGATTTTAAAAAGAAGAACGGTTATAAGCGTTCTATAGAACTTTCAAAACAGTATAATCTGTATCGGCAGAACTATTGCGGGTGTATTTATTCCAAAAGAGAAGCGGAAAAAAGAGAATAATTTGAAATATTTAATATTTTTTTGAAATATTATTAAAAAAACACTTGACAAAAGGTGTTGTTTGATATATAATAGTCAAGCGTCAATTCGGTTGAGGCATTTCACATGGCTGCGTAGCTCAGTTGGCTAGAGCATTCGGTTCATACCCGAAGTGTCGTTGGTTCGAATCCAATCGCAGCTACCAATTTAATCGGTTATCCGTCGCAAGACGGTTGACATATATGGCCCGGTGGTCAAGCGGTTAAGACACCGCCCTTTCACGGCGGTAACACGAGTTCGATTCTCGTCCGGGTCACCAAAAAGACAGGTTTTACAAAAAAGCCTGTCTTTTTTATATGTTTTAGGAGTTTCAAATTGCAGAGAACGAACTCGATGCCATCTTTTTCGTCTGGCTCGTGTAAGGCGAGAAAAAGGGCTTTTTAAAACAGTCCGCACGGAGTGCGCAAGGCGTGGAACACGCCTTCGATTCTCGTCCGGGTCACCAAAAAGACAGGTTTTACAAAAAAGCCTGTCTTTTTTTATATTTTGGTTCTTTTGCAAAAGTTGTGGTGTAGATTGGCTCACTCTGACGAGGGAACTGTCGAGCGAAGCGAGACTGAGGGAGAGAAAAGCCAAAGTATATACCTATCTTTATTCATTCTCTCCCTCCGTCACGGCAAAAGCCGTGCCACCTCCCTCGTCAGAGGGAGGCGATAAGTGTTGAAACCCCAATATTAGGAATGGAACCTATGTTTTAAAATTATTAAAACATAAGTTCCATAAATTAATATATATATTATAACACAAATGATTTTTGGAAATTAACTATTTTTTGCCCAAGATATTGAAAAATTGGAAATAAAGTGATATACTGTAACAATAGTAAATTTTTGAAAAATAACGGAATGTATGTTTTTATACATTATTTAAAAGGTTAAACACGTATTATTATATAAGAGATGGTTGAAATTTTTTTGCATATTCTTTCGTTAAATAATGACTATAAAAAATAATTGAGTAGGTAAGGAAAAATGAATAAAATTGTAAATAAAAATTCAGAAATTATCAAATGTGTGAAAAATCATAAACGCAAAGAAGTCTTAAATATACACCTTGCAAATGAAATTATCGGCCTGTTGCAATGTGATGAATATGACGCGAACGATGAGATTTGCGAGCAATGTCGAATTGAAACCATTAAGCAAAATATGAATAAAGAGATATATCAATAAAAAAGGAGTTAAATTCAAACCGCGGTTTGAATTTAACTCCTTTTCTTCATTAAAATTTTTCCTACGTCTAAAAAGTTCTTTCTGTTAATTTCATCCATATTTCTAAATAAATGCAGCAACATCTCTTCGTCTTTCGGATTAGATGAATAAGGCGATGCGTCATGTTCCAAAAGGAAATCGGTAGTTACGTTAAAATAGTCTGCAAAGAGAATTAAAGTCTTAAAATCAGGCTCTCTGATGCACCTTATATAGTTACCTAAAGTCGACGGGGAAATATTCAAATCCTCGGCCATTTTCTTCTGCGAAATATTATGATTATCTAATAAATCCCTTAAAATACAACCTAATGCCACTAAAAAGCCCTCCTTATAATACTTAATAATAACTACCGATTTTATTATATCAAATATTCATTAAAATAAGCAATAACTATTATTAATTATATCATAGCACAATAATTAAAAAAAAATAAAAAAATACACAAAAAGGGTTGACAAACCACAAAAAGAAGTATATAATGCAAACGAGATGAATAAATCTTACCAATAAAAAATATAAAATTTAGGAGGAAAAAATATTATGGTAAAGAAACTTATTACATTTTTGTTGTCAGTTATGATGGTTGTTTCTGTTATTCCTATGGCAGTATCTGCTGAAAACACTTGCGATCATATATTGACACAGGCAACTGTTGATAATCTCCCGGATGAGTTTTGGAGAGAAGATTCTCATTCAAGAGATGAGTATCAGGCAGGCAATCCTGCATTTGTAGACGCGATGCTACCTGCCGGATGCGAAACTACTGGTTGGATTTTGGATAAAACCGAAAACACAGGTTTTTGTCTTGAATGCGGAGAACTGGTTAAAGATGGTGTGATTATTAGTGCAACTGATTTGGAACCTATTCCTGCAACCGGACATAATCATGAGTATGTTGACGGTATAGAGCCAACCTGTACAGAGGGTGCAACTTTAAAATGTATTAATGTAAATTATGAGCTTGAGAAAACTTATACACACGGCGTATATCAGGCTAAATTAGTAAGCATTCCTTGCAATAATACTAAAACAGTTGGTGCCCTTGGTCACGATTGGGATACAGTTGTAGATGAAACACCTGCAACTTGTGAAAGTGAAGGAACAAGAACGATTACTAAAACTTGTAATCGTTGCGGAGCAAAAGAAACCAAAACTGAAACTCTTAATAAAATTCCTCACGACTGGAGCGATTGGACAGTAATTAATGATGCAAAATGCGGCGTTAAAGGCGAGAAAAAGCGCAGATGTAATAGCTGTGGTCTTATAGACTATGCAGAAATTCCGGCATTAGAGCATCAATATGAAGTATCTTTTCACCAGGATGGTGACTGCGGACTCGGTACTAAAACTGTAACTGTATATGTTTGTAAATTATGTGCAAATAGTTATAGAGTAGAAGAGGACGCACCTGACCATGTTTTAACTAATGAAGTTGTTACCAAAGAAGTAACTTGTGATAAAGACGGCCTTATGGAAGGCGATTGTGTAAACTGCGGTAAACATGTTCTTAGGGTAATCAAGGCTACGGGTCACAAATTTGAACAAAAAGAAATCAAACAACCGACTTGTACAGAAGAAGGTTACAAATTAGAAGTTTGCTCAGTTTGCGGTGTCGAAAGAAAAGTTGATATCGTTGAGGCTCTTGGTCATGACTGGAGCAGTTGGGTAAGAACAGAGCCTAAATGTGAAATTGAGGGTAAAGATGTTAGAACCTGTTTGCGTTGCGCAGAGCCAGACGAAAAAGTAATCCCTGCACTTGAGCATATTCCTGGTGTATGGGAAGTTGAAACACCACCTAATTGTGTGAATATAGGTGAAGAAGTTAGAAAATGTACTCTTTGCGGTAAAGTACTTTATAGCAGAGATATTCCGGCAGAGGGTCATGCGTATGATATTACCGATCATAAAGATCCTACATGTACAGAAGCAGGATATGATGTATATACTTGTGAAAAGTGCGGAAATGTATATATCAGCCCTATTAAAGCTTTAGGTCATAATTTTGATGATAGTGCCGTAACAATTCCTGCTACTTGTGTGAGCGGAAATAAATTCAGTGGTGTTTGTACAAGATGCCATGAACTTATTGAAACAGAAGACGAAGCAAGAGATTACAGCATCGAATTTAAAGAGCCCGATGGTTATGATAAAGCAGATTTCAGAAGAGTTGCATCAGGCGAAGAAGATGTGTTCATGGTAACTTTTGCAAATAGCAGTACCGGTAAAGCATACGATGGCACACCAACAAACTTTGATGTTTTAAAAAGAATAGCACATACAGGCCATAAATATGAAGTAACTTATACTAAGGCTACTTGCGAAATGGATGGTTACTGGACATTGACATGTACTCGTGAAGGTTGTCCTGATCCTGACGCTGAAACTGCTGAAAATGAAATAGTTAAAGTTATAAATTCTAATACTGCATTTGGTCATGATTGGCATCTTTTAGATGATGATAGCTGTAAAGCTCCTACATGTACCGAAGAAGGCGTAAGATGTTATATGTGTTTGAATGATCATTCACATACATATACAGAAAAAATACCTGCAATCGGTCATACATACACATTCGTTGAGTATGTTGCTTCAACATGTACCGAAGAAGGTTATAATTTCTATACTTGTGATGTCTGTGGAACTGAATACAAAGAATATGTAACAGCTAAGATTCCTCATAATTATGTAGTAACAGATAGAGTTTCTGCAACATGTACAACTGAAGGTTATGAAGTTTATACATGTAAAGCATGCGAAGATGAATATACTAAGGTAACAACACCTGCAAAAGGTCATGAATATGCTATAACAGGTACTATTTCTGCTACATGCGATAAAGAAGGCTATGATATTTACACATGTAAGAACTGTGATGCTACTTACAATAAGACTACAACGCCTGCAAAGGGTCATCAGTTTACAGAAACAAACTATGTTGCTCCAACTTGCGATAAACAGGGTGTTCGCACATTTACTTGTGTAAATTGCCCGAAAGAGTATTGTTCATATGAAGCTGCTTTAGGACACAATTATGGACATATCAAAATTGTACCTGCTACATGTACAGAAAAAGGTTATACACTTCATTCATGTACCAATCCAGATTGTACAGATAGTTATATGACAGATATTACCGATATGGTTCCCCATGTACTTTCAGTAGCTGCTTCAAAAGATGCTACTTGCAACAAAGACGGTTTTGTAACAGAGAAATGTGCAAACTGCGATTATAAAGTAACAACACAGATTCCTGCAACAGGAAATCATGTATTTAGCAACAAAGTAACAAAAGCAGCAACATGTACAGAAGACGGTGTAATGACTTACACCTGCTCAACCTGTGAAGGTGAAGCAACAACCTACACAGAAGTAATTCCTGCAATCGGACATAAATACGGTGATGTTAAAGTAGTAGAAGCTACATGCACAAAGGACGGTTACACAACATACACATGTACAAATCCAGGTTGTACAGATAGTTATATTGGAGACTTTACCGCAAAAACCTCACATAAGTTTACTGTTATAATTGAAAAGTTCAAGGCAACTTGTAAATATGATGGAAAAATTGTGCGAAAATGTGCTACTTGTGATCTTACCGAAACAGAAGTTATAAAAGCAACAGGTGAGCATGTTTATATAGAAAAAACAACAACAGATCCTACCTGCCTTAATACAGGTATCAAAACTTTTACATGCGGATGCGGTCAAAATTATACTGAGTCAATCCCAGCACTCGGTCACGATTGGAAAATTACAAGTAAAACAGATGCTTCTTGTGAAATAAAAGGCAGTATTCAATACAACTGTTCGCGTTGTAATACTGTTAAAAGCGAGATTATCGCTGAGCTTAGTCATAAATATGTTTCTGTAGGTTATACAGTAATTCCTACTTGTACAGAGCCGGGTACTGAAAAATTCATCTGCAAAAATTGTAATAACTCATATAATAAAACAGTTGCCCCGATTGGGCATAAAGTAATTGTGCTTGAGGCGGTTGAGGCTACATGCACAACCGACGGTTTAACCGAGGGTTCACACTGTTCTGCTTGCAACCAAATAATTATTGAGCAAACGGTTATTAAGGCAAAAGGTCATGATTTTTGTAATTGGTCGTTTTTGGTCGAGCAAACATGTAAAACCGAGGGAATAAAAACACGACAGTGTTCTGTATGTAAAAAAAATGAAACTGTTTATGTTGCTAAACTCAGTCATACTCCCGAGATAATCAAAGGCAGAGCTCCGGTTTGTAGCAATTCAGGGCTTACGGATGGTAAAAAGTGTGCTGTTTGCGGAAAGGTTATTCTTGCTCAAAAACAGATTCCGCCAACCGGACACAAGACTATAATAGTAAATAAATTAAATGCAACTTATTTTGAATACGGATGTAAAGGGGATACGCGCTGTGCAATTTGTAATGTGATGTTAAAAAAGGGCGTATTAATTCCAAAATTAAAGCTTAGCATTCCTAAAATAAAAGTTGTTGCCGGAAAACGCCTGTTTAAAGTTAAGTACTATAAGGTAAGCGGGGCTACAGGGTTCCAAATTTGCTATAAAATAGGCAACAGAAAATATTATAAGAATTTTAAGTCTAAGAATTCGGTTACAAAAACAATCAAAAACCTTAAAAAAGGCAAAAAATGTGTTATAAAAATCAGAGCTTTTGTTAAATCGGGTTATAAGGTTGCTTACAGTAGTTGGAGTTCAGCAAAATCAGTTAAAGTAAAATAATTTATTTTAACTGAATAAGTTTAATATCTATAATTAGACGTCTTGCTTATTAAGCAAGGCGTCTTTTTGTATAACGAAAACCCCGCCATAGTGGTGGGGTTGGAAAAATCTTAAGTTTTGATTAATTACAGCTAAATTTCTACAGTTGGAGTAATCCAAACATGAGAAATAATATAAATTGTTTAAGTTGAAATCATCAAAATTAGATTTACGTAAGTTCCCGAAAATATAATTACTTGTTTTTCTGTTTACGCCATATACAAAATCAACCATTTAATTTGATAATATGTAAAAAATAATTAGGTTTTACAAAATAAAATCGTTGACATATACAAAATATAGTGGTATTATTATAGTAATGTGGAGTAGTTTATACATAAGTTTGTATTTTATGTTTTTAATAATTATTCTCTTACATTCGGGCGAACACGCGGCCTGTTAAATTAACAGCGGTTAATATATAAGGAGGTCTGCAGATGGACTGGTTGTTTTATACCATTGCAGCCGCTGTATGTATTGTTGTCGGAATAATTTGTTTTGTATTGGGCTCTGCCCACAGAAAGAAAAAAGCCGAAGCGGAAATCGGTTCTGCCGAGGCGGAGGCTAACAGAATTTTATCCGAAGCAATGAGAAATGCGGAGGCAAAGAAAAAAGAAACTATTCTTGAAGCAAAAGATGAAATTCATCAACTGCGTACTGAAGCCGATAAGGAAATTAAAGAGCGCAGAAGTGAAATTCAGCGTCAGGAAAGAAGACTCCAGCAAAGAGAAGAGTCTTTAGACAAAAAACAAGAAAATCATGAGAAAAAAGAAGAAAAATTAGCCGAAAAATTAAAAGTAGTCGAAGAGAAAACCGTTGAGCTTGAGGAACTTAAAACCGCTCAAAGAGATATGCTCAAAAAAATCTCGGGTTATACTGTTGAAGAGGCTAAAACCGAACTTTTAAAAAGTGTTGAAGAAGAACTCGTTCATGATAAGGCTGTTCTTATCAAAGATTACGAGCAGAGAACAAAAGATGAGGCTGAATCTATCGCAAGAAATATTATTGCGCTCAGTATTCAGCGTTGTGCGGCTGACCATACCAGCGAAACTACCGTATCGGTTGTTGCACTTCCTAACGACGAAATGAAAGGCCGTATTATCGGTCGTGAGGGCAGAAACATTACCGCTCTCGAAACTCTTACAGGCGTTGACTTGATTATAGACGACACGCCCGAAGCAATTACCGTTTCCTGTTTTGATCCGATCAGACGTGAAATTGCAAAAACAACGCTTGAAAAACTTATTGCCGACGGCCGTATTCATCCTACAAAGATTGAGGAAATGTACGAAAAGGCAAAACGAGAGGTTGAAAGCATTATTAAATCCGAGGGTGAGCGTGCAGTTCTTGACGCAGGTATTCGCGGAATTAATCATGAGTTGGTAAGACTTCTCGGTAAGCTACATTACAGAACTTCTTTCGGTCAGAATGTTCTTAAACATTCGTTGGAGGTTTCGTATATTGCCGGATTAATCGCTGCAGAAATGGGCGAAGATGTTACACTTGCTAAAAGAGCAGGTTTATTGCATGATATAGGCAAGGCGCTTGACCATGAAATGGAAGGCTCGCATATTCAGCTTGGAGTTGATGTGGCTAAAAAGTATAAAGAGAGCGAAGCGGTTGTTCATGCAATTCACGCTCACCATGGCGACGTTGAGGCTAAAACTGTTATCGCTTGTATAGTTCAGGCGGCTGACGCAATTTCCGCTTCACGCCCCGGCGCACGACGTGAAAACCTTGAAAATTACATTAAGCGACTCGAAAGACTTGAAGAAATTGCTAATTCTTTCAACGGTGTTGAGCGTTCGTTTGCAATTCAAGCCGGCAGAGAAGTCAGAATTGTTGTTAAACCAAACATTATCGACGATGATAAAATGGTGTTGCTTGCTCATGATGTTGCAAAGCAGATTGAGGACCAACTTGATTATCCCGGTCAGATAAAAGTAAATGTAATCAGAGAAAACAGAGTAGCGGATTACGCAAAATAAAAATTTAGGAACTGTCTTGATGGCAGTTCCTTTTTTCGTTTTTTGCAAAAGTTGGGGTGTAGATTGGCTCCCTCTGACGAGGGGGGCGATAAGTATTGAAACCCAAATATTAGGAATGGAACCCTTTTTGTTTATTTTAAAACAAGTAGCAACGGCAAGTTGCTTTTCAAACTATAATGAACGTAGTATAATAGGTATGAGGTGATAATTATATGGATACAAAAGATATTATTCTTGAACTTAGAACCGGAAAAGGTATGTCACAGGATGAACTTGCGGAAAAAGTATTTGTAACCCGTCAGGCTGTTTCTCGTTGGGAAAACGGCGAAACTACGCCGAATACCGAAACTTTAAAACTGTTATCAAAATTATTTGATGTTTCGATTAACACACTTCTTGGCTCGCCAAGACGACTGATTTGCCAATGTTGCGGTATGCCGCTTGAGGATTCTAATATAAGTCGTGAAACAGACGGCTTTTTCAACGAAGAATACTGTAAATGGTGCTATGCTGACGGTGAGTATATGTATCATAATATGGACGATTTAATTGAGGTCTGCGTGAAAAATATGGTAAGCGAACATTTTTCCTCCGACCGAGCGCGTGAGTATATGAAGGATATGCTACCTAAACTCGATTATTGGAAAAAGTATAAATACCTCGGCGGCGCAGAAAAGTTTGAACAGTTCAAGCAACAACTCATCAATGAGTTTAATGAGTTACATATCGAAGGAATGCCGAAGGTTGAAAAACTTAATGCGCTTGTGGGCGGATACATCAACCTTGAATACCGCCTACCAAACGGACAAACGGTAAAATTCCTTGATGACAATGCAACCTATCTCGGAAATCAATTAGAATGTGAATTTGGCGGCGACCGTTGTTTCGGCATTGCCGCAAATATGGAATTCTTGCTTGTCTGCACCTATGAGGGAAACGGCAAAAATCCCGAACTTGTAATTTATAAGAAGAGATAAACTAAATTCAGTCTTTAAATTTAAGCGTGTGTTGAAAATTACGTTTAATGGTGGTATAATAATTTTATACTGTTTAAGAGGTGGATTATGAAAATACTTGTTCTCGGCGACGTTGTAAGCGGATTCGGCGTATCTGCGGTTGAAAAGACTTTGCCGAAGTTAAAGAATGATAAAAATATTGATTTTTGCATTGTCAACGGCGAAAATTCAGCAGACGGAAACGGCATACACGCAAAAAGCGCCGAGCGACTTTTTGCAGTCGGCGCAGACGTTATTACTACGGGTAATCACGTTTATCGCAGACCCGAATTTTATCAGTATCTTGATGAAAACGAGTATGTTATCCGCCCCGCAAATTTTCCCGATACCGCACCGGGGAAAGGCATTTGTATTTATGATATGGGCAGAGTGAAAATAGCCGTTATAAATATAATGGGCGTGGTTTATATGGAGGCGCTTGATAATCCGTTTTTTACGCTTGATAAAATGATTGATAAGGCAAAAGCGGAAAACTGTAAAATAATTTTTGTGGATTTTCACGCAGAGGCAACCTCCGAAAAAAAGGCGATGGGTTATTATGCCGACGGCAGGGTTTCTGCACTTTTCGGAACGCATACGCATACGCAGACGAATGATTTGCAGATTTTTGAAGGCGGTACGGGTTATATAACCGACCTTGGCATGTGCGGTCCTAAACATTCGGTGCTTGGTATTAAGCCCGAACTTGCAATTGCAAAACAAAAAACACATTTACCTTTAAGATTTGAAAATGCCGAGGGCGAATGTTTAATAAACGGCGCCGTTTTTGAGGTAGACGAAAACACAGGTAAATGCTTAAATGTCGAATTGATTAACCTGACAGTGTAAGCACATCTCATTTATACATCATAAAACCTGTCTACACTCGTAGGGTCGACCCTTGCGGTCGAACGTTTTAATAAGATTTTTGCACAGAAAAGTGCAAAATAACTTGAAAAATTTAATAAAACTTATAATTTTGCCGAAGTTATCAAAAAATAACGAAAAACATCTTGACAAACGGTTATAGAAGTTTTATAATTACTTCGTGACCTTGACGATGGCATAATTATGCCTTTTTTCAACAGGAGGCTGTTATGAATATTGATTTAAGAGGTGTTTTTTCGGGTAGAATTAAAGAATTACCTATTAACGAAAAGTTAGACTTTTCTGATTTAGAGTTGAACGGTACTACCCCTATTGCAAGTTTGGTTTCGGTTGATTGCAATATCGCAAAAAAGGCTGATATTGTGAAAATCGAGGGTAAGGTTGACTTTTTATATAAAGCGCCTTGCGACAGATGTGCCGCTGTTACCGAGCGTGAATTTGAAATTCCGATTGAGCATATCATAGTTAATTCTGTTGAAAATGAAGATGAAGAAGATTTCATCGTGTCAGAGAATATGGAACTTGACCTTAATGAACTTATCCGTACCGATATTGCGCTTTCTGTTCCTTATTTGTTTTTATGCAAGGAGGACTGCAAGGGTATATGTCCGCAGTGCGGCAAGAATCTTAACAAGGAAGAATGTACCTGTGAAAAACAGGTAGATGAAAGACTCGCTAAATTATCAGAGTTTTTTAATGATTAGTTCCGTCTATTCCAACAAAATAAGGAGGTGCCAAAATGGCAGTACCAAAGAGAAGAGTTTCTTCAACAAGAAGAGATAAAAGACGTTCAAGCGTTTGGAAGATGGACGCTCCCGAACTCACAAAATGCCCGAAATGCGGCGAATATACAAGACCTCACAGAATGTGTAAAGCCTGCGGTTACTACAACGGCAGACAGGTTGTAGCTGTAAAAGAGGACTAAATCAGGTCATTTAACAGGGAAGGAAGTTGAGGTTCCTTCCCTGTTTTTCTTAAAAAAGAAATTAATACATAAACTATAGATAAGTGGTGTTATAAAAATGGTTAAGATTTCTTCGGTTGAAAAAGGCTCTCTCGCCTATGAAAAAGGTATCAAAGACGGCGAAAATTTAGTTTCAATAAATAAAAATAAAATAACCGACGTGCTGGATTACCGTTTTTATTGCACAGAAAGAAAACTGAAAATCGTCATTGAAGACAAAAACGGAAAACAACGCAAGGTAAAAATCAAAAAAGACGAGTATGATGATATAGGACTTGAATTTGAAACTTATTTAATGGACAAGCAGCGTTCTTGCAGAAATAAGTGCATATTCTGTTTTATTGACCAGATGCCGCCGAATATGCGTGAAACGCTTTATTTTAAGGACGACGACGCTCGACTTTCTTTCCTTTTCGGCAATTATATCACGCTTACAAATGTAAGCGATGAAGAAATTGACCGTATTATTAAAATGCACATTACGCCGATAAATATTTCGGTGCATACCACTAACCCCGAACTTCGTTGTAAAATGATGAACAATCGCTTTGCGGGCGACGCTTTGAAGTATATGTATAGGCTTTGCGAAAACGGAATCAAAATAAACTGCCAGTTGGTGTTGGTTCCCGGATATAACGACGGCGATGAACTTAAAAAAACGCTTGCCGATTTAGAAAAACTTTATCCTAACGTTGAGTCGGTTGCGGCAGTACCCGTAGGGCTTACAAAGTTCAGAGAGGGATTGGCAAAAATTACGCCGTTTAATAAAGATACCGCTAAAGCGGTTATTGATACTATGAATGAATTCGGCGACAGATGTTTTGAAAAGTACGGCGACAGACTTTTCTATCCGTCGGATGAATTTTATAATTTAGCGCAATTGCCTATGCCAAAAGAGAATTATTACGGCGAAATGCTTCAACTTGAAAACGGTGTAGGAATGTCGGCGTTGTTAAAAGGCAAGTTTATTCGTGCGCTTGAAGATGAAAGCAGAACCCCTAAAGGCGAAAAACTGACTATTGCAACGGGCAAAGGCGCATATAAACTTATTAAATCGCTTGTCGATTTAGCCGAAATTAAGTGGCATAATATAGACTGCGAGGTAGTGCCGATTGAGAATTATTATTTCGGCGAACTTATTACCACAACAGGACTTATTACAGGCTCGGATTTGATTAAAAATTTAAAAGGTAAAGAAAATTTGAGCAAGGTGCTTATCTCCGGCGCAATGCTTCGAAACGAGGGCGATATTTTTCTTGATGATTTATCTCCCGATGATGTTGAAAAAGAGATTGGCGCTGAAATCAAAGTAATAGACTGCGACGGTGCGGCTTTACTCGACGCACTTTTGGATATTGATTAACTTTTTAGTATTTTGAAAACGGAGGGTGAAAAAATGAAACCTATAGTTGCTGTTGTAGGCAGGCCGAATGTCGGTAAATCTACATTGTTTAATAAATTAATCGGTCAGCGTTTGTCAATAGTTGACGATACCCCCGGCGTAACAAGGGACAGAATTTTCGGCGACTGCGAATGGTGCGGTAAAACCGTTACTATGATTGATACGGGCGGTATTGAGCCGAAAACAAACGATATTATTCTTTCGCAAATGAGAGCCCAGGCTAATTTGGCGATTGATATGGCGCAGGCTATAATTTTTGTGGTTGATATTAAATCGGGCATTACTGCGGCCGATGAAGAAGTGGCGACAATGCTGCAAAAATCGGGCAAGCCTATTGTGCTTTGCGTAAATAAATGCGACGGCATAGGCGAATTGCCGCCCGAATTTTATGAGTTTTATAATTTAGGTCTCGGCGACCCGATTGCCGTTTCATCGGTGCACGGTCACGGAACGGGCGACTTGCTTGATAAGGTTTACGAGTATCTTAATTTTGACGATGAAAGCGAAGCGGAAGAATCCGATGTAATTAATGTTGCGATTATCGGTAAGCCAAATGCGGGAAAATCTTCGCTTATAAATAAAATCGCAGGCGACGAACGCGCTATTGTTTCGGATATTGCGGGTACAACCCGTGACGCTATTGATTTTACGGTGGAAAATAAATTCGGCAAATTCAACTTTATTGATACCGCCGGACTTCGCAGAAAATCAAGAGTTGATGATAAAATCGAAAAATATTCTGTAATTCGGGCAAAAATGGCGGTTGAAAGAGCCGACGTTTGTGTTATAATGATAGATGCAAAGGAAGGCTTTACCGAACAGGATTCAAAGGTGGCTTCTATTGCGCTTGATGGCGGCAAGGCTTGTGTTATTGCGGTCAACAAATGGGATTTGGTCGAGAAAGACGGAAAAACAATGGACGCTTACCGTAAAGAGTTGGCGGTTGATTTTTCGTTTATGAGTTATGCTCCGATTTTGTTTATTTCAGCGCTTACAGGTCAGCGCCTTGATAAATTAATGGAACTTATAAAATACGCTTATGAGCAGAATAATATGCGTATTTCCACAGGCAGACTTAACGAACTGCTTGCAGAGGCTACGGCAAGAGTACAGCCGCCGTCTGATAAAGGCAAACGTCTTAAAATTTACTATATGACTCAGGCGAGCACCGCTCCGCCGACCTTTGTGTTCTTCTGCAATAATGCGGAATTATTCCATTTTTCTTATCGCAGATATCTTGAAAATCAGATTAGGCAGACTTTCGGACTTGAGGGAACGCCTGTTAAAATTATTGTAAGGGAAAAAGGAGAAAAGTATTAATGTTTTTTTACGGTAATGAAATTACGGCGCTGGTCGCAATTATTATCTTGTGCATTGTCGCATATTTGCTCGGCAGTATCAGTTTTGCGGTAATTATTTCAAAAGCATTTACAGGTAAAGATGTCAGAGAGCAAGGCTCGGGTAACGCAGGTATGACAAATGTTATGCGTACTTCGGGGAAATTACCCGGCGTGCTGACATTTTTGGGCGATTTTTTGAAAGGCACGGTTTCGGTGCTGATTGCAATGAAATGTTTTGTTCCGCTGTGCAACCTTTTGTATAATTTAGGCGTCAGCGGAGAAATCCTCACCGGCTATGTTCCCGAGTATGATACTATTGTAAACCCTCGTATTGTTGGTTACATAGTGTCTATTTTCTGTATGCTCGGTCACATCTTCCCGATTTTCTTTAAATTCAAAGGCGGAAAAGGCGTTGCTACAATCGTTGGTACTGCGGCGGCGTTTTCGCCGTTTACGGCGCTCGTTTGCTTTGTTGTTTTTTTAATCATTACTTTGAGTACAAAAATCGTATCAATTTCTTCGATTTCAGCGGTAATACTCGCAGTGCCTGTGAATTATCTTTTCCATTCGCTTTTATATAACGACGGAACATATATATGGTTCGGCTCGCATCAGGCGTTGGCTTCTACAATTCTTGTTGCGATAATGTCGTGTATGGTTATTATTAAACATCACGAAAATATTAAAAGATTGATAAACGGCACCGAAAACAAAATCGGCAGTAAAAAGAAAGGCTGATTAATTATGAAAATTGCTGTGTTAGGTTCAGGCGGCTGGGGAACTGCTTTGGCGGTTTTAAGCGCACTGTGTTCTCATAAAACCGTTCTTTGGGGTAAATTTAAAGAAGAGGTTGATAATTTAAAGGCTACCCGTGAAAATCCGCTTTTAAAAGGCGTAGAAATTCTGAAAGAAATTGAGATTACCGACGATAATAACGCTATTTGCGGCAGTAATATGGTTATTATCGCAACTCCTTCTTTTGCGGTTGAGGAAACTGCCGAAATGCTTAAAGACTATGTCGATAAAGATACTATTATCATTTCGGTGGCAAAAGGTTTTGAGAAAAAAACGCTTAAAAGATTTTCCGAGGTTATTAAAGAAAAACTTCCGAACAATCCTGTTGTTGTGCTTTCGGGACCTTCTCATGCCGAAGAGGTCGGCAGAAAACTGCCTACTTCGATTGTTGCCGCAAGCGAGGATGAAAACACGGCGATTATTGTGCAAGAGGCGTTGTCAAACGACTTTTTCAGAATTTATACAAACACCGACGTTATCGGTGTGGAAACAGGCGCGGCGCTCAAAAATATTATTGCGGTTGCCGCAGGAATTATTAAAGGAATGAAACTCGGCGACAATACTTTAGCCGCTTTAGTTACAAGAGGCATAAATGAGATGTCAAAATTGGGCGTTGCAATGGGCGCTAAAGTGCTTACCTTTGCGGGGCTTTCGGGAATAGGCGACTTAATCGTTACCTGTACTTCGGAACATTCCCGTAACCGCAGTTTCGGTACGCTTATTGGCAAAGGAATTTCTACCGATGAAGCAAGAAAGGCCGTAGGCACGGTAGAGGGTTATTTTGCAACCGAGGCGGCAAAAAAACTTGCTGACAAATATCAAGTGGAAATGCCGATTATAAACGAGTGTTATAAGGTTTTATACGAGGGAATGGACGCTCGTTTGGCTATAAAAAATCTTATGAACAGAGATAAAAAGTCAGAAAACTTTTAGATTTAATAAAAAATGTTGAAATTTCTCTAAAAGTATAATATAATTATTCTATTATGAAGATTTCAAAAAATTCGGAGGCTGAAAATGGCTGATAATAAAAAAATGGTAGAACAGATTACCTCTATGGATGAGGATTTTGCAAAATGGTATACCGATATTTGCAAAAAAGCTGAATTAATCGAATATACAAGCGTTAAGGGTTGTATGGTTATTCGCCCTTACGGTTATGCAATTTGGGAGAATATGGTCGCTATTCTTGATAAAAAATTCAAGGAAACAGGACATGAAAACGTATGTATGCCTATGTTTATCCCCGAATCGCTTTTGCAGAAAGAAAAAGACCATGTCGAGGGTTTTGCTCCCGAGGTTGCATGGGTAACTCACGGCGGTTCAGAGCCGCTTGAAGAACGTCTTTGCGTTCGCCCTACTTCCGAAACGCTTTTCTGCGAGCATTATAAAAATATTGTTCAGTCATACAGAGATTTGCCGAAACTTTATAACCAGTGGGTATCGGTTGTGCGTTGGGAAAAGACTACTCGTCCTTTCTTGCGTTCAAGAGAGTTTTTGTGGCAGGAGGGTCATACTATTCACGCAACCGCAGAAGAGGCTGTAGCCGAAACGGAAAGAATGCTTGATGTTTATGCGGATTTCTGTGAACAGGCTCTGGCTATTCCTGTTATAAAAGGTAAAAAAACCGAGTCCGATAAGTTTGCAGGCGCAGTTTCAACATACGCTATTGAAGCGCTTATGCACGACGGCAAGGCTTTGCAGGCAGGCACTTCGCACTATTTCGGCGACGGCTTTGCTAAAGCGTTTGAAATTCAGTATTCCGATAAAGAGAATAAAAAAGTTTATCCGCATCAGACTTCTTGGGGCGTTACAACCCGTCTTATCGGCGCTATCATTATGACTCACGGCGATGATAACGGTCTTGTTTTACCTCCTGCTGTAGCACCTATTCAGGCAGTTATTATTCCTGTTGCACAGCATAAGGAAGGCGTGCTCGATAACTGCAATAAACTTTATGACAGATTAAAAGATAAATTCAGAGTTAAACTTGATGATTCCGAAAATTCACCGGGTTGGAAGTATTCCGAATATGAAATGAAAGGCGTTCCTGTTCGTATTGAAATGGGACCGAGAGATATTGAAAACGGAGTTTGCGTTGTTGTAACACGTCATAACCGTGAAAAAACAGTTGTTCCGCTCTCTGATATTGAGAAAGTCGTTGAACAGAAATTGCAAGAAGTACACGACGGACTTTATCAAAAAGCATTGGAAAACAGAGAAAACCGCACTTACGCTTGTACCACAATGGACGAAATTACAAAGGCGCTTGAAGAAAACGGCGACGGTTTTGTAAAGGCTATGTGGTGCGGCGATGAGGCTTGCGAAGATAAAGTTAAGGAAGTTACCGGCGTCGGCTCAAGATGTATGCCGTTTACCGATGAAAAGATTTCCGATAAATGTGTTTGTTGCGGTAAACCTGCAAAAGCACTTGTTTATTGGGGAAAGGCTTATTAAGGTAAAGAGTTATGAATAAAACCAATGTTTTATCTTCACTTTTAGTGTTGCTTTTTATGGTGAGTTGCATTACGTTTTTCAGCGTATCCGCAACGGTTGACGACCCTTCGGTAACGTATGACGATCCTACAACGCAAGTTACTGAAACAGAGCCGGTTACCGAGCCTCAAGTTACAACAACTACCACCACCACTACTACTACAACTACCACTACTAAAAAAACCACAACTTCAAAAAGTGCGACTACTACAAAAAAGACAAAGGCGGCAACGGCGGCCGACCCTGTTTATACAAGTACTACCACAACTACCACCACAACCGCAAGGGCTGTTGACAATGTTGAAACTACAGTACAGGCAGGTACAAAGGAAACTAAAGAAATCAATACAACCGAAAAGCCGACCGAACCTACCACCGCCGCTAAAAACATTACTAACTACGGCAGTAAATACCGCCCATTGAAATGGTTATCGCTTGTTGTAATGATTGGCTGTATTGCGGCGCTTATTGCGGTTAATGTAAGATACAGAAAGAAATACGGCAAAAATTCGCCTAAAAATTCTGTAAGTTCAAGAGGCGGCGCAAAAAAGAAACCGCAGCTTGATACTTCTGCAAGATTTACTCCGCCTGCTAAAAAAGCAGACGACAGAGAAAATCTTGATAAAACAGCAGTTGTTGATTTATCTTCGTTCAGTAAAAAGCCTAAAGCAGATGATGATTATTTCGGCGAGAAAAAGCGTGTGGAAGAAGATAATTTGTTCAGCGACAAAAAAAGCGACGACGATGATTTGTATATTTAAGACCAAGCAAAACAGATTTTTAAAATATCAATCGTAAATAATAAGACTGCAATCCTTCTTTAAACGGTAGGATAGCAGTCTTTTTGCGTAAATTTATGAAAAAAGGCTTGATTAAATACCGAATAAAAATCAAAAATAAAATATTTTGAGTAAAATTTAGTAAAATTCCAGATTTTCTCTTTATTTATGGAAAAAATTATGATATACTGTTTAAAAGTAAAAAGGAGAAGTGAAAAATATGAATTATAAACAGTTTAAAAGCGGTACCGATATCAGAGGAATTGCCGCCGAGGGCGTAAAAGACGAACATATTAATTTAACAGACGACGCAATCATGGCTATGACTTACGGCTTTTTGGTATGGTTCTGTGAAAAGACAGGCAAAAGCGCCGATGAAATTACCGTTTCGGTAGGTCACGATTCGAGAATTTCGGCAGAACGCATTAAAAATGCCGTTATTTCTGTTCTTGTATCAAGCGGTGTAAAGGTGCTTGACTGTTCATTGGCGTCTACTCCGTCAATGTTTATGACTACGGTTGTAAAGGGCTGTGACGCCGCAATTCAAATTACCGCTTCACATCATCCTTTTAACAGAAACGGACTTAAATTTTTCACTCGTGAGGGCGGTGTTTCGGGTAGTGATATTACCGCAATGCTCGAAAATGCCGAACAGGGTAAAACCGTTCCGAATGTTAAAGGCACAGCCCAAAAAATTGACTTTATGTCGGAATATTCAAAAATTTTAAGAGATATAATTATTCGTGAAACAGGCGATGAAAAGCCGTTGAAAGGGTTAAAAATTATTGTTGACGCAGGCAACGGCGCAGGCGGATTTTACGCATATCAGGTGTTAGAGCCGCTTGGGGCAGATATTACAGGCAGTCAGTTTTTAGAGCCCGACGGTATGTTCCCTAATCATATTCCAAACCCCGAAAATGAAGTTGCAATGAAAGCAATTTCAGACGCAACGGTTAAAAATCATGCCGACCTCGGCGTAATTTTCGATACCGATGTTGACAGAGCGTCCTGCGTTTCAAGCGACGGCAAAGAGATAAACCGCAACCGTATTGTAGCGCTCGCCGCCGCTATTGCTCTTGAAAATTGTAAAGGCGGTACGGTGGTTACCGATTCGGTTACTTCAAGCGGTCTTAAAACTTTTATTGAAGAAGATTTGGGCGGTAAGCACCATAGATTTAAAAGAGGATATAAAAACGTTATTGACGAGGCCGTTCGCCTTGAAAAAGATGGCGTTTGCGCTCCGCTTGCCATTGAAACATCAGGTCATGCCGCTTTTAAAGAAAATTATTTTCTTGACGACGGCGCTTATTTGATTACAAAAATCATTATAAAAACAGCGCAACTTAAAAAAGAGAATAAGACGATTGACGGTCTTATTTCAGCGCTTAAAGAGCCAAAAGATTTGGTTGAACTTCGTTTTAAAATTAAAACCGATGATTTTCGCGCTTATGGTGAAAAGGTCATTGCCGATTTATTTAAGTACGGCGAAGAAAAAGGGTTAAATATTGCTCCCGATAATCACGAGGGCATCAGAATTTCGGTTAACAACGGCTGGTTTTTGCTTCGTCTGTCTGTTCATGACCCTATTATGCCGCTTAATATTGAATCCGATGACGAGGGCGGCTGTAAGCAAATAGCGGAAGTCGTTTATGAATTTTTGAAAAATTATTCGGAACTTGACCTTAATTCTATTGAAGAATATTTAAAATAAAACAGGAGTTTAACATGGAATATATCAGAGAAAAGGCAAAAGACATACCTGTTTACGGCGAATATGACGTTGTAGTAGTCGGCGGCGGTGTTGCGGGAGTTTCCGCGGCGCTTGCGGCAAAAAGAACGGGTGCACAAAAGGTGCTATTAATTGAAAAGCAGTTTATGTTGGGCGGTTTGGCAACTCTCGGAATTATCACAATTTATCTTCCGTTGTGCGACGGTGAGGGCAAACAGGTTTCATTCGGTATAGCAGAAGAACTTTTAAAACTGTCCGTCAAGCACGGCTATGAAGACAGATATCCGAAATGTTGGCTTGAAAACGGAACTCCCGATGAGAAAAAAGATAAAAGATATGAAGTGCAGTACAATGCTAATATGTTTGCAATTTTGATGGAAAAACTGCTTCTTGACGAGGGAGTAGAGATTCTTTACGGCTCATCGGTTTGCGATACGGTTGTAACACGCAATAAAATTTCTTCGCTTTTTATTGAGAATAAATCGGGCAGAAGCGCCGTTAAATGCGGCAACGTTATCGACTCAAGCGGCGACGCCGATATTTGCAAATTATCAGGCGAGGAAACCGATACATTTAAACAGGGCAATGTGCTTGCAGGCTGGTATTATTATCATAAAAATGATGAATATAAATTAAAAATGCTCGGTTGGTCGGATATTCCCGAAAAATTTAAAACCGAGGAGCAGAAAAAACTTGAGAAGAATTTAAAGCGTTTTTCGGGGCTTGATGGTAAAGAACTTTCGGATATGATGTGCGCTTCTCATTCATTCTCGCTTGATGATTTTTTGAAAGACGGCGGTATAAATAAAAGCCACAATTTAGGACTTATGGCGACTATTCCGCAGATAAGAATGACAAGAAAAATTGTTTCGGACTATTCTATTGACGACACCGAGATGCACAAGGAATTTTCCGACAGCGTCGGGATGTTTTCGGATTGGCGCAAAAAAGGCCCTGTTTACGAACTGCCGTTTTCCTGTCTTTACGGCAAAAACATAAAAAATCTTATTACTGCGGGCAGATGTATTTCCGTTACCGAGGCTATGTGGGATATTACAAGGGTTATTCCCGTTTGTGCGGTTTCGGGTCAGGCGGCGGGAACAGCGGCTGCTATGACCAATAATTTTAAAGCGTTGTCCGTAAAAAAATTGCAAAAACAATTAAAACAAGACGGCGTAATATTACACGAAAAAGATTTATAATTTATGAAAAAACAGGGTTTTCCTTGGGAAAATCCTGTTTTTATGCGGTTTTATTCGGCGTATAAAAATACCGGTTCTTTTGCAAAAGTTGGGGGTAGATTGGCTCCCTCGTCAGAGGGAGGCGATAAGTGTTGAAACCCCAACATTAGGAATAGAACCAAATTAAAAAGCGACAGGCGGATACCTGTCGCTTAACTTTTGCAAAAAATCCGTACAGAGAAAACTGTACGGATTTTTAATGAAAAATTTTTATTTTTCAAGTGCTTTCATAATAGGTTTAATGTTGATTACAGCACAGCAACCTACAACTGTGATAATAAGTTCAGGGAGCATATATCCGCCGTTGTATGTAAGCGAATAAATCCATGCGCCTACCCAACCGTCAGTGTAATCTGCCCAGATGGTTACACCTGAAATGAAGTGGCAAATAAATCTTAAAACACAAGCAATTCCTGCACCGAGACCGAAAGCAACGGTTTGGTTTTTGATTTTGTTTTTGAACATACCTGAAAGTCCCATTACACCGAAAGCAACGAAGTAATCGGCAAAGATGAGAATAATGTAAGCAACAATTCCCGAAACCCATGCGAAGTTGCCTAAGCCGCCGATAAGCATATCGAGCGTACCCATTACTGCGCCGCATACAAGTCCCCATTTAATTCCGTATGTCCAGCCGAGAAGTGCAAGCGGTACCATACTGAATACCGTTACCGAACCGCCGAATGGGAATTTGATTGGAGTTAATTCATTGAGTACAATAGATACTGCAATGAATACTGCTGAAATTACCAGTCTTTTAGTTAAATTTTGATTTTTTGACATTCTTAATGTCCTCCTAAAAATAAATTTTCCGACAAATAAAAAACGCGCTTCGATATACCGAAACACGCTAAAATCCCTTGATATTTAGAAATTCCTACGCCGGTATTATCCGTATCAGGTTATAGGGTCAAAGCAACGGTATTGCTTAATCTCAGCCGAGTAGCCTCAGCACCCCTTTTCATTTGTCTAGTCGCTATTATATACCCATTTTCGACGTTTGTCAAGCATAATTGTCACCTGATTTTAAATTTGGGTTGACAATTATGAAAGTATGCGTTATATTATTGTAGGTGACCAAAATGACAATTAAAGAACAGGTTCTTAAAATTCTTATTGATAATAAGGGAAAAAGCGTTTCCGGCGAGACGATAGCGGAGCAACTTTTTTGCAGCAGAAATGCCGTTTGGAAAGCCATAAAATCGCTTAGAGATGAGGGATATACAATAGACGCAGTCACTAATAAAGGGTATTCTTTGGTGGATGACGGCGGAGTGTTTTCCTCGATTTCGGTAGAAAAGCGGCTTAACAATGATTGCAAAGTTATTGTGCTTGAAAGTGTTGATTCTACTAATAATTATTTAAAAAAACTTGCTGAAAACGGAGAAAAAGAAAACACCGTTGTTATTGCGGAGTGTCAAAGTTCCGGTAAAGGCAGACTCGGACGAAACTTTTTTTCACCTAAAAGCGGTCTTTATTTAAGTATTTTGCTGCGTCCTGACTTTTCTGCCGAAAAATCCTTGTTTATCACCACCGCCGCCGCGGTTGCGGTAAGCGATGCCATTGAAGAAGTTTCGGGAAAAAAAACGGGAATTAAATGGGTAAACGATATTTTTATAGGCAAAAAGAAAGTATGCGGAATACTGACCGAAGCCTCGGTTGATTTTGAAACAGGCGGTCTTTATTATGCCGTACTCGGAATAGGCGTTAATATTTATCATCCTGTCGACGGATTTCCGTCTGACATTCGGGATATTGCAGGTGCGGTTTTTGATAAAGAGCCTTGCGATAAAGATTTAAAACAGAAATTAGCGGCGGCTGTTATCAATAACTTTTTTAATATATATAACAATATTGAAAGCAGTGATTTTATGCAGAGATATAAGCAAAAATCCTGCGTTTTGGGAAAAGAAATATTTGTTTTGAAAAATGAAACGAAAACAAAAGCAACCGTGCTTGACATTGATGAAAAAGCGGGGTTAGTTGTAAAATATGAAAACGGTGAAGTAAAAACGCTTTCATCGGGAGAGGTTAGTATAAGATTATGAGTAAATCAAATAAATTCAACACAAAAGATATGGTGCTTGTTGCGCTGTTTGCGGCAGTTTGTTGTGTTTGCAGTATTATTACAGTTCCTACGGGTATTGTTCCGGTTACTCTCGGCACTTTCGGAATTATGGTTACGGCTATGATTTTGGGAGAAAAAAGAGGTATTATCTCGGTAGCGCTGTTTATTGTTTTAGGAATGATAGGTTTGCCTGTTTTTTCGGGAATGCAAGGCGGTTTCGGCGTGTTGGCAGGACCTACAGGCGGATATATTTATTCTTATCTCTTAATGGTGCCGATTATAGGAGTGGCTTCAAAATGTCTTAATAAAACGCTTTCAAGCGGTATGTTTACAATGCTTGGTTGCATTGCGGCAATTCTTGTATGTTATTTAGTCGGTACTGTTCATTTTATGATAGTTATGAATGTTGCCGGCAAACCTATGGGAGTTTGGTCTTCGCTTTGCGCTTGCGTTTTCCCGTTTGTTCCGTTTGACCTTTTAAAAGCGGTGCTTGCGATAATTATTGCACCGAGATTAAAACCGCTTTGTAAATAGTTTTAGATAACGGTTTTATAGATACAAATTGAAAAAGAATATAAAAAGACGGTTGTATTTCAGTTCAGAAAAAGAATTGAAATACAGCCGTTTTATGCTTTTATGCTTTTTTATTCTTTGCTTTTAGAGTTTTGCTAATAAAGATAAAAATAAATTCTTCTGCCATTCCTAATATAAGCGCATAAGGCAAAGCGTCAAATACCATTGCTGTCGCAATCAAAACAACAAAAAAGTAAGGTTGAATCAGTAATAGCAGTTTTCTTTTTTTCTTGTGTTTAACGCAAAAGTCAAAATATCTTATATTTCTTGCAACCGAGTTGATAAGTAAAACAATTAAAAGTGCAAGACCGTTAAAAGCGTTCACGTTATACTCATTAAAATCGTTGTCGTAAAAAACTCTTTCAATTTTAAAATCGGCGCCGTCATAATCAATATCAAGTATTACCGACGAGTTTTCCGACGCTACTGATTCTACTTCGTTTCCTTGAGAATCTTTTATTTTAATATTGTAAATATATCCGATTTTGTTAAGCGAGAAAAAACTGTTTTTATCTTTAAAGGCTAAAATATAAGGATTTGAAACAGTATAACTTTGAGTCATGGAACGCTCGTTCATTTCTATTCTGTCATAAGAAGCGTTATCCGGCGTTTCGTGCCAAAGTTTAATATAATCGTTCTCGCTGATTATATTATCATACTTTGCAAAATCTTCGCCCTGCGATTCAATTGAAGATACCGCTATTTCTTTAACTTTATATCCCATATAGCAGGAAAAACAGTAAAATAATAGAGTGATTATAATTATTGCCGACCATAAAGCATAAATAATTTTGCCGACTGTTTTCAAAATCCCACAACCTTTTTATTTAGATTTTATACTTTTTGTGCTTGAGAAAGAACTGTAAACCTTTTTACCGTTAACTTTCCTATATGCGCGCACTTTAAATTGATACGTCTTTTTAGAGGTAAGTTTTTTGTATGTATATGAAGAGCCTGTAGTGGTTTTTATGAGTTTGTATTTGCCGCCGGGCGCTTTCATATATATTTCATACCCTGAAGCGCCGTAAACCTTTGCATAGGTGATTTTAGCGGATTTTACACCGGAGGTTAGTTTTATTACAGGCGCTTTTAAAGTAATCGTCGATTTTGCATTTGAATATTTGCTGAAGTAGGCTTTACCGTTTGACTTTATAAAATTACGAATTTTATAAGTGTATTTTACACCTTTTTTAAGCCCTTTGTCAACATAACTTGATTTTGTTGAAGATACCGTCGCAATTTTTTTATAAGCGCCTGAATTAGCCGACCTGTAAATTTCCGTACCCGTTATACTGCTGACATTAGTCCATTTTATTTCAATAGAATTCGAACTTTTTAGAGATACGCTTGAAACGCTCGGCTGTGGCTTGATTATCTCCATTACCGGTGTATACTGATTGGCAATTATTTCGCCGTTATCGTCTTTTAAAATCGCTTTAACCATATAATAATAGGTTTTAAAACCGTATTCGGTGTAATCGGTATAATGAGTTGTTCCTGCGTCTACATTTGCTATTTCAATATATTGACCGTTTTCGGCGCTTGCCCTCAATACACGATATTCCGATGCACCCGGATATACCTGCCAGTTAAACGTTGCATATCCTGCGCCCATTGAACTTAAATTGAGCATAAATACGCCGTCTGAATCTATTGAACTCGAATATTTTCCACCGGAGAATTTACCCTTGTAAGCGGTTATTGCCCTAACTCTGTAAGTGTTTGGCAAACCCATTGAAGAATAATCGGTGTACGAAGTTGAAGAAGCGCCTTTTAAGGTTGCAATTTTTTCAAATACACCTGTTGAACGGTTTATTTTATAAATTTGGTAACCATAACAGCCTTTTATTCTGTTCCATGAAATAGTGGTTTTATCAATTTTTTCATTTGTAACTTTAAGATTTTTAACTTGCGCCGGTGCGGTAAAATATCTGAAATTGCAGTCGATATTGCCTGAAATACCGTCAATTTTTCCCGTGCTGGAATATTGCCAGTATGAATAATCGCAGTCGTATAATTTACCGCCGTATTTTGGACTTGTAGAATAGTTTGCAAGCCATATATCATATTTTTCAGCAATTTCTTCATCGTAAAGGTCGTCTGTAAGCATAGACTGATTTGCATAAACCATGGCGGTATAGCCTGATTGTTCGACTCTTTCGCAAAAAGCAAGACATATATCGGTTCGCTTTCTGTTAGTTAATTTAGCGGCACGAAGACGGCTTGTAGGGCTTGAATCGTATTCAAAATCCAAAACAATCGGAAGAGTTATATTGTAATTTTTCACTATTCCCATAATATAATCAGCCTCTTCCTTGGCCTCTGCAACGGTGATGGCTTGGGAATATATATAAGCGCCGACGTCCAGTCCCGCATTAATTGCGGCTGCGGCATATTTGTCAAAAGTAGTATCCTTTACAAGCGAGCCTTTGGAAGTACCTCTGTAAGCGGCTCTGAGAAAAACAAAATCAGCGCCGTCTGCTTTTGCTTTTTTAAAATCAGCGGTTGTTTGCCATTGCGAAACATCGATTCCGTTAATAATCTCGCTGTTTGAAAATTTGTCGTCATGTGTGTATTTTTTATTTGTAAACGGATCGGCTACGGTATCTGTAAAAGCATAAGCCGAAGCGCCGATTTGTATTGTTAATATAATAAACAAAATAAACGAAGTCAGTTTTTTCATAGATAATATAGTCCTTTTGCCAATGTTTTTCTATAATTATCTATTATTTTTCCTGTTATGTCAACCTATTACATGTAAAATCATAATTTTTGGTTAAATTTCATAAATTTATATTTAAAAAAATGTTGCATTGCAACAATTGCGTATATTTTATTAAAAACCGCTTGAAAGAATAAATTTCAAGCGGTTTAATCAAACTATTTATTTTCTGATTCTTTTAGTTTCTTTTTTTCTTCAAAATATTCTACGGATTTTTTAATTATATCATAAATAATTGCAAATAACGGAACACCTATAAGCATACCTGTTATTCCGAATATTCCGCTGAACAAAAGGATTGCAAACAGTACCCAAAAACTTGAAAGCCCTATTGAACCGCCTACGATTTTCGGACCGATAATATTTCCGTCGACCTGTTGCAGAATGATTATCATAACAACAAAAACAATACACTTAATCGGGTCTTCAATCAAAATAAGAAATCCTGCGGGAATAGCGCCGATAAACGGTCCGAAGAAAGGAATTATATTGGTAACGCCTATTAAAACAGCAATCAAAAGCGGGAACGGCAACTGTAAAATTACCATAAGAATATAGCATAAAATACCGACAATCGCAGAATCAAGTATTCTTCCCGAAATAAAGTTAAGTATAATATCGTTTGCAAATTTTATTTCATTTTTAACGGCAACGGCAACATTGTTTTTGAAAATAAGATTAATAAATCTTTTAACCGCTTCTTTAAACTGATGTCGGTCTGCAAGCAGGTAAATAGCTACTATGACGCCGATAAAAATGTTTTTGGTAACAATAAATACCGATAAAACGCCGTCGCCGATACTTTTAACTACGTTTCCTATCTGACCGCTCCAATCTGTAAGCAATGAAGTGATATCGCTTGTGTATTTATCAATTGCGTCTAAAACAGATTTTCTTAATTCATCGTTATCAGAGAACCAATTATCTACAAAAACATATATCTTTTCAATGTAAGCAGGCGCAGAAGCCACAATTTTGCTTATGCTTTCATAAAGTTGCGGAATAACCATATAAAGCACTATTACGATAACGCCGATACCGAATATTAAACTTAAAAAGATACTTAATCCGCGAGTTATTTTGTTTGCAATCTTTCGGTTCTTTGCTTTTTTAAATATTTTTCCGAAAAGCCGTTCAAAAAATATACAAACAGGGTATAGCACATAAGCGATGACCGCACCGTAGATAAGCGGTTTTACGGCTTCGAGAACAAACGAAATTATTTTTCCGATTGATGGCAGTCGGTCTAAAATAAAATACAAAAGAATACTTGCGGCAAGCGCAGTAAATATGGTAAGACCGATTTGAATATATTTTTTGGATTGATTGTTTTTCATAATATTTATCCTTAAAAATAAAAAGTCTATTATAATAGTATTATAATAAACTTTTTCTGTAATTTCAATATTTATTCCTAATAATTTAAATTTTTATACTTTTAAATTATTATAGGCTGCATTTGCCTGTTTTCAAGCGCATTGTGCATTGCGATAATCGTTTTATCAAAATCGGCAACCAACGAACATTCTTTGGTAAGCGGGTCGTCTTGAGTATACGGAACAAAAAAGATATTTTTGCAGTTGTGCAAAATCCCTATGTTTTTAGCGCTCGTCGAAAGTCCGTCGTTGGTTGATACCGCTATTAAAACAGGACGATTATTTCTCAAATGCGCTTTTGCCGCCATTGTTACGCTGGTGTCTGTAATACCGTTTGCGAGTTTTCCCAGCGTGTTGCCCGTGCAAGGTTCTATAATAAGTATATCAAGCAACTTTTTAGGGCCTATCGGTTCGGCGGCGGAAATAGTTGAAATAATTTTTTTACGGCAAATACTTTCTATTCGATTTATATGTTCTTCTGCTTTACCGAATCTTGTGTCTGTGGAATATGCGTTTTCCGACATAATGGGTGTGATGTCAGCGCCTTCAAGGCTTAATCTTTCAATAACAGGTATGACGCGCGCAAATGTGCAGTAAGAGCCGCATAGCGCAAATCCTACCCTGACATTATTCATAGTCTAAAACCGTCCTTTCTACGGGAATATTTTTTACAAATGTTTTATGACAGAATCGTATAACGCTTTGGCACTGCTTTTTCTGCAATATTTCGAGGGGAGCGACTTGGCGTCGATATAATTGGGACTGTCAATAAAAAGTCCGCTGTTTTTTGACGCTAAATCTATAATTATCGAGTTTGCACAAACGGTGGAAAGCGCATTTTCGGATATAACTTTAAAAGGTATTGTGTTAATGATTACGTCATAATAGGATAAGTCTGTGATTTCGTTGGAATTAATATTTGAAAATCCTTTTGAAATAATATAGTCAAAGTCCTTTTGTTTTCTTGCGCTCACTGTAATGTTTTTGCAAAAAGGAGTTAAAAGATTGCCGAGCGCTTTGCCTATTCTGCCGTTTCCGAGAATTAAAACGTTAGCGTCGCTTAAAGAAAAAGGCGTGTTGAAAATTGCAAGCGCCACAGCGCTCTCGGCTGTATAAAGCGCATTTTTTTCTGTAAATTCTTCATCTTTGTTATAGTCGACGAGCGTTGATTTGCAATCAATTTTATCACACATTCCCGCAAAAATAACCGTATTATTATCGGTTGAGCCGAATATATCGGAAATCAAAAATGAAGTAGTGTTTATCGTTTGATTATCTCTTGTTACGGGCAGAGGCAGTATTATTACATCAGAAATTTTTACAATGCTTTTTGCGGTTTTTATTTCTTCATTTCCGCTTAAATAAATCGTATCGTAATTCTTGTTGAGAAGACGAGCAAGTTCTCTTTGTCGGTTGTCGCCGCCTATAACGGTAATAATCAAAAATAAAACCCCGTTTCCTTGAAATTTAATTCTGTCCTTACATTTTATGAAATGCGTTTATTGTTTGTTAAAAAAACACATAGTTTGATAATTTTGTGTTGACGAAAATAATAAAAAATGATAAAATAAATTGAATATTCGTGAAAAAGGGAATGGAACTGATGAATTATAAGTTTAAAAATTCTGCAAGAAATGATTTTGCAATAAATATGCTTTTGGTGTTTATTTCCGCAATGCTGATTTTTATTTCTTTTAAAGTTGTTTCAAATAAAGCAACAATTGTTATTTATGCTTTGAGTATTGCGGTTTCCTACTGTAAAATTGCGGTTGAGGCTATTGAAAAATTAATAGCCGGTAAAGTTCATTCATCGCTTATTTCAACCGTAGCGGTACTTGTGATTTTTGCTTCACAGAAGTTCTTGGTAGCCGCAGCGACAGCGGTTATTTATTCGGTTTCAAAGGCTGTTTTTGATTTTATCTGCTCTGTATTTTCGGAGAAACTGCTTGAAGATGAAGATATTAAGCCTTATTATAACGTTGTTTTTGGCGAAGAATTAAAATCGGTTTCGGTTGATGAATTGGCCGAGGGCGACGTTGTAAAAGTCAGCAAGGGAGATTATTTGGCTTTTGATTATATATGTGCAGATTCAAAAGGCGTAAATAAGGCTTTTAAATCAGGTAAATTCAGCGTTTGCGACGAGGCTTTAGTGTCGTTTGTTTCGCCTTGCCCTTATGAAATTGATTTTGAAGAGTGTACCGTAAACGAGCCTTCAAAATCCGAGCGAATAACGGCGATTGTTTCTAAAACATATACTGTTATTGCATTGGCGGTTGCGGTTTTAATGTTTGTTTTAAAGATTGCACAAGGCGTTACGTTTATCGATTCGTTATTTGTTTTAGGTGCGTTTTTGTTGTTTGCAAATCCGCTTTCAATAAATTCGGGAGTTTTGCAGGCAGGACTTTTTATACGCAAAAATTTAAAAAGCCAAGGTATTGCTTTAGAAAGTATATCCGACGTTGACAAACTTTCACGTGTTAAAAAGATTTTCTTTACAAAAGACGTTGTCGTTGAGAATGAAAACCGTGTAAATGAGGGCGTTGTAAAAGCAGTCAAAATCGCTGATGTTTTAAAAATAGAAACAGAACTTTTAGGTGGCGGCGATGACGGCGAGACAGAAGCAATTGCCGTAGCGGCGGGATTTAATCAGTTTGAAAGCGGTTGCGATGAAGACAAAATAAAGGAAATACTCGCCGAACAAGTTGTAAAAGGTACGGTTGCCTATGTTTCGTCGGAAGCGATTGAAAGCACTAAAAACGTTCTTCCTTTAAGCAAAGAAAACATTTCAAAAAAGGCTTTGCCAAAACTTGTCAAGGCAATAAAATCCGCTAAAATTTATAAATGGTTTGTAAATATTCGCGCGGTTTTCGGCGCATTGGTAAACTTTGCAGTTATGGCGATTTATGCCGGCGGTATCGGAGATAAGTTATTGAACGTATTGTTCGGTGAAAGTGAAGTTCAGGGAGGTGCCGGAACTTTTTCTTTAAAAGCAAAAATTGCTAAATGTTTTATTTATGATAATACTATGGCGCCTTGGTTGATTGTCGTTGTTCATTTGTGCTTAATTAACGTTTTATTGTTATTTACAATAGGATTTTTAAATAATAACAAAAAACTCCGATGATGCGGAGTTTTTTTGTGCAGAATTTGATGCTTATATATAAAAATATTTCGGAAAAATTAAAATTATGTAACTTTTATTGACTTGAATTTATAAAAGTATTAAAATTATTCACATAAAAAATTTATACTTTATTAAAATATATTTTTTTAAGGAATATGCCGAAATTTTTCGGATTTCAAAATATTAATTCTTTGTTTTAAGAAGGGGTGGCTAATGACTAAAAAAAGAAGAAATACTATTTTGATAAGTTGGGGTGTTTTGCTTATTTTGATTATTATCGGTATTATTTTAACCGGTAACGGTCATGGCAATACGGAAACTTTAAGCGAGGCTATGCGTGACGCAGTTTTGCATGAGGAAAATGTAATAAGCCTGTTCGGAATAAAAAACGTAAACCCTGCTTTTATTTCGGGTATGATGGTAACAGCCATTTTGTTGATATTTGCGGCGGTTGTAAGAATTTTTGTTATACCGAAATTCAAGTATGTACCGGGAAAATTCCAACTTGTAATTGAAATGGCTGTCGGTTTTTTTGATAATCTTGCAAAGTCAAACAGTCCCCATCGCAATAAGTTTTTGGGCGCTTATATTTTCGGCGCAGGTTCCTATATATTTATCGGAACGCTTTTTGAACTTATGGGATTTCAGGTTACGGCGGTAAACGGCAATACTATTGCGCTTCCCGCTCCGCTTTCGGATATAAACGCCGCAATATCTTTAGGCTGTTTATCTTATTTGATTATAATGTCGGGCGGTATTGCAGAAAACAAATTTAGAGGAGTGGCAAGCACTTTAAAAGAATTTTCACTTCCGATTTCAATGAGTTTTCGTCTTTTCGGCGCATTGCTCAGCGGTTTGCTTGTTACAGAACTTGTATATTACTCTTTATCTTTGAGTTTTGTTTTACCTGTAGCGGTAGCGATTTTGTTTACGCTTTTACACGCTATTATTCAGACTTATGTACTGACCTTGCTTACTGCAATTTATTACGGCGAGGTTTCGGAGCCTCATCAGAAAAAATTAAAAAATTAGAAAATTAAAAAATTAAAAAAATTAAAAAATTAATGGGCGCAAAGCCTTGATTTTAAAGGAGCAAAAAATTATGAAAACTTTAATTAAAAGAATGTCGGTATGCGTTATTATTTTAATGCTTATAACAATTATTGTCGGTGCTTTTGCCGTTTCCGCAGATACAAATACTGCGGCAGATACTGCCGTTTCACAAACTGCCGAAACAATCGAAGAGGCTGATAATTCAGCAGGATTTAAGGCTGTTGCAGCCGGTATCGGCGTAGGTCTTGCCGCACTCGGCGGCGCTATCGGTATGGGTATGGCAATTTCAAAATCCGCCGAGGGTATCGCTCGTCAGCCTGAAGCAGAGGGCAAAATCAGAAGCGCTCTTATGATTGGTCTTGTATTTATTGAAACTGCGATTATTTATGCGCTTGTTGTCGCTATACTTGTAATATTCGTTCTGTAAAACAAAGGAGGAAAAATTATGCCTTTGAATATAGATTGGCAACAAATTCTTCTTCATCTTTTTAACTTTGCTATTCTCGCTGTAGGCTTGTATATGCTTTTGTATAAGCCTGTTAAAAACTTTATGGATAAGCGCACGGATTATTACAGGGAACTTGATAATCAGGCTAAACAAACCTTAAAGGAAGCCGAAAAAGAGAAAGAATCTTATGAACAACGCCTTTCAAATGTAGAAAGTGAAATCAGCGAAAAAAGAGCGAAAGCGGCAAAAGAGGCTGAACAAATTGCCGCTATGCAGATACAATCCGCAAAGGATGAAGCTAAACAGATTGTTGAAAAAGCAAAAGAAGTTGCAGAAAATGAACATTCGAGAATTATAAAGGACGCTCAGGTTGAAATAACAAAACTGGCTATTGCCGCAACCGAAAAATTAGTTGCACAGAGTTCTGATACTTTAGATCAATTTATCTCGGTAACCGAAAGGGGAGATAAAGATGATTGATAATGAGATCAGAAAAGTTGAAGTAAACGCCGTTATTAAAAGTTTTGCAGAACCTGATGAAAAGCAACTTGCAAGCATTAAAAGTTTTTTAGAGGATAAATATAAATCTGCAATTATTTTATCTTTTGAGAAAGATGAAAGCGTTAAAGACGGATTTCGTATTGAAGTCGGAAAGGCTACTTATAATTGGAATCTTGACGCTATTTATGATTGGAGTTTGCAGGGAAGATTAAATCAGCTTAAAAAGAAACTTAAACAGGTTTCGGCGGCTGATGAAAAAAATATTATTCCTTTGCTTAAAACCGCTATTGACGAATGGGAACCGCAGGCTATCGCCGAAGAAACAGGTACCGTTTTATCGGTCGGCGACGGTGTTGCAACCGTAAACGGACTTGAAAACGTCGCTTACGGCGAGATTGTCGTCTTTGAAAGCGGAATTAAGGGTATGATACAGAATATCGAGCGTAATAAAGTCGGTTGTATTCTGTTCGGCAGCGATACTGAAGTAAATGAGGGTGACCGAGTTGTACGTACAAAGAAAACCGCAGGCGTTCCGGTAGGAGAGAATTTTATCGGAAGAATTGTAAACGCTTTGGGCGAGCCTATAGACGGTCTCGGCGAGATTGACAGCGATGATTACAGACCTGTTGAATGTGAAGCCCCGAGTATTCCGCAGAGAAAATCGGTAAGCGAGCCGCTTGAAACAGGCATTTTGGCTATTGATTCAATGTTTCCTATCGGTAAAGGCCAGCGAGAACTTATTATCGGCGACCGTCAGACAGGCAAAACCTCAATCGCCATAGATACCATCTTAAACCAAAAGGGTAAAGACGTTATTTGTATTTACAATGCCATCGGTCAGAAAGCGTCAAGCGTTGCAAAAATCGTTAATACTTTGCAAAAACACGACGCTATGGACTATACGATTATTATGTGTTCTACTGCGTCCGAGCCTTCGTCTTTACAGTATATTTCGCCTTATGCGGCTACTGCAATGGCTGAATACTTTATGTATAAAGGCAAAGATGTTTTAATAGTTTATGATGATTTGTCAAAACACGCCGTAGCGTACAGAGCGTTATCGCTTTTGCTCGGACGTTCACCGGGACGTGAGGCTTATCCGGGCGATGTTTTTTATCTTCATTCAAGATTGCTTGAGCGTTCAAGTAAACTTTGCGAGGAATTAGGCGGCGGTTCGATTACCGCTTTACCTGTTATCGAAACGCAGGCGGGCGATGTTTCAGCATATATTCCTACCAATGTAATTTCAATTACCGACGGTCAGATTTTCCTTGAAAGCGACCTTTTCTTCTCGGGTATGCGCCCTGCCGTAAACGTAGGTCTTTCGGTATCTCGTGTTGGCGGTGCAGCGCAGACTAAGGCTATGAAAAAAGCCGCAGGTTCTCTTCGAATTGATTTGGCGCAGTACAGAGAAATCGAAGCGTTTTCACAGTTTAGTTCCGACCTTGACGATGATACCAAAGAGCAGTTGACTTACGGTAAAGGACTTATGGAGATTTTAAAGCAGCCGCTTTGCAGTCCTTTGGCGCTTTGGGAGCAGGTTGTCAGTTTGGTTGTTGCGACCAATAAACTGTTAATGGATATAAAACCGTCTGAAATCAAACCTTTTATGGAAGGATTTCTTAAATTTATCCGTAACAGCCACCCTGAAATTGAACAAAAAATAAACCTTGAAAAAACACTTACACCCGAAATTGTAAGTATCATTACGGCAACCGCTTCGGATTACAAAGGCAGGAATGTCGTATGACCAATTCAAGGGAGATTTTAAGCAGAATTAACGGCATTAAGAACACAATGAAAATCACTAATGCCATGTATATGATTTCTTCTGCAAAGGTAAAAAAGGCAAGACGCTCTTTGGAAAAAACAAAGCCTTTTTTTGAAACTCTTAAAACAACGCTTGCCAAAATGATTTTGAGCATTGACGACAAAGAGTTGTCAAACAGATATTTTGATAAACGTGAGTATCTTTCGCCAAAAGAGCGAACAGAGGGCTATCTTGTTATTACTGCCGATAAAGGTTTGGCGAGCGCATATAACTATAATATTATAAAACTTGCCGAAAAAAAGATTGAAAATGATAATACAAATCTGCTTTGCGTTGTAGGCGAAGTCGGAAGAAATTATTTTCATAAGAAAAATATAAGCATTGACGAGATGTTTCATTATACCGCGCAAAATCCGAGCGTAAATCGTGCAAGAGCCATTGCCGAGCGTTTGCTGGAGTATTTTGCCGAGAAAAAAGTTGACGAGGTTTACGTTATCTATACAAAGATGGACGACCACGGTCAGTCAAGCGTAGAAATGGAAAAACTGCTTCCGCTTGAAATAGACGAACTTGATAAAGACATAAAAAAACCTCATATTGAGTTTTATCCCGATTCCAAATCGGTTATTAATCAAATTGTTCCGAGTTATTTAAGCGGCTTTATTTACGGTGCGCTTGTGGAAGCGTTTTGTACCGAGAATAATGCGAGAATGATGGCTATGAACAACGCAACCGACGCCGCAAAGGAAATGATAAAAGAGCTTAATACTGAATACAATCGCGCTCGTCAGGCGGCTATCACGCAGGAAATTACCGAGATAGTCAGCGGTGCGAATGCGCTGAAAGGAGAGCATGATGAATAATATTGGTAAAATTGTAACTGTCAGCGGTCCTGTTGTTGACGTTGAATTTGAAAGCGGCTGTTTGCCGAAGATAAAGGACGCTCTTATCGTTGTAAACGACGGTAAGGAGTGTACTATGGAAGTTTCAAAGCATCTCGGTAAAAATACCGTTCGCTGCATTATGCTTTCATCTTCCGACGGTCTTTATAAAGGTATGTCGGTTACGGCGACAGGCGACGGAATTCGCGTTCCCGTAGGCAAAAAAACTTTAGGCAGACTTTTTAATGTAACGGGACAAACTCTTGACGGCGGAGAGGATTTAAGCGGTGAAGAAAAATGGTGTATTCACCGAGATCCGCCATCGTTTGCCGAGCAAAATCCGAAAGTTGAAATTCTGGAAACGGGTATTAAGGTTATAGACCTTTTAACTCCTTATGCAAAAGGCGGTAAAATCGGTCTTTTCGGCGGCGCAGGCGTTGGAAAAACCGTTCTTATTCAGGAACTTATAAGAAATATTGCAACCGAGCATGGCGGATATTCCATATTTACCGGCGTCGGCGAGCGTTCGAGAGAGGGTAACGACCTTTGGTGCGAGATGAAAGAATCGGGCGTTATTGATAAAACAGCGCTTGTATTCGGTCAGATGAACGAGCCTCCGGGATCTCGTATGCGTGTTGCCGAAACAGGTCTTACCATGGCAGAATATTTCAGAGACGCCGAGCATCAGGACGTTCTGTTGTTTATTGATAATATTTTCCGTTTTGTTCAGGCAGGTTCAGAGGTTTCTGCGCTTTTGGGCAGAATGCCGTCTGCGGTTGGTTATCAGCCTACTTTGGCTACAGAACTCGGCGAATTACAGGAGAGAATCGCCTCTACAAAAGAAGGTTCTATTACATCTGTTCAGGCGGTTTATGTGCCTGCCGACGACCTTACCGACCCTGCGCCTGCTACAACCTTTGCGCATCTTGACGCTACTACCGTATTATCGCGTAAAATTGTTGCGCAAGGTATTTATCCTGCGGTTGATCCGCTTGAATCATCTTCAAGAATTCTTGAGGAGGACATTGTAGGTAAAGAGCATTATTATACTGCCCGCAAGGTAGAGGAGCATTTGCAGAAATATAAGGAATTGCAGGATATTATCGCAATTTTGGGTATGGAAGAATTGTCGGAAGAAGATAAACTCGTGGTTATGCGAGCAAGAAAAATTCAGAAATTCTTATCCCAGCCTTTGTTTGTTGCCTCTGCTTTTAACGGTAGAGAGGGCGCTTATGTTCCGCTTAAAGAAACTATAAGAGGTTTTAAAATGATTATCGACGGCGAACTTGACGATATTCCCGAATCGGCATTTTTCCTCTGCGGAACAATCGACGAAGTGCTTGAAAACGCTAAAAAGAAACATTAGAGGGAAAGATTATGAAACCTTTTTATCTTAAAGTTGTGGCAAGCGACAAGGTGTTTTTTGAGGGCGATTGTTTTTCTCTTGTTGTGCCGATTGACGACGGCAGTATAGGTATTTTGGCAGACCATGAAAATACCGCCGCGGTTATCGCTTCGGGCGAGATTAATATAAAAACCGCCGAAGGTGAGGAAATCCACGGATTTGTCGGCGACGGATTTATGGAGATTATCGACGGCGAGGTAACTGTTGTGGTATTGAGCGCCGAAAAACCCGAAGATATTGATCCTGAACGTGCAAAAGAAGCGCTTGAACGTGCAAAAGAAGAGTTAAGACATCATCAAACATTTCGTGAGCATGAACATTCGGTGGCTTCTCTGGCGCGAGCAACTCACCGTTTGGAATTAATACAAAAGTATAGAACCAAGTAACAAAACCGCTTCCTTTATGCCAAAAACATTAAAGGGAGCGGTTTTTCAAATGAATACACTTGACATATGTTATCAAATATGATAACATATTGATATAGAAATTACGCATATTAATTGATATAGAAATTACGTATATTATTTTAAGGAGGGAGATATTGTGAACAAAGATAATGTTTTACGCTCAAGGCAACGGATAATTTCTAAGCTCACTGAAGCAAGACTTGAAAAGCAAATGTCGCAGGCAGAACTTGCGAGTTTAATCGGAACTCAACGCTCCAATATCTGCCGAATTGAAAGCGGAACACAAAACTTATCGCTTGATATGCTTATAAAAATTTCCGGAGCTCTTGGCAAGGATGTCAATATGCTTTTGGAGGAGAGGAGAGAACCTATGAATAACAGTTATTCGCTTCGTTTATATGATGATGAAATACTAACTTTCAACCTTGAAGAAAAAGGCTTAGAAGGTTTAAAATCACATATTCTATCTGTTAATGAAGATAAGAAGTATCTTTTTCCTTTGGATTTGGAATTAACCGATGACGGAATAATCAAATGGCTTGAACGCAGAGTTATTCCTAAGAACCGTGCCTTTGTTGATGAGATTTTAAAGACACTTGGTCTTAGTCTTAACAACACCAAAGGTATTATTGATGTATGTAAAGGTCTTTCTCTGAACGATAGTTATTGGGTTGTTCCTGCCGATTTTAATGGAACATTCAAGGAATATAACCTTTATGAAAACCGTTTCTCTGAGGTTTTATCCTTGGTAGCATATACAGGTGTGGGAACTGCTAACCAAGCATTTACTACTTCACCCGAACTCACAACACAAGGTATGCTTCGTAAGGCATGGCGATTCATTGAGGATGATGGGATTTATCTTTATAAAGGCGGTACTGAGGGCTTTGCCAATTCAGGCAACGAGCCTTATTCCGAATACTACGCTTGCCAAATTGCAAAAGCGATGGGCCTAAATGCAGTCGAGTATGATTTGGAAAACTGGAAAGGTATTTTAGCATCAAAATGTGAAATCTTTACCGATATTGATACATCATTTATTCCTATAGGAAGAATAGTTAAAAGCGGTGGAATCAAGGCGTGTCTTGAATACTATCAAAATATGGGAGAAGACTGTGCCGAATTTTTAAAAAGTATGTTGGTGTTTGATGCAGTGATTTATAACGAAGACCGACACTTTGGAAACTTCGGCGTTTTAAGGGATAACAAAAACGGAATGATAATAGGCCCTGCGCCAATCTTTGATAACGGTCTGTCGCTTTTCAATTATGCTATGGATTCTGATATTGCCGATTTAGAGAACTACGCTAAAACCCGTTCTAATCCATACGGTGTATCATACGAGAGTATTTGTGCTGAGGTTATGGGAACTAAGCAGAAAAATCAACTCAGAAAACTCATTGATTTTAAATTCACAAGGCACCCAAGCATCAATCTGCCTGAGGAACGCCTTATAGCAGTTGAAAAGCATATTCAAACCAGAGTAAGAAAGTTGCTTGCTCTTCCAACTGCGTCTAAATAAGTTTTTTAGGTATTTACATTTTATTATAAAAGTGATATAATAATGACACCACATAAAAAACTCAAAAATGAATATTTGTATTTTCGCATTCAAAAGTGGGCATTTTACTTTGGTAAAAATGCTTGCTCAACTTTTCCATTTTTGAATGTGAGAGTTTTTTGTGTGGTAGCAAATCGGAGTCAGGCATTTTTCGGTGTGTGTGATTTCGGTTGCACACACTTTTTTATTATGGAGGAATACTATGAAAAAAATTGTCCGTTTACCTGCTATTGTTCTTTATTTAATTGCTGTTTTATGTTTTGCTTTGTATATGTTTGCAGAGTTAAACCAACGAATAGTTATGCCACCTATTACCCGATTGATTTTGCTTGGTGCTGTGTGTGTGTTTACATATTTCGGTAGTTTGCTGTTTTCAAAAACAACCACAAAACAAACTGCATATAAAATTATGAAGACCACATTTTTTATATTTTTTGTTTTATATGCGTTTTTGTTAATAACCTTAATTCTATTTGATAAGTATTTTGGTAGAGTTGGTTATTCGCTTGTGAATTTATGGCAATCCGATACAATTACTTATTATATAAAAAACTCACTTAATATAATTCCTTTCAGAACAATTTATGAATATTTTTACGGTGCTTTTATTAGTTCAGATATTGCGATTACAACTACAATAACAAATGTATTTGGAAACATAGTTGCCTTTGTTCCTTTTGCATTCTTTTTACCCCTATTATTTGATAAATATAAATCGTTTAAAAAATTTATAATAACAATGTTAATAATGGTTATCTTTATTGAGATATTGCAATTTGTTTTATTAACAGGTTCGTGTGATATTGATGATGTAATTTTAAATGTTTTAGGTGCATGTATTGCATATAAAGTATTCAATGCAAAAATTATAAAGAATTTCATCACCAAAATTACAACATTATAATAAAAAGATATGAGGGAAAATAAAAATCCCTCATATCTTTTTTGTTCATCCAATTCCTTTTGCAAGGTTTCATATAATGCCTGTATATCAAGTTCAACGGCACTTCGTTTTTGCTCTAAATCGTAAAGTGTTTCATTCATATTGTGGTCGCTCCTTTCCGTTTTATTCACAATAAATATGATTGATTTTTGTTGTGAACGGCTGCGGCAGACCTTACTGACTTGGTACAAGTCGTAGTAAGTCACCCGCCTGTTTATGCGACTTAATGCCGGAACGAAAAGAAGAAATACTGAAAAACGGACGGTATTTAGCAAAATATATCGAGGCAATAGCAATAAGAAAAACCGATATTGAGGCAAACAACGGCGGATGCACCGAGCCGCATATCAGTCACATATTAGCAAGCAGACTTTCTACCAGACCAATGGCTTGGAGCGGCGAAACACTTGTACAT
>JAXJVH010000004.1:0-16826 GCA_036308645.1 Acutalibacteraceae bacterium | reverse complement strand
TCCCTCGTCAGAGGGAGGCGATAAGTGTTGAAACCCCAACATTAGGAATAGAACCAAAATCCTTTGTTATTTAATTTATACTTTTAAAGGAAAGGTTTACTTTTTATTCATAATCTTTATAAGATTTTGAAATATAATATTGTTATAGTAAGATTAGAAAATATAGAGAAGGAGTGAAGAGTTTTGGATAACAACAATAATTTTGACCCGTTGGGTGAAAATCAAAATAACCAAAGCGAAAATATTCACGATTATGAATATCATTACAAGCCTGAACCGCAGTCATATTCGCCGCAAAGCGGATATTACTATGCGCCTAAACCGCAAAAGCCTGCTAAAAAGAAAAAAAGTTTTTCTTTAGGCTCGTTAATCGCTTGTTGTCTTATTTGCGCTTTAATTGCGTCTGCCGCAAGCACAGGAGCAGTATATTATTTGACAAAGGATGATTCCGTAGCGTCGGGCAACGGCGGTACAACGACTAATATCAGCGTTGATAAACAGTCTACCAACCTTGTTTCGGCAATCGCAGAAAAAGCGGTTCCGTCGGTTGTCGGCATTGCGGTTAAAGCCTCTGTAAACACATTTTTCGGATTTTCAACCGACACAAGCAGCGAAGGCTCGGGCGTTGTATATACTGATGACGGCTATATTATTACCAACTACCATGTAATAAGTATGGATGTTGAGAATGAAGCAAGAGGCGCTCAAATGTCTGTTTATCTTTCATCTGATCCTGATACTGCTATTCCGGCAACTGTTGTCGGATACAATTCTGATTATGATTTAGCGGTTATTAAAATTGAAAAAACTGGACTTACAGCCATGGAATTTGCCGATTCAAACGAAGTCGGCGTAGGCGATATTGCCGTTGCTATCGGCAATCCCGGAGGTCAGCAGTTTATGAGTTCGGTTTCGTCGGGCATTATAAGCGGTCTTAACAGAACAATTCAACTTGAGGGTACTACTCAAATGAAACTTTTGCAGACAGACGCGGCTATTAATCCGGGTAACTCGGGCGGTGCGCTGGTTGACTGCTACGGCAAACTTATCGGTATAAATTCTTCGAAAATCAGCAGCGAGGAATATGAGGGAATGGGCTTTGCAATTCCTTCAAATACAGTTAAAAAAGTTGTAAGTAACATCATTAACAACAAGGATAAAAAGTATGCTTATGTCGGCGTTAAAGTAAGTACTGATTACACCGCAGAAGACCTTAAGTCTATGGGATATCCTGCAGGCGCGGTTGTTGAAAGCGTTACCGATGATTCTCCTGCTGATAAAATAGGAATTCGCAGCGCCGATATTATCGTTAATTTTGACGGTGTTGATATTAATGATTATGAGGACTATAACACCGAGCGACTTAAACACGAGCCGGGTGAAACAATTAACATTACAATTTACCGTAACGGTAAAAATTATGACGCTCAGTTAACGCTCGGCGAGTCTAACAACTGATTAATAATGCTTTTTACTTTTTGTTTTTCTTATTTCCCTCTTTATTAAAAAACAGCCGAACGGTCTGATACGCCGTTTGGTTGTTTTTATTATATGAATTTTTTGAATGAAAAAGGCAAAAAATATTTTATAGGAGGGTAAAGATTATGAAAAAGAATAAAAAGAACAATGATAATAAAACAAAACATGAAATAAATATGGAAATGTCGGTTACCGCAATAGCGGGTGAGCCTGAAACCGCTTTTGATATGGTGAATAAATACGGCACTTATGAAATCCAGCCGACGGCAGATACCGATAACGAATTTCCCGCTATTGCCCAAGGCGAGTATATTGAACCCGAAAACCTGAAAACCCATGCCGAAAGCGAAACCAAAAATTAAAATGTAGGTTTGTCAACGCCGCAACCATTACTGATACCTATTGGGTTAGGGCTATAGGCAGTGATTTTAAATATGAAGATGTTTGCTTTGATAATGACAAATGACTGTATGTTTGATATGCTTTATGCTCCTCGGTTTGAAATGTTCTATGACTGTCATTTTGAAATGAGGGGGCAAAATTTTCGCCCACAAAAATATTTTGGTCAGGAAAAACCGAGATGATTTATTGACGAAAATACTGCAGTATTAACATTTTTCGTACACAAACAAGTACCGGTTTTATTATTTATTTAAAACAATAAAGGTTGTAGGTAGTTCACGAGAATTCCAATTTGTATTCAAAACATTTTTCTCGATTAAAATTTTCGTAGGAATACAAACGGCATTAATAAATTTATCCATACTTGCAATTCCTTCAACCTGACTTTGTAAGTGTTTTGGGGTGTACTCGCTAAGAATCTTTGTTGCAGTAGCATCCATCTCTAAAATCACTTCTTTTAAGTTAGGGTTAATGAATTCACTCACAAGTTCTACAGCTTTATTATATTGATCCAAAGTTAATACCGGCATAGTAACTTTATATGATTCGTCATGCTTTAAAACATATCCTTTTTTAATCATATCAGCAACAGCTTCTAAATCATATTCACTAAAGTTTTCACAATCGTCAGACTCAAAATCTATTAATGTGTTTGATATATCATCTGTTAATTCACATGTCTTAGATTTCAATTTTTTCTTATACCACTGTTTATATACGTTTTCTGCAACTGCCCACATAAAACCGTAAAATGCCTTATCATCACGAATATTTTTTACTGATTTAAAAAGTTCTAAAATAATATCCTGTGATAAATCTTCAGCATCTTGTCGGTTAGAAGTTTTTGTTAGGCAAAATGAGAAGATGGTTTTAGATGCTTCGGTTATTTGCTTGTGCAATTGAGATTCATTCACCTTATCGCCTCCATTCATATTTTTAGAAGCTTCTATCGTTATAGTGTGAATATGTATGAATTGGTTAAACTTTTTTTATTAATTATAGCATAAAAATAAAACCATTGCGACAAAAGAAAGCTTTTTGAAACCAAAGTTGAGGTTTAAATATATTTTAGTTCACAGTTTTTAAAATATTTATAATTTTAAATAATATGATTTTAACATTGATAAATTAATAAATATGTGGTAAGATAATAAGCAAGATAATACGCAAGTCGGAGGGTGCGAAATATCGTATATACCGCCAATGCTGTTTTAGATTTATTAAAACTCAAATCAAAAGAAACTCTCCGCAAAAATTATTTAGATCCTGCTATTGAAAACGATCTTGTTAAAATGACCTTGCCGGATAAACCGAACAGCAAAAATCAGAGATATATTAAGATATAAGAGGAATGTTTTATGGGAAACAGATGGATATTAAATGAAGAGCATTTGAATGTTGATAAATATTTAAGAGCATGCGCAAATCTATACGGATATGTAACACCAAGGCAATTTCTTAAATTGTATAATAGATATAATGATAAAAAAATCAATAAGGAAAAATATTTGCTTTGGATGGAAAAACTTGAACGCCATTCCTATGAATATTACACTCTTTATACCAACGCGATTATATGCTCTAAAGTGCCAAATAAGAAAATAGACGAGATAAATTATTATCAACAAGGTAAAAAGTATTACGATCCGTCAGAGTCAGAACTTTTGGCATACGCAAATCCAAATTACCGTGAGCAGAATAAGTATGTAGAGGAAATGTTAAACTTTTTAATCAATAATATGAAAGTGAATCTTTTGGCTGCCGAAGGCTTTTTATCAAAACTTATTTGGTACATAAGAATTGAAGAACCGATTCAAGCCGAAAATGATTTATTGGAAAGTTATGGAATTGAATTTAAAGATATTAACCAAGAAAACGAGTATTTTAAAAGATTGCAAAATTTAAATAATAATACTCGTAAATGGGCAAACTGCGGTTATACACCAACAGAATTATTTTATTCATGATAAAAATTGTTTAATGTTTTCCCAAAACTCGAAAAAATCTTCTTTAGATTTTAATCGTCATCTTAAAAAGAATAACGATAATAAAACAAAACATAAAATAAACATGGAAATGTCGGTTACCGCAATATCAGGCGAACTGAAAACCTGAAAACCCATGCCGAAAGCGAAACCAAAAGTTAAAAAATAATTGATTTTTATATTATTATGGTACAATAAAGAATAGAAAAAATCATCTCACATAGAATTTATTGTGAGGTGAAAAAATTGAAAAGATTTGTCTGTTTTTTATTGATTGTTCCGCTTGTGGCAATATGTTTGGCGTTTGATAATGATTTTAGGGTGAAAACCGCCAACTCTGTTGTTTTAGCCGAAAAGCCTGTTATAATTCTTGATGCAGGTCACGGCGGGTTTGACGGCGGTGCTGTCAGCGGAGATATTGTTGAAAAAGACATTAATTTGCGTTTTGCGCTTGAATTAGAGCCTATGCTTAAAGCCTTTGGCTATAATGTTATAATGACAAGAACGGCTGACAGCGGAACAGAGGATGAAGGACTTAATACCATTCGTCAGAAAAAGGTCAGCGATATAAAAAACAGGCTTGAACTTATTGAAAATACTGAAATCGAGTGTTTTATCAGTCTTCATCAAAATATGTTTTCGCAGTCACAGTACAGCGGAACGCAGGTTTTTTACGGTGCGAACAATGAAGAAAGCGAAATTTACGGGGAATGTATACAGCAGTCTGTAAAGACGCTTTTGCAAAATGACAACTCTCGTGCAATAAAGCCTTGCGGAAAAAATATTTATCTTATGTATCATACTACGAAACCTGCGGTGCTGGTAGAATGTGGGTTTATGTCAAATGAAGAAGAGTTAGCAAAATTACTTGATGAAAATTACAGAAAAAAACTTAATTTTTGCATTATAAACGGAATTTTGAACGGAAGGAAAACTATTAATAATGGCTAAAACAAAATCTGTTTTTGTTTGCTCGGAATGTGGCGCTAAAGTGCCGAAATGGCAGGGGAAATGTAATAACTGCGGTAATTGGGATACCTTTATCGAGGAGATTGTAGACGCTCCGGTAAAAGGAAATTCGGCGGCAGTAAGAGTTAAATCAGCCGCTTCGGCAGTCAAACTTAACGAGATTAATTCTGATAAAGAAAGCAGATATAAAACAGGACTTAAAGAGCTTGACAGAGTGCTTGGTGGCGGAATTGTCAAAGGCTCGTTAGTGTTACTTTCGGGTGATCCGGGTATCGGAAAATCTACGCTTATTTTGCAGATGTGTGAATATTTGGGCAAAAATTTGAGCGTTTTATATGTTGCGGGAGAGGAATCAAAGCGCCAGCTGAAACTTCGGGCAGACAGATTGGGCGTTACTACCGAGAATTTAAGCGTGCTTACTGAAACCGATGTAGAAACGGTTAATGATTACATATATGATACAAAGCCCGATATTGTTATGATTGACTCTATTCAGACTATGGCAATCAGCGCTATCTCGTCTGTTCCCGGCTCTGTGGCGCAGGTCAGAGAGTGTACCAATGCGTATTTACACACGGCGAAAAGCCTTGATATTCCGATAATTATTGTCGGTCATGTTAACAAAGACGGCGCAATCGCAGGACCTAAAGTGCTTGAACATATTGTAGACGCGGTACTGTATTTTGAGGGCGAGAAAAACTTAACTTACAGAATGTTAAGGGCAGTAAAAAACCGATTTGGCTCAACTAATGAAATCGGCGTTTTTGAGATGTGCGACAAAGGGTTAAAACAGGTGCAAAATCCTTCGGCTATGCTTATCAGCGGACGCCCGAAAAATGTGCCGGGTACTTGCGTTGCCTGCGTTTTAGAGGGAACTCGTCCTGTTCTTGCAGAGGTGCAGGGACTTGTTACTGCAACAGGCTTTGGAAATCCGAGAAGAATGTCGACAGGTTTTGATTATAACCGTTTAAATCTTTTGCTTGCGGTTCTTGAAAAACGGGTTGGATTTCATTTTTCGTCGCTTGATGCTTATGTTAACATCGTCGGCGGATTGAAACTTGCAGAACCGGCTGTGGATTTGCCGATTGTGTTATCGTTAATTTCCAGCCTTAAAGATACCGTTATCAGAGAAGATGTTATTGCGTTCGGAGAAATCGGTCTTGCAGGCGAGGTGAGAACGGTGGTTAATGCGGAAAGCCGTATTTTAGAGGCGGCAAGGCTTGGATTTAAGCGGTGTATAATTCCTATTCATAATCTTTCGGGAATTTCCGAAAAAGCAAAGCAGTCTATTGAGGTTGTCGGCGTCAGAACAATAAAAAAAGCATTTGAGGCGGCAGTCGAGAGCACCGAGTCGTAAGATCTTAAATAAAAGATTCCTGCGTCTTGCTCCGAATGACAAGGGCGGTTTATGGGCAAACCGCCCTACGAATGTAGAGAAAATTATTGATAATTGGGGAACGGCGAAAGCCACGCCACCGCCCGACAAATGTAGATATAATATCAAAGCCTTGCTACCGACAAAAAATGCGATAGAAGTGAAAAAACTTCTATCGCATTTATTTTTTGGTTCTATTCCTAATGTTGGGGTTTCAACACTTATCGCCTCCCTCTGACGAGGGAGGTGGCACGGCTTTGCCGTGACGGAGGGAGAGAAAGAATAAAAATAGATATAAACTTTGGATTTTCTCTCCCTCAGTCTCGCTTCGCTCGACAGCTCCCTCGTCAGAGGGAGCCTATCTACACCCCAACTTTTGCAAAAGAACCTATTTTTTATAATAATGTTTATTTTACAATTTCAATTTTTTCAATAACAGGTTGTTCGGCGGCTGAAATTGTACCGTTGTTGTCTGTCGGATTTGCGTCTGCGGCGATTTTATCAACCACTTCAATACCACTTGTAACATATCCGAAAGCCGCATACTGACCGTCTAAAAATGTCGAATCGGCGTCGCATATAAAGAACTGTGATGAAGCGCTGTCGGGATCGCTTGAACGAGCCATTGAAATAACGCCCCTTTTATGAGAAATAATGTTTTCAACGCCGTTATCAGAAAATTCACCCTTGATATTTTCGTCGGAACCGCCTGTTCCCGTTCCTTCCGGATTGCCGCCTTGAATCATAAAGCCTTGCATTATTCTGTGGAAAGTCAAACCGTCATAAAAACCTTGTTTTACAAGTTTTGTGAAGTTTGCAACTGTAATCGGCGCTTGCTCGTCATTAAGCGTTAAGTTGATTTCGCCGTAATTTTTAACTGTGATTTTAATTTTAGGAAATTTTCCTGTTCCTTTTGTTTCAACAGTCGGCGCAACATATTCGCCATGGTCAATTGTAGTTTTTTCAGTTGTTTCAGCAGTTTCTTCATTTGAATTATCGTAATTGTAAATATTGCTTGTATATGGGCTTTTGTCGTCTTCTTTACAAGAAGCAAAGCAGAAAAGACATAAAACCGATACTAAAATTAAGGATATTATTTTTTTCATATTGTGTTACTCCTGTTGAAATTTATATTTCTTTTTGTTTTGTGAGTTTAGGCATTTTTGAGGAATACCTGTAATTCAGCGAAAAATCGTTGTTATAATTGCAAATAAAATATTTTCTTCCAATGATTTTTCCTGATTTTTTTATGCCGTAATCAATAACAATGCTTGCTTTTCCGATTTGATTATATCCTCTGTAAGTATGAAGAATAACTAATGAGGAAGAGTCTAAAACTGCACTTTTTATTTTTCTTTTTGCGGCGTTTTTTAACTTTGCAACCGAAGTTACCTGAATATTGACTGTGTATTTTTCTCCGTTAAAATACTTTATTGCAGTTGTATTTCCCTGGGAGATACCTTTTACCGAATTTTTGTTGATTCTTGCAATAGATGTACTGGAAGAAGTGTAATTTTCAGCAGACCCGCCTACCGAAAAAAGAGATTTTTTAAAATTTCTAAAAACGCTTAAACTTGCATGATCAACCACAACAGTACATTTTGCAGATGTATTTTTACCAACCTTTGCAGTAATTTCAGCTTTGCCTAATCCGACAGCACTTACTAATCCGTTTTTATTTACCGTAGCAATACGAGTATTTGAAGAAGTAAAGTTTAATCTTTTTAATGTAGATTGATTGGGCGATTTTTTTATTTTCAGCTGTGTTTTATTTCCCACAGCAAGTTTGTAATTATCATTTTCAAAAGCAATTTTTTGTGTATAAACCGTATCGTCCTTAAGTCTCAGTTTATATGTTCCCTTTTCATAGGTACAGTTATAAATTCCGAAAATATACATTCCTTTTTTAAACGTCATTGTTTTATTGACGCTTTTTATTTCGTGGAATTTATAAATAGTATTCATTTTGTTATCATAAATACAAAAATCAGTAGATGCGGTACTTGAATAATTAATATTAATCTTTTTTTGAGCGGTAAGATTTAATTCATAAGAAATACCGCCAAAATAATCTTCAAGATTGCCGCTTACGGATTTATTTAATGATATTTTAGGAAAATTAAAAGCCGAAACTGACGGAGAAATCGCAAAAGAAGAAAAAATTACAGTAAAAATTATCAATAATGAGATGATTGATTTGTTTATCCTAACGTTATTCATTTTGTGTTCCTCCTTGTGTTTTATTATAGCTAATTTAATTCATCTAATGTCAGCGAATAAGCAGGGAAAAATTCATCCATAAAAATCTCCGCTTCTTCGCAATTTAATTTATGAAGTGAAGAAATACAGGTTTCTCTCGCCTTTTTAAATTCAAGATTTCCCATTTTAAGTTCTTCTTCACATTTTATAATCGCCGAAATTTTATCGGCGGCCTTAATTATTTTTTTATAAGAATCGTCATAAAAAAGAATATCGTTGTAGTCGGATTTTAAATCATCGGGAAGCATAGAAATCAACTTTTCATTCGCTACGTTTTCAATATCTTTATAAGCGTTTTTAATGTTTGCATTATCATATTTTACAGGAGTCGGCATATCGCCCGTTATAATCTCGCTTGCATCGTGATAAAGAGCAAAAACAGCCGCTTTATCGGCATTATATGATTTATTTAAACGCTTGTTTCCGATAAGGCACAACGCATGAGCAATAATGCTTACTTCGTGAGAATGTACCGAAAGCGACTCATAAGAAGTATTCCTCATAAGCGACCAACGGTTTATAAATTTCATTCTTGAAATAAAGGCGAAAAATTTACCCATTCCAAACTCCTTTAAAACTTAAAAATCTCTACAGCGTTTTGATTTGTTATACGCAAAACTTCGTCTGCGGATATGCCTTTTAGTTCGGCAACTTTTTCGGCAATATTTATAATATAATCCGAGCGGTTGCGTTTGCCTCTGTACGGCACAGGGCTCATATAAGGTGCGTCGGTTTCAAGTACAATGCTTGTAAGCGGAATTTCTTTTACCACTTCGGGTAAAACCCGCGCATTTTTAAAAGTCAGTGCTCCGCCTACGCCGATATACATACCCAATTTAACTATTTCCTTTGCCATTTCTTTAGAACCCGAAAAACAATGGACAACGCCTTGGGGTTTATATTTTTTAAGCAATTCCAAAGAATCTGCGTGCGCTTCTCTGTCGTGAAATGTAACGGGTAAGCACAGTTCATTTGCAACTTCCAGTTGTTTGCACAAAATATCAATCTGCGTTTCACGCGGTGAATCGTCATAATAATAGTCAAGACCAATTTCACCGATAGCGACCGTCTTTTTATGTCCTGCCAGTTTTTCTAACAGAGGGCGGTCAAAATTTTGCCCTCTTGTTTCGTGCGGATAAATTCCGACAGCCGCATACAACATATCGTATTTTTCGCAAAGTTTTAAAACCTCTTCACTGTTTTTAAGGTTTACTCCGCAGGTTATTATTTTTTCAACGCCGTTTTGTTGCATTTCATCAAGCAGTTCTTTCAAATCACCGTCAAACTGCTTGTCGTCGTAATGTGCATGTGTGTCAATTATCATCTTATTTTATCACCGGGTTTCATTCCCTCGGGGAAGATAACCTTAACTCCGTCGTCAGTATCGGCGGCAAGTATCATACCGCAACTTTCAACACCGCACAAAGTAGCCGGTTTTAAGTTAGCAACAACGATTACGTTTTTACCGATTAAATCATCGGGCGTATAATACTGTGCAATACCCGACGCTACAATTCGGTTTTTACCGCTTCCGTCGTCAAGAGTGAGTTTTAAAAGTTTTTTAGCACGTTTTACAGGTTCACATTCAAGCACTTTTGCAACACGAAGGTCGATTTTGGCAAACTCGTCAATTGTGATTTCATCTAAAAATGCGAGCGTTTTATGTTTTTCCTGTTCTTTTTGAGCGTTTGCAACCTGCTTTTCGATAATTGCATTTAATTCTTCAATTTCTTTTTCGGCGTCAATTCTCGGGAAAAGGACTTCGCCTTTATGAACTGTAACCGTAACAGGTAAAACGCCGAATTTTCCTGCGTTTTCATAGGTTACATCAGCGTCGGTCGCACCTATCTGTTCAAAAACTTTAGGCATTGTTGACGGCATAAAAGGATTGAGCAGGGTAGCGACAATACGAATTGCCTCTAAAAGATTGTAAAGCACCTGTGCAAGTCGCGGCTTGTTGCTTTCATCTTTTGCAAGTACCCAAGGCGCAGTTTCATCAATATATTTGTTAGCGCGTGAAACAACCTTAAAAATCTCGATAAGCACATTATTAATCTGCGTTTTATCAATATAATCATCGCATTTTTCACGCAAAGCGGTACAAATTTCAATTAATTCATCATCAAATTCGCCCGAAAGTTTGTCTTGCGGCAAAGTACCGCCGAAATATTTTTCAACCATTGCAACGGTACGTGAAACAAGATTTCCGAGTCCGTTGGCAAGGTCGGTATTTATGCGGTTAATCATAATTTCATTTGAAAATGAACTGTCAGCGCCGAGCGCCATTTCACGAAGAATGTGATAGCGGATAGCGTCTGCGCCGTAGCGTTCGCCCAAAACAAACGGGTCGACAACATTACCGATTGATTTAGACATTTTCTGACCGTTAAAAGTAATCCAGCCATGAACGGCGAGATGTTTCGGCAACGGCAAATCAAGCGCCATAAGCATTGCCGGCCAGATGATAGCGTGAAAACGCTGAATATCTTTTGCAACCATGTGAACATCGGCAGGCCAGAATTTATCATAATCATTGTAAGCGTCATTCAAATAACCGAGTGCCGAAATATAGTTTGAAAGAGCGTCAATCCAAACGTAAACCACGTGCTTTTCGTCAAAGGTTACGGGAATACCCCATTTAAAAGAGGTTCGTGAAACGCACAAATCCTCAAGGCCGGGTTTTATAAAGTTGTTAACCAACTCAATCGCTCTTGTTTTCGGTTGTAAATAATCGGTTTCGGTCAGCAATTTTTCGATGCGGTCGGCAAAAGGCGACATTTTAAAGAAATAAGCCTCTTCTTTAGCCTCAACTACTTCTCTGCCGCATTCGGGGCATTTTCCGTCGACCAACTGGCTCTCTGTCCAGAAAGACTCACAAGGTGTGCAGTATTTACCCGAATACTCGCCTTTGTAGATATAACCGCGGTCATAAAGTTCTTTAAAAATCTTTTGAACCGTTTCAACGTGGTAATCATCAGTTGTGCGGATATATCTGTCGTAACTGATATTCATATAACTCCACAGTTTTTTGAAAGTTTCAACAATTTCATCAACATACTGTTTCGGAGTAATGCCTTTTTCTTTTGCTTTTTCCTCGATTTTCTGACCGTGTTCGTCCGTACCTGTCAAAAACATTACATCGTAGCCCTGCATTCGTTTGTAGCGAGCGATTGAATCGCAAGCAACGGTTGTGTAGCAATGGCCGATATGAGGATTACCCGATGGGTAATATATCGGAGTCGTAATATAAAATTTCTTCTGCATTTTTTTGTACTCCTTAAATTAAAAATCTATTCATTTTATTATACCGCTGTTTATAATAAATTTCAACCTTTTTTCACAGGTTTTTAAAAGGATTTTAAAAGGCGTTTTTTATGGGTTTTAACAGACATTTTACATTCTAAAAAAACAGGCGGTATGAAAAACAACCGCCCGTAAGTTTACTTTTATTTATCAATCAATTATGTTTAAACAATAATCAATTCTTTAGGACTTTTGGTAAAGTTTAAACAACCGTTTTCTTTTACCGCCGCCATATCTTCAATTCTTACGCCGAATTTATCTTTTAAATAAATTCCCGGTTCAACGGTGATAACCATATTCGGCTTCAAAACCGCTTTGCTTACCGTCGAAACAGTAGGCGATTCGTGAATAAAAAGACCTACTCCGTGACCTGTTGCATGACCGAAACAACCCTCGTATCCGTTTGCGTAAATATAATCTCTTGCGGCTTTGTCAACCTCGCTTGCGTAAGTACCGCTTTTTACGGTTTCGAGCGCTTTCTTTTGCGCCGTTAAAACGGTGTTATAAACCTTTTTCATTTCATCTGTCGCATAACCTACAGCCACCGTCCTCGTCATATCCGAGCAGTAGCCGTTTACCTTGCAGCCGATATCCATTGTTACAAAGTCGCCGTTTTGAATTTGCTTTTCCGATGGTATTCCGTGTGGCAAAGAGGTGTTTTTACCCGAAATCGTAATAAGGTCAAACGACACGCCATCTGCGCCGTTTTTACGCATAAAAAACTCGATTTCGAGCGCAATATCACGCTCTTTTACACCGACTTTGATAAAATCTAAAATATGCTCAAAGGCTTTGTCGGTGATTTTCTGCGCTTTTGCGATTTGCGAAAGTTCATAATCTGATTTTATTATTCTTAAATCGGAAATAATATTGTCAAGAGTTTTGTCTGTAACTGTATTTTCGCAAATTTTTTTAAAAAACTCAAGCCTTGAAACGGTTTGATATTCTGTTTCAACCAAAAGTTTTTCGCATTTTTCCCGGTCGTAAATTTCTTCAATTTGTTTTTGAGCGTTGTCTTGCAAAACAACCTTTACATAACTGTCTTTAAAGAAATTTTCAGCCGATTCGATATACCTAAAATCAGTTATAAAATAAGCGTTTCTGTTTGATACTAAAAGATACCCCGTATCAATATCCGTTCCCGTAAAATAGCGAAGATTAAGCGGATTTTGTATCAAACAAAGACTATCCGAAGATAGTCTTTGTTGTAAAGATGAAATGTTTTTCATATTATTTATATTTTACCCTTTCCGACTGCCTTTATAAGTTGATAAACAGCAGGCGCAAAAATAAGATTTACTAAAAATTCAATAATGAAGTTAATACCTGCACAACCGATTACAAGGAAGTAGATAACCGAAGCGCCGTTTGTAAAAGCCGCTGATAAAACGTCGGACAAAGTAAGAGCGCCGAGAATAAATAAACCTGTGTTTGCAATCGGTGCGGTAGCAGAAGCGCAAACTACTGCCCAAAAATTGTTTTTATTTTTAAGCGCTTTATAAACAAGTGCAGATAAAAGACCTGCGGCAGTTGCTTTCACAAGACATATAAGAGTTGTAATAATAAATCCTTTAGTACCCGACTGCATAAGCGTTGCGGTGAAAATATCGCCGCCCGTTAAACCGCCGATCATTGTGATAACGCCGAACGTAAGACCGCAGAGCGCACCGCTTAAAGGTCCTGCCAAAATTCCGCAAATAACAATAGGAATAAGTACTACCGAAAAACTAACCGTTCCTATTGTAAAGGAACTTGCGAATAACTGCAAAAATGCGGTAAGCGCCATAAAAATTGCTGTGATAACGAGTTTATAAACTGCTTCATTATTTCTTTTTGTTGCCATAATTAAATTTTCCTCCTGATATTACTCGGGTTTACCGATGCAATTCTTTTAGATTTTTTGTTTTTTTACTTTACATTTTTATCGTAAATAATTTTTAAGCCGTCAAGCAAAAGATTGTCGTTAATAACAATATCTCTTTTGCAGTTTTTAACGACTTCCGAGGCTAATCCGCCCGTAGCCACAATGGTGGCTTTTTCCCCGAGTTCGTTTTCAATCCGCTCGATAAGTCCGTCTATCATACAGGCAGAGCCGATAACCAGTCCGGCTTTCATACTGTCGATAGAGTTTTTACCGATAACCGATTTAGGCGTTTCCAAAGAAATGCCGGGGAGTTGCGCTGTTCTGGAAGTAAGTGCTTCAAGCGAAATACCGATGCCCGCACAAATCGGGCCGCCTAAAAACGAGCCGTTTTTGTCAAGAACGCTGATTGTCGTAGCGGTTCCGAGGTCCAAAATAACGCAGGGCATTGAATAAAGTTTTGTTGCCGCAACAGCGCCTACTACCAAATCAGCGCCGAGTTGAGCAGGGTTGTCAATTTTAATATCAAGTCCTGTTTTAACTCCCGGTCCTACAAAAAGCGTCTTTTCGATTTTTATTAAATCACAGGCTTTTTTAAAAGCGTTTGTTAAAGACGGTACAACACTGGAAACAATACATCCGTCCAAATCACTGCGGCTTATACCGTAAATACCCAGAACATTTACAAGTTCAACTGCATATTGGTCAGCGGTTTTTGTTTTCTCCGTCGCCATTCTTGCAATCATCTTGCCTTCATCACCGTCAAAGACTCCGAGCGTGATGTTTGTATTACCAATATCGACTACTAATAACACTTCAAACTTCCTCCTTTCTTAAAAATTCATAATTATTATAACATTTATTTTTAAAATGTAAAGTTTTTTGTTATTTGAGGTTGATTTTTTATATTAAAATTGCTAAAATAACATAAGTATTATTTTGTGGTGCATCGCAAATATAGGAGGATAAAATGGAACTGACTTGTGCTTCATTTTTTGCAGGTGTTGGTGGTATTGACAAAGGTTTTGAGATGGCAGGTTTTAAAACAATTTTCGCAAATGAGTTTGATAAAAATGCCGCAACAACATATACTGCTAATTTTCCTGATGTAGACCTAAAGGTATGTGATATAAAAGAATTAGATGAAAATAAAGATATTCCGAATTTTGATGTTCTTTTAGCAGGTTTTCCATGTCAAGCCTTTTCAATAGCAGGGTATAGACAAGGATTTGATGATGAAAAAGGCAGAGGTAATCTTTTCTTTGAATTAATAAGAATAATTAAAAAGAAAAAACCAAAAGTCATTTTTCTTGAAAATGTAAAAAACTTATTAACGCACGATAACGGAAATACATTTTCTGTTATTTACAACGCATTAAATGAATTAGGATATCATGTTAAAAAGACAGTGTTAAATTCATGTGATTATGGCAACATTCCTCAAACTCGAGAAAGAATATATATCGTATGCTTTAAGGACGAAAGACAGTTGCAAAAATTTGATTTTCCTAAAAAGATTAATTTAGAAAAGAAATTAAGTGATGTAATTGACTTTAAAGGAAAAAAAGATAAAAACTATTACTACACTGAACGGTGTAATTTTTATAACGAATTATCTAAATGTGTAACGAGTTCAGAAACATGTTATCAGTGGAGAAGAGTTTATGTTAGAGAGAATAAAAGCAATTTATGCCCTACTCTTACTGCCAATATGGGAACGGGCGGACATAATGTGCCAATTATTAAAACCTATGATAACAGAATAAGAAAACTAACCCCAAGAGAATGTTTTAATTTACAAGGGTTTCCTGAAGATTTTATTTTACCAGATAGTCTATGTAACGGAGCATTATACAAGCAAGCGGGTAATTCCGTTGTAGTAACCGTAATATATAGAATCGCTGAAGAAATAAAAAAAGCCTTGAAATAAATACATCGCAAATTGCAATAGCAAGTTGAAACAAAATTAACGTTTGTAGTAGAATGTCGTGAGTTTCTTGAGGGAGGAGCGTAGCGACGAGTGAGAGAAACTCACGACGGCGCGGCTCAAACTACCCTGTATATCCTGTCGAGTTCCTGTTCAAAGAGTTCCTCCGGTGTATGATATCCGAGTATCTTTCTGGGCAGGTTGTTGATTTTGTCAGCAAAGAAGAGGATATCATCAGCACTGTAGTCATCTATACTCTTTCCTTTTGGAATGAATCTGCGAAGCATTTTGTTGTGACATTCATTTGTTCCTTTCTCATAGGAAGAATACGGATGGGTAAAGTACACGGAAATTCCCTTTGATTCAACCTGAGAAAGATTGGCAAACTCTGATCCGTTATCTCCGGTTATGCTCTTGAACACTTCGTTATATTTATCTCCGAATTGTTCAATCAATCCGGATAGAGCTTCATCTATAGCTTCAGCAGAATGATTTCTTATTTTCAGCCATATTGATTCACGGTGCTTACGCTCAACTATCGTCATTATCTGAGATTCACCCTCGGCTTTTTTGCCGATAACGCTGTCAATCTCCCAATGACCAAATTCTTCGCGAGTATCAACATCATCAGGTCGCTGTTCAATACTGTTGCCGAGATTTCGCTTATTTTCTCGGGTTTGGTTACCTTTGGTGTTGCGCTTTAGCTTTTCGGGTAAATCTATATTTCTGATATTAAGCAGCCCTAAATCAACATAGTTGTACAGCGTTTTTGTGCAAACCATTTGTTTGTCTGTATACAGCTTATTTGCTTTTGCGTAACCTACACAAGCATCAAGTGACCAGCTTTCTTCACGAAATTTCTTCTCAACATATTTAAGAAAATCTACCACTTCAAGACAACGGATATTTCTTCGGCTGTTTTTGCGATGCTCGAGATAAACTTCTTTGCCTTTATCAGCTTTATATCTCGCAACTTTGCCGTTATACAAATATACAGTACCTCGTTCAACTTCGTTTCTGATGGTATTGTATGGTCTGCCAAGATGTTTAGCAATAGCATAAACTGTCCAGCCGTCTTTAAGTCGAACCTCAATTTCGTGCCGTTCTTCTGATGTGATGTGTTGATATTTCTTGTGTTCTGTGTTACAATTTGGATTGTCCATAGTGATGATCCTTTCGAATTGGTTCCGCAAACTCAATTCTACTACAGAATCGTCACTGTGGACACTTTTATTTTATTGTTTCAACTTCATTTTACAATGTGCC
>JAXJVH010000003.1:0-51185 GCA_036308645.1 Acutalibacteraceae bacterium | reverse complement strand
TCATGAGAGAATTAAGATGATAGAGCATTGGATGAATAATTATCCAAGAAGAAAACTAAACGGATTATCTTCATTTATGCTAATTAAGAAATTAAATGTCGCTTAATATTTGTGGACATTTTATATTGCAATTTATAAACTGTAATTTTTCATAAATAAATCCTTTACTAATAATTAAATTTGTTATATAATTAATTTTATATTATGTTCAAACATTTGTAAAGGGTTTTACAATGAAAATTTTTGCGAATGAAAATTTTTTGAAAATTTTTGAAAAAAATCCCCGTATTTTGTTTGTTAAAACGGACTTCACTCTGCAAAGAATGGCTGAAATATAATAACTTTATTTGAAAGGCAAGTTAAATTGGATTTACTGAAATTAAAAAAAGATTTAATAAGAAAAGAATTCGCAAGAATGAACGATATGCAGTTTAAAGCGGTAGTTAATGTAAACGGACCGCTTTTGGTGCTTGCAGGAGCAGGTTCGGGCAAAACCACCGTTCTTGTAAACCGAATTGCATACCTTTTAAAATACGGCAACTCATATTTAAACGAAAACGAGCCGTATTTAGACGATAACGATATTGCAGATATAACCGATTATTTAAACGGCAATACCGATACCGCGCCGTATATTCCCGCTTTGCGACTTAATGCGCCTGCACCTTGGAACGTTCTTGCAATTACATTTACAAACAAAGCGGCAAACGAACTTAAAGAGCGTTTGAGCGCACGAATAAGCGACGGCGGTGACAAAATAAACGCAGGTACTTTTCACTCGATTTGCGGAAAAATATTAAGAATAGACGGCGACCGTCTGGGCTACACCTCTAACTACACAATTTATGATACAAACGATACGACAAGAGTTATTAAAGACTGCCAGAAAAAACTTGGTATTGATGATAAAATTTTATCGCACAAGACTATACGCAATGAAATAAGCCGTGCAAAAGATTCGCTTATTACCCCCGAAGAATATGCGGAAGAAACCGGCTTTGATTTTCGCAAAAAGCAGATTGCCGAAGTTTATAAAATGTATCAACAAACGCTCAAATCCAACGACGCTATGGACTTTGACGATATGATTGCAAACACGGTTTTACTGTTTAAAGAAAATCCCGATGTACTCGAAAAGTATCAGGAACGCTACAAGTACATAGTGGTCGACGAGTATCAGGATACCAACCACGCCCAGTATGTGCTGGTAAAAATGCTCGCCGAACGTTATAAAAACATCTGCGTTGTAGGCGACGACGACCAGTCAATCTATAAATTCCGAGGCGCTACAATCGAGAATATTTTAAGTTTTGAAAGTCAGTACAACGACGCGGTTACCATTCGTCTTGAACAAAATTACCGTTCAACTTCAAATATTCTTGACGCGGCAAACTCGGTTATTGCAAACAACAAGGGCAGAAAAGGCAAAAATCTTTGGTCGGATAACGGCGTTGGCGACAAAATTATTGCACACACTTCAAACAGCGAGAACGACGAGGCAAAATTCATTGCCGAAACCATACTCGAAAACGTTCGTGACGGAATGAAATTTTCCGACCATGCGGTGCTTTACAGAATGAATGCACAGTCGGGTACAATAGAGAATGTTTTTGCCCGTTCGGGTATTTCCTATGCGGTTTTCGGCGGTTTAAAGTTCTATGACCGTAAAGAAATTAAAGACGTGATTTCATATTTGCAGTTTGTGGCAAATCCGAGCGATGATTTACGGCTTAAACGCATTATCAACGAGCCGAAAAGGGGTATCGGCGAAACTACCGTTAACAACGCACAGGAAATAGCAGAACTAAACGGACTTACTCTTTACGAGGTGTTTAAAAATGCGTCTGCTTATCAAAAATTATCTCGCAGCGCCGCAAAATTAAAAGATTTCTGCGATAAAATGGATGAAATAATACAAAAAGTAAACACAACTTTGCCCTCTGAAATTTTAAACGATGTGCTTGAAAAATCAGGCTATTTAGCCGCATTAAAAGCGCAGGGCGCCGAGGAGCAGGACAGAGTTGACAACGTAGCGGAACTTGCAACCGCAATTTTGCATTATGAAGAGGAAAACGAAACCCCGACTTTGCAGGATTATTTGCAAGAGGTTGCGCTTATAACCGATATTGATAATCTTGATGAATCCGCCGACAGAGTAGTTTTAATGACGCTTCACTCCGCCAAAGGTTTGGAGTTTCCGGTTGTATTTTTAGCCGGAATGGAGGAAGGCATTTTTCCGGGAAGCCGTGTAATGTTTGCGCCGCCCGAGGAAATCGAAGAGGAGCGCAGGTTGGCTTACGTCGGCATTACAAGAGCAAAGAAAAAACTGTATATCACAAACGCCAGACGCAGAATGTTGTTCGGCAATGTTTCGGCAAACAATCCGTCAAGATTTATCAGCGAAATAGACAACCGCTGCATAGAATTTGAGCAAGAAAAATCTTCTTTTTCGTCAGGCTCGCCGTTTGGCGCTTCTTTCGGGCAAACTACCGCAAAATCATCTGCTTTTAGCGGTAAAAGCAGAAATAACCCTTGGGGCAACGCACCGAAAAAAACTACGGTAAGCAAAGGTAAATTCTCTGTCGGCGAGAGGGTGAGCCATAAGGTTTTCGGCGTGGGTATGATTATTAAAACCACGCCGATGGGCAACGATACAATGCTCGAAATTTCCTTTGATACGGTAGGCACTAAAAAAGTAATGGCTAATTTTGCAAAAATCGAAAAAATTTAGAGTTATTTAGAATAAACGGTTGACGAAAATATTTTCGCCAACCGTTCGCTTTTATTACCGATAATCTTATATGTATTTGTATGGCACGACGACCTCGGCGTGCCGTTGCAATATCTTTATTTTATCCCTCATCCGTCACTTCGTGACACCTTCCCATAAAGGCGAAGGCTTTTTAGGCAACAGGTTGCTATTGTAAGCCCAATAAACTTTAAAATCACATCAAAACATAAAATGATTGTCTTGCGTGTCGAGGCTCTCGACTCGGTGCTTCCGACCGACTGACTATGTATAAAAATTGATTTATCTGCCGATAATATTACCGAAAATTATCAAAAAGCGGTGAAAACTTATGATGATGACGGTTATTCGTACGGCGGTTTTGTATTTAGTCGTAATACTTTGTATGCGAATAATGGGCAAACGGCAGGTCGGCGAATTGCAACCCAGCGAACTTGTTGTAACGATACTTATTTCAGAATTAGCCTCAATTCCGATGCAGGATTTAAACCGCCCTGTAACAAACGGAATTATTGCGATATTCGTACTTGTTTTGCTTGAACTTTTGCTTTCGGCATTTTCATTAAAATCTATCTTGTTCCGCAAACTTTTTGACGGAAAATCCGCAATTATCATCAAAAACGGCGTAATCGACCAAAAAATGATGAAAAAACTGCGAGTCACAATAGACGATTTGTTGGAGGGACTTCGTCAGGCAGGCTCATTTTCAATAGAAGAAGTCGATTTTGCGATAATGGAAACCAACGGCAAAATTTCTGTGCAACCCAAACAAAAATACGAGCCTGTTTCAAAAGGCGATATGAAACTAAACGCCCGTGATAAAGGCTTTTCGACAGTCGTTATTTCCGACGGCAGACTTTGCGAAGAGGTTTTCGGCGAGTTTTCGAAGGTAAGCGAAGAGGACGTAATGCTGCGGCTACGTGCAAAAAATCTTACAATTGAAGACGTGTTTTTAATGACGGTAAACGAAGCAAAAGAATTTGTTATTATTAAGAAAGAGGAAATACGATGAAAAGATTTATATTTGCAATTGCAATTATTATAGTTCTTGTGGGTATTGTGGCGTCGGGGACTTATTATGTTAAACAGGCAAACGACGTTATGAACGACTATATTACAAAAATAGAAACTGCGGCAAAACAGGATAATCCTAAAAAAGCGTTGTCGCTTTGCGAAAATGCGGAAAAAGAATGGATTAATTTTGAGAAAAAACTCAATATTTTTGTAAATCACGCCGAAATCTGCGAAATAGGCGTAGGTATTTGCGCTATGAAGCCGCTTATTGAGTATAACGAAAAGGCAGAATTTTTTTCGCAACTTAACGAGGTAAAGGTTATGCTTACTCATTTAGCCTCTATGGAGAATATAAACAGTAAATAATTATCAAATTTTTATCACAAAGATATAGTATAAAAATATTGTAAATTCTGCGTTTCTATTGACTTTTGAGTTACAAAATTGTAATATAAATAATAGAGAAGTATTGCTTTTTTACGAAAATTTTAATTAAAGGACTTTTTGATGAATATAACGCTTGATGAAAGGCTTTTTACCTGCGCGGAATTTGTAAGAGAAAATTCCGTTTTGGCAGACGTCGGAACAGACCACGCTTATTTGCCCGCTTTTCTCTTAAAGCAGGGCAAAATCCGTTTTGCGCTGTGTTGCGACATAAACGAAAAACCGCTTGAAAGCGCCAAAGCAACAGTTAAGGAATACGGCGTTGCAAACCGTGTAAAACTTTACCTTTGCGACGGACTTTCGGGCGTTGAAAAAGATGAATTTTCCGACCTTGTTATCGCAGGAATGGGCGGCGAAATGATAATAAAAATTTTAACCGACTGCCCATACATAAAAGACGAAAAATATAATCTTATTTTACAGCCTATGACGAAGGCTTACGAACTGCGGCGGTTTCTTTGCGAAAACGGATTTTTGATAAAAGACGAAAAAGCCGCCGAATCAAATAATAAAATTTATACCGTAATCAACGCCGTGTTTTGCGGTAAAGCGCAAAATCAGGACGAAAAATACTACTATTTCGGTGAATTTTTGCGAAAAAATGATGAAAAATCGCAAAAATACAAGCAAAAAATTAAAAATTCGCTTATAAAAAAGGCAAAAGGAATACTATCTGCGGATAACGAAAACACACAAGCCAAAGCGATAGTTTCGCTTTGTGAAGATATTTAAAGATATTTAAAATTTGAGGAGAGATTAAAAATGTCGGTAACAGTAACGGAAATTTATAAATTAATTGATAAAATTGCACCTTTTAATACAAGATACCCTTTTGATAACGTAGGTATTTTAGTGGGTGACGCCGCCGCTTCGGTTAAAAGAATTGCGGTTTGCCTTGACATTACCCGTGACGTTGTCAAAAGGGCTGCCGATAACGAATGTGACCTTATTGTTTCGCATCACCCCGTTATTTTTGATAAATTATCATCGGTAACTGCGGAAAGCATTCCCTATCTTTTGATTAAAGAAGGCATAACCGCAATTTGCGCTCATACAAATCTTGACTGTGCAAAAGGCGGTGTAAACGACCGCTTGGCTATTGCTTTGGGAGTCGAGGAAGCCGAGACGGTTGCCGACAGCGAATATCCCGATTGCTTACCTGCGGCAAGAATAGGAAATGTTGCAGGTTATGAGCCTGAAGATTTCGCCCGTTTTGTAAAAGAAAAACTCGGCGCGCCTGACGTAAGATTTGTTGCAGGCAACAAAAGAGTTCACAGAGTATGCGTTTACGGCGGCGCGGGAAATCACTTTATTTTACAGGCCAAAGCCGCCGGCGCAGATACCATTGTAACAAGCGAGATTAAACATCACCAATGGTTAGAGGCAAAAAGCCTTGGTATGACCGTTATCGACGCAGGTCATTTTTCAACCGAAAACGTAGTTGTAAAACCGTTAGCGCTTTTACTAAAGGACAAGCTCGACTGCGAGGTTAGAATTATATCCCAGTCGGCGCCTTACAGCGTGGTATAGCGTGATTATAACGTTTGTATAGCGTAATACAGAAAGTTTAAGGTGAATTAATCGTGGCACTTGACGCAGCATTGCTCGGTCTTATTTGCAAGGATTTAAACGAAACGGCTTTGACCGCCCGAATCGAAAAAATCACAATGCCGTATAAAGACTGTATATGCCTTTATCTTAATAAAACGGGATTTAAAAAAACACTTTTAATCTCGGCAAATCCGAATTCGGCAAGAATTCATTTTACAACCGAAAAATTTGAAAATCCGCCCGTTCCGCCTATGCTTTGTATGCTTTTGCGAAAAAGGCTCGGCGGCGGCAAACTCAAAAGCGTTCGTCAAAAAGACATTGACAGAATTTTAATGCTTGATTTTGACTGCAAAAACGAACTCGGCGACGACGTTGTAATAACTGTTGTTGTCGAAATGCTCGGCAGACTTTCAAATATTATTTTCACCGAAAACGGAAAAATCATTGACAGCGTACGCCGAGTTGACCCTGAAGAGGGCAAACGTTTTGTTCTGCCGGGCGCTGATTACGAATTTCCCGAAGGCACCGACCGATTAAATCTATTTACTTCGGAAGTAAACGAAGTTGCCGAAAAAATAAAAGCGCAGACCGAAAGGGCGGCACACAAGGCTTTTTCGGCGGTAATCGACGGGCTTTCGCCGATTATTTACAGAGAATTGGCGTTTTTAAGTTTCGGCGATATGGATTTGCCCGTATCCGAAATTAACGCTTACCGTTTTTCAAAACTGACGGATACGCTGAAAAATTTTAAAAATACTTATGAAAACGATATAAAACCCTGTATTGTTAAAGATGAAAACGGCAATATCAAGGATTTTTCCTTTATTCCGATAAAACAGTACGGTGAAAAATATACTCTTGAATTTTATGACGACGTTCATTCGCTTTTGCAGAATTTCTTTTCAAAAAAAGATAACGGCGAGAGAATACGTCAGATTTCAGCCTCGGTTACTAAAACCGTCACTAATTTAATCGAGCGTACCAAAAGGAAAATTGCGGCTCGTGAAAAAGAACTGAAAGCCACCGAGAAAAAAGAGATTTACAGAGTATACGGCGAACTGCTGAAAGCAAATTTACATCTGCTTAAATCGGGAGAGAGCAAAGCGGTGGTTATGAATTATTACGACCCCGAATGTAAAATGATTGAAATTCCTATGGATACCGCCCTTTCGCCTGTTAAAAACGCGCACAGATATTTTAATTTGTACCGAAAATTATCGACGGCTTCGGGTATGCTTTGCGAACTTATTGCTAAAGCGAATGAAGATTTGGTATATTTTGAATCGGTGCTTGATTCCTTAAAACGTGCTAAAACGCCTTCGGATATCGAAAGCATAAAGGACGAGCTTATAGAGTGCGGTTATATTCGCGCTCAACGGAAAAATATAAAACGCAAACCGCAAAAACCTAATCCCGATAAATACATTTCTTCGGACGGGTTTACTATTCTTGTCGGCAAAAACAATTATCAAAACGATTATTTAACTTTAAAACTTGCCGAAAAGCAGGATATGTGGTTTCACACCAAAAACATTCCCGGCTCTCATGTAGTGGTGTTGTCCGAGGGCAGAGAAATCCCCGATACAACGCTTACCCAAGCGGCCGTTTTAGCGGCAACAAACTCAAAAGCAGCCGCTTCAAAACAGGTTCCCGTTGACTATACGCTTATAAAATATGTTAAAAAACCTGCGGGTGCAAAACCGGGAATGGTTATTTATAAAACCAATCAGACCGCTTTTGTAGACCCCGACGAAACAATTACGGAAAGGTTAAAATCAAAATGAGTCTGCCTAATGACCCCTTTATTCTTTTAAGTTTTATAAACACAAAATTGCGTGATGAATTTTCATCGCTTGAAACTTTATGCGAAAGCCTGAATGTTGAAAAGCAGGAAATTGTTTCATCACTCGAAAAAATAGATTACCGATACAACAGCGATAAAAACCAATTTTGTTAAGGAGTTGCAAAGAAGCAGCAAAGGAGTAGCAAATGAAAAGAAAAATTTTAAGTATATTACTTTTAATTGTAATGATTTTCGGCGTAATTCCCGTAATGCCGACCACCGCCGCCGGCAAAAAATATGTTAAACGTACGACAAGCGAACTCGGCGTTAATTTTATTGAAGTGTTTGAGGGGTATTATCAATATGCTTACTGGGATTATTCGCAATATACAATAGGCTACGGCTCGAGATGTGAAAAGGACGAATATCCCGCAGGAATAAGCGAGCCGGCGGCTCATGCGCTTTTGAAAAAGATTTTGCCGAGTTACGAATCGGGACTGAACTCATTTTTAAGCAAAAACGATATTTATGTAACGCAAAATCAGTACGACGCACTTATAAGTTTTACCTACAATTTCGGCGCTTATGTATGGGATCGCAATCCTACCATTGCAAAGTACCTTAAAAACGGTATTGATAAATATACCGACAAGCAGATTGCAAAGGCTTTCGGTCTTTGGGTAAACGCAGGCGGTCAGAAACTTCAGGGATTGGTTGAGCGACGTGCCGCCGAAGCAAAACTTTTCTGCACCGATGATTTTTCGTTTGACAAAGAAGTTTATGTGGTATCAACCTCTTTAAATATTAGAAAAGGTCCGGGAACAAGTTATTCTTACGTTGCTTCGTTAAATAAAGGCGACGCGATAACCGTTACCGAAAAAAGATACGTTGGCGAAAAGATTTGGGGAAAGATTACTTACAACAAAACCAATGGTTGGGTAATGCTTAACTATGCAAAGTACGCAAACGACCAATCCACCGATAATTCACTTATTTCAACCTGTCTTTATAATGTTGAAAACACCGCAAACGGCATTTCTCTTCAATGGAAAAAAGTAAACGGCGCAGACGGATATAAGATTTTCAGAAAAGAAGAAGGCAAGAGCGCCTACTTGCTTACACATACGGTAACTTCTAAAAATACTGTTTCTTACGTTGATAAAAACGTAACGCAGAAGCAGTATTACTACTACATAACCGCTTATAAAGGCAATGTTTCCGCTACTAAAAGTGCGGTTTGCCGAATTGAATTTGTAAAAAGCACAACGCTAAAAAGCCTTAGCAAACTTTCAAACGGTTTTAAAATCAGTTGGACAAAACTTTCGGGTGCGACAGGCTATCAGGTATTGCGCCGAAACGACGGCGATGATTCTTTTGTTAAAATAGCAACCGTAGATTCGTCTAAATCCGAATATTCCGATACAAAAGCAGTAGGCGGAATAAAATATTTTTACACAGTAAAAGCCGTTTCTTCCGCCGGAGTAAGCGGTGCTCCGAACGCACTTTCGGGTATATATATCGGCGGTGTAAAAGTCACCTCGGCAAGCAATACCAAAACCTCTGTGACAATTAATTGGTCAAGTTCTTACAACGTCGACGGTTATTATGTATACAGAAAAAAACAATCCGAGAAAAACGCTAAAAAAACAGCAACGGTAAAGGGCGCTTCTAACACTTCATACACCGACAAAACCGTTGCAAAAAGCACATCATATACATACTATGTAAAAGCGTATAAAGGGTCGAGCGTTTCAAGTTCAAGCCCCGCCTTTACCACTAAAATTTATACGCCGCCTACGGTAAATTCAATTAAAACGTCAACTTTAGGACTTACTGTTTCATGGAAAGCGGTTTTGGGAATTAAAAAGTACAATCTTTACCGCAAAGCCTACGGCGAAAGCAGTTATAAAAAGATTGCTACCGTAAACGGCACATCATACACCGACAAAACCGCAGTTTCGGGCAAAAAGTATTATTACCGCCCGTCATCTGTATCGGACGCAGGAACAGAAAGTTATAAAGGCGGTTCGAAAAGCAGTTGGTTTTTCTCTACGACAAATATAAGCAGCGCCACCGCTACTAAGAACGGTTTGAAAATCGCTTGGAAGAGTGTAAGCGGCGCCGTATCTTATTCGGTTTACAAATATGAACGCAAAAAATACACACTGCTCGGCACCGTAAAAAGCAGTTCGTTTACCGATAAAACGGCGAAAGCGGGAACAAGCCGAATTTATGCGATAAAAGTAAACTATGCAAATGGAAGCAGCAATTATTCCGCTAAATTTACCGCTTATCATCTTAACACTCCGAAACTTAAAGTTAAGAATGTTTCAAACGGCTTATTGCTTTCTTGGAATTCGGTTAAAAATGCAAAAGGAATTATTATTTACCGAAAAGGTCCTGATGATAAGAGTTTTAAGCGTTATACAAAAATAGATAAATACGAAAAACTGACTTTTGAGAATTCTACCGTCGTTTCGGGCAAAAAGTATTCTTATAAAATCAAAGTAACAAACGGCGGCTCGGTTTCTTCGGTTTCAAATACCGTAACAAAAACAAGAAAATAAAAATCGCAAATAAGAAACGCCAAAGTATATATCTATCTTTATTCTTTCTCTCCCTCCGTCACGGCAAATCCGCCGTGCCACCTCCCTCGTCAGAGGGAGGCGATAAATGTTGAAACCCCAATATTAGGAATATAACCCATTTTTGTATTATAACTAATAGTCGCAGTTGTTTAATAGAGCAAAATTAAAAAATTTCATTGCAAATTGTAATCAAATGTGATAGAATGGTAGAAAATTTAATAATTGATATGGAAGATACGGTTTGAAAAGTTGTAGACTGAGTAAATTAATAGGGAATCCGGTTCGAGTCCGGAACAACCGCCATTACTGTATTTGACAATAAGAAGAGCCGATAAAGCCATTGAGGTTGCGGTCAAAAATACCTTAAACTTTGAGAAGGCGGCTCTTTTGTGAGAAAAAATCACTGCGTCATAAGTCAGGATACCTGCCGTAACTTTTTAGGTTTAACACAACTTTGGTGAGAAGAGTGCAACCGATATATCGCCGAAAAATCGGTTTTATAGTTGCATTTCTTCTATAAAGAAACTATAAAGCTTGAGTTTTGCGTTTTGATTTATCTGTTGTACTCTTTTAACCTTTTTATTAAAGGTTAAAAGAGTATTTTTATTTTCGGAGGATTTTTTAAGTGACAAAAGAAGAAAAAACACAATGGGCTGAAAATATGCTTTTAAAAAAGGCAAAAGAACTCGGGCGAAATCCAAAAAAAGAAGATTTTGATGAAGTAACCCGCTCAAGAATAAAGGCTTTTTTAGGTCCTTGGCCTCGTGCGCTCGAATCAGCGGGACTAAAACCGATTACAAAGAAATCCAATAAAAAAGGCGGTAAAAAATGAACTGTTTTTCTTCTTTACACCCGATAAGTTTGGCGGTTTATTTTATATCGGTTTTCGTAATTACAATGTTTTCTCAAAATCCTATACTGCTTTTATTTTCGCTTATCGGCTCGGTTTTGTTTTTTATAAAACGTGAAAAAAACTTGAATTTTTTTAAAGATTTCGGGTTTTTTTTGATTATATTTTTAATAATTTCGCTTACAAATCCGTTTTTTTCTCACAAAGGCGCTACGATTTTGTTCTTTTTTAACGGCAACCCGATAACGCTTGAAGCCTTAATTTACGGCGTTCAGATAGCGCTTATGCTGACGGCGGTAATATTCTGGTTTAAATGCTTTAACTTAATTTTCAGCGACGATAAACTGCTTTATTTATTAGGCGGATTTTCTTATAAAATCGCTCTGCTTATTTCTTCGGCGCTGCGATTTATTCCGCTGATTAAAATAAAATCGGAAAAAATAAAGGCTTCGCAAAAAACGCTCGGTTTGTATTCGTCTGAAAGTTGGACGGATAAATTAAAGAGCGGCGGTAGAGTTTATTCTGCGCTTATAGGTTTAGGACTTGAAAGCGCCGTTGATACAGGTGCTACGATGAAAGCAAGAGGTTTCGGTCTGAAACCTAAAAGCAGATACTCGCTTTACAAATTCCGCAAAACCGATTTATGGGTTTTGATTTTTTCGGGAGTTTCGGATATTTTGATTTTTACGGCTTTGGGACTTAATAAATTAACATTTAACTTTTATCCGCTGATTAGTTTTGCAAAGCCCGATTTTTACGCCGTTTTTTCGCTTTCGGTGTTTTTTATATTTTGTTTATTGCCGTTTGTTATTGATTTTACGGAGGACTTAAAATGGAAATTTTACATATCGAAAATTTAAGTTTTTCTTATCCTAATTCGGATAAAAAAGCCTTGGACAACGTTACTTTTTCGGTTAATAAAGGCGAATTTATTGTACTTTGCGGAAAATCCGGCTGCGGAAAATCAACTTTGTTAAAACTGTTGAAAAAAGAGATTTCGCCTTACGGAACCGTAAACGGCGAAATAAAATACAACGGAACCGCTTTATCGGAAACAGACGACAGAACCTCTGTAGAGGAAATCGGCTTTGTTATGCAAAATCCCGAAAGCGGAATTGTAACCGATACGGTTTGGCACGAATTGGCTTTTACGCTTGAAAATCTTGGTGTCAGCACAAAAATAATACGCAGAAAAGTTGCGGAAATGGCGAGTTTTTTCGGCATAGAAGAATGGTTTCACAAAAAAACATCCGAACTTTCGGGCGGTCAAAAGCAACTGCTTAATTTAGCGGCGGTTATGGTAGCAAATCCGAAAGTTTTACTGCTTGACGAACCGACGGCGCAGTTAGACCCGATTTCCGCTGCGAACTTTATTGCAACGCTTAAAAAAATAAATCGGGAATTAGGATTGACCGTTGTTTTGGCGGAACACCGTTTGGAAGAGGTTTTTCCTTTGGCAGACAAGGTTTTAATGCTTGAGGGAGGTAAAAAAGAATTTTTTGACAACCCAAAAAACATTGTTTCATATTTTGAAAAAAATCCTAAAAACGATATGCGTTTTGCGATGCCTTCGGCGATAAGGATTTTTTCTCGGCTCGAAAAAAACGGCGCTTGTCCGATAACCGTTCGCGAGGGCAGACAATATATTTCAAGCAACTATAAAAACGAAACAAAGGCGCTAAAAGTCAAGCCTTACAGTCACAGCGAGCAAAAGGCGGTGGAACTGAAAGACGTGTTTTTCCGTTACTCCCGTGATTTGCCCGATATTTTAAAAGGGATTTCGCTTGAAATTTACAAAGGCGAGCATTTTTGTGTTTTAGGCGGAAACGGAACGGGCAAAACCACAACGCTAAAGGTGATTTGCGGTATTTTAAAGGCTTACAAAGGTAAAATTTTGATAAACGGCAAAAAAATAAGCGATTATAAGCAAAACGAACTTTATATAAACAACCTTTCACTACTGCCGCAAGACCCTGCCGATTTGTTTTTATCAAAAACCGTTTACGAAGATTTGCTTGAATCCTGCAATACGATGAATTTTGATAAAAACACCGCAAAAAAGCGTATTGAAGAAGTTTCACAGACGCTCGGCATAGCCGATTTGCTTAATTCCCACCCTTATGATTTAAGCGGCGGCGAACAACAAAAGGCGGCGATCGGCAAGGTGCTTATTCTAAATCCGCAGATTTTACTGCTTGACGAGCCGACAAAAGGAATTGACGCTTGCGGAAAACAAACGCTTGCCGAAATTATAAAAACTCTTAAACAAAACGGAATTACCGTAATTACGGTAACGCACGATATTGAATTTGCCGCTTTATGTGCCGACAGAGTGGGACTGTTTTTCGACGGCGATTTGGTATCGGTTGATACCGTAAACAATTTCTTCACACAAAACAGTTTTTATACTACCGCCGCAAACCGAATTTCAAGAGATTATTTTGAAAACGCCGTGCTTTGCGACGACGTGGTAAAACTTTGCTTAATTAACGGCAAAAAGGCGGTGACAAACAATGAGTAAACGAAAAAACATAATTACTTTTTGTTTGATTATATTTATCGTTCCCGCTTTGATTATTTTGTCTTACATAATATTTAAAGAAAAATTTTACGCCGCAGTTTCGGTTATTATTGCGTTTGTTTCCTGCTTGCCGCTTTTTTATGCTTTTAATAAAAAGACAAGCAATTCAAAAGAATTAACGGTTATTGCGGTGATGATTGCAATTTCGGTTACAGGCCGGTTTGTTTTCGCATTTCTGCCGGGATTTAAACCCGTAACCGCAATTACGGTAATCGCCGCCGTATATCTCGGAAAAGAGGCAGGTTTTGCGGTAGGCTCGCTTTCGGCGGTGGTTTCAAATTTTTATTTCGGTCAAGGACCTTGGACTCCGTTTCAGATGTTCGCATGGGGAGTTTTAGGCTTTATCGCAGGACTTTTTTACAAACGCTTGCAAAAAAGCAAGATTATATTATGCGTTTTCGGCGTTCTTGCAGGAGCGCTTTATTCGCTGACAATGGATATTTTTACGGTGCTTTTTGCCGACGGCGCATTTAATTTATCACGCTATTTGGCGCTTGTTTTAGCGGCGCTTCCCACAACTGCGGAATACGCTGTTTCAAACGTGATATTTTTACTGTTGCTTGCAAAGCCGATAGGCGAAAAACTTGACAGGATTAAAACAAAATACGGCTTGTTTGCAGTTTAAATCGGATAAAAACAGATTTTGTTCTGTTTTCATATAAAATAAAAAAAGAAAGAGGTTTTTTTAAAATGAAAAACAAAAAATTATTAAGTTTGTTACTCACAATTCTAATGCTTTTAGGGTCTTTGAACCTTACGGTTTTTGCAGAGGAACAAAGTCTTTCGGCTGACGTTTACGTAACCGTTTCAAACAAAGGCACATTAGTTGCCGCACAGGAAAAAGTAAACGTTTCAGACGTTGACAAAGACGGTGCGCTTACTGTAAACGACGCTCTTTATGCAGTTCACGAGGCAAAATATGACGGCGGTGCGGCTAAAGGCTACAATTCTTACTACGGCGATTACGGTTATTCATTAGGCAAACTTTGGGGAGATACCAGTTATAACTTCGGCTATACAGTCAACAATATTTCCTGTAATAGTTTGGCAGATACCGTAAAGAGCGGCGATTATGTTAACGCTTATATATTGTCCGACGGCATAACTTGGTCGGACGTTTATACATTCTTTAATGTAAATACTGTAAAAGCAAATTGCGGTGAAAACGTTTCTCTCACACTTTGCGGTTTAGGATATGATGAAAACTGGAACACCGTTACCGTTCCGATAAAAGGCGCAGTAATCACATTAGATGGTCAATCCACAGAATACAAAACCGATGCAAACGGCAAAGTTACTTTCAAAATTAATACTACAGGCGAGGTAATCATCAGCGCAAAATCCGATTCACAAACTTTAGTTCCGCCTGTTTGCAAAGCGACAGTTACCTGCAAACATACTAAAACTGCCGTTAAAAACAAGAAAAGCGCAACTTACTTCGAGAGAGGTTACACCGGCGACAAATACTGCACAGCTTGCGGAAAATTAATTACAAAAGGCAGTAAACTCGCTAAATTAACTTTAAAAGCACCTAAATTTACCGCAGTTAAATCGGGTAAAAAGATTAAGGTAAAATATTATGCGGTAAAAGGCGCAACAGGTTTTGAAGTAAGATACAAAGCAAAAGGTGGTTGGAAAACAAAAAGTTTTAACACCAAAAAATCTGCCAAAAAATACATCGGCAGTCTTAAAAAAGGCACTTATAAAGTTCAAGTTCGCTCTTTTGTGAAATCAAAAGGTAAAAAGGCTCATAGCAATTGGGCAAAGGTTAAAAAAGTAGTTATTAAGTAATTAAAAAGTAATTAAATTATGAAAAAAAGGTTAATTCTGCAAATTTCATCATTTTGTATCATATTTTCGTTGCTGACAAGTTCTTTTCTTGTCAGCGCGAATACGAATGAAAAAGGTGAAAAAGCGTCCGCTGACATTATTGAAGATATTATCGAGTATAATCTTAAAAAATCTGGCGCGTCAACAGTTGAAAACTTTATAAACGGCGAACTTGCAAACAAAGCGGGCGTATCTTCGGAATGGTATGTTATCGCATTAAGTCAGTACAAAAAATACGACTTTTCAAAGTATAAAACAATGCTTTTAGAGTATCTTGCGAAAAACGAAGTCGGCTCGGCGGTTACAAGGCAAAAATATACACTTTCGCTGATTGCCGTCGGCAGTGCCGATTCTTACATATACAAAACTCTTAATGATTCTATCGGCAAACAGGGCATTATGAGTTATGTATTCGGCTTGCACCTGCTTAACAACGGCTACCGTTCAAACGATTTCAGCGTTTCCGATTTAAAGAAAAAGTTGATTTCATTTCAGTTAAAAGACGGCGGTTTTGCGGTTATGGGGCAAAACGGCGACGTTGACGTAACCGCAATGGTCTTGCAGGCGCTATCGCCTTATTATAAAAGCGACGGCGCTGTGAATTCATCGGTAAACAAGGCGCTTGCCTTTTTGCAAAACGCACAAAAATCCGACGGCAACTACGCAAGTTACGGGGTAAACAACCCCGAAAGCACATCGCAGGTTTTGATTGCTTTATCAATGCTCGGTATTGACGCAAAAACCGACAGTCGTTTTATTAAAAACGGCAACACATTATTTGATGTAATTAAAAGTTTTAAACTTTCAAACGGCAGTTTTTGTCACAAGTCGGGCGGCGGCGAAAACGCCCTTGCCACCGTTCAGGTATTTTGCGCTATGGTTTCGTATCTGCGTATGGCAAACGGCAAAGGCGGATTTTATATTTTAGATAACAGAAATCCGTCGGCGCTTGTTATTTCTACGGAAAATCATACAGGCGAAAAAGCAACGGCTAAACAAAACACCGCCGTTAATAACAATAACGGCGCTACGCAAAAATCCTCACAAAAAGTATCGAAAAAATCGGCGCAATCGCATTACGGCAGTACGCAAAAAGTCGGCGACTCCGATACCGTAAAGCAAACCGAAAATGAAGCAGAAACGAAAACGGCAAAAGCCAAAAATTCAACCGATAAACAAAAAAGCGACAGTAAAAAGAAAAAAAGCGTACAAAAAGCCGAACAAACAACTGTTAAAGTTAAAGCAGATGAAAAAAATATCGGCGAAAACGAGCCTGAAACAACGGAAATCGTAAAATCAGGCAAAGACAAAACGAGCGGCAACTATAAATTATGGGCAAATCTTGCCGTCATAATTTCGGCGCTTATAATTTGTGCGGTTTTATTTGCATTTAAGAAAAGAAATTTCAAAAATTTCATTGTAATTTTCCTTTTGGCGTTATCGGGCATTGCGTTTATAACGTTTACGAATTTTCAAACGCCGGACGAATACTATAATTCTGCCGTAAATAAAGAAAATTCGATAGGAACGGTCACTTTGTCAATTCGATGCGACTCAATACCCGACAAATCAAGAGCCGATATTCCCGATAACGGAATTATCCTTGATACAAAAGAATTTCAACTTGAAAAAGGCGACAGCGTTTACGATATTCTTAAAGAGGCGGCAAAAAAGAATAAAATTCATCTTGAAACCTCGGGTGGCGAAAGTTCGGTGTATGTCGAGGGAATAGCCAATATTTACGAATTTGATTTCGGCGATTTATCCGGCTGGATATATCGGGTAAACGGCATAAAACCGTCCGTCGGTTGCGATGAATACGAACTTTCCGATAACGACAAAATCGAATGGCTCTACACCTGTAATTTAGGTGAAGATATTGAGTAGATAACAGTTTTAAATAAAACTTATTAAAAACAAAATATCACAACCAATAAAATCGACAAGGTATTTAGTGATATTCTGCCATAAGGCAGAGTGATATTTTCACTTCGTGAAAGTTATATTTCTGCTTTGCAGAAGTTATATTATATTCGCCTTTAAACTACCGCAAGGCAATATCACTCGGCTTTAGCCGAATATAACTGCGAAAGCCAAAAACTTGCCGCAAGGCGAATATAACTGAAAAAACCGACGCGCCTAATGGCACGTCGTTTTTTTGGTCGAGGTGACAGGACTTACCGTCTGCTTTACGGCTTTAGCCGTAAGCATACGAAGCGCTCGGTGACCGTTGCATACTGCAACAGTACCCAACTCCCGCTCTTTCGCTAAAAACAGTCCGCAGGACTGTTTTTTTACGCTTCAGACCTTCATAAGGTTCAAGCCCTTTTCATAATCAAAACGAAAAAACCGACGCGCCTAATGGCACGTCGGTTTTTTGGTCGAGGTGACAGGACTTGAACCTGCGGCCTCTGCGTCCCGAACGCAGCGCTCTACCAAACTGAGCCACACCTCGATATTAATTTTTCAAATGCTCCACTATTATAACACTTTAGTTTATATAATTCAAGTGTTTTTTTCAGTTTGCACAAAAAAATATTGTAAAATCATAATAAATGAGATTATTGATAAGAATAAATCGGCACGCCGAGGTCGTCGTGCCCTACAAATATATAGAAAATTTTTGAAACCCGAGGATCATAGTACAAGCGAGCCTCGGGTTTTTTACAGTCCGATTTTGATTTTAGTATTAGTTTCTGTTTAAAATATTTTTGTTATAACCGATTAAACGTGGTATTCCATCGGATAGGTGAGATAAGAATGCGGTTCAAGTTGATCGCAGGTTACATAGCCTGCCGGAGCAACAAGCAAAGACGGAATACGGTTTACGATTGTAGCGCAAGTATGCTCAACAGTAGCCGGTTTTACAACATGGAACTCTGTATCCGGTTCGCCTGTCAGCCACCAATCACACATATCGCCGTCGTCAGGTCCGTATACCTTACCGATAGTTTCTTCTTCAATAGTAATGCCTTGCATTGTTTCGGCGGTTACAACAGCCGACATACCTATGCAGTTGCCCGCTTTAATTGTTTCGCCCAAAGTAGCGCTGTAAATATCATGGTCGATTATATAAGGAACGTGTTTTTGTGTTATGGATTTAATTGTAAGACCGAGCTTGTTACACAACGCTTCGGTTGAATTCCAAGCATAAGACGGCTCAAACTCTGACGGATGAGCAATTTTTGATTCAAATTCTTCTTTGGTTAAGTTGCAACCGTGAGCCTCTGCAAGAGCAAGACCGTAATCTTCAACATTGTAACTGTAAGCGCCTTTGATTTTAGTCAGTTTGTTGCAGCCGCTTGCAGCCATTGCCACCATATTAATCCAGAAAATATCCTGCATACCCGAGCCTGTGATTGTGCAGCCTGTTTGTTTTGCAAGCGCGTCCAGACGGTTAATTGCAGCCGCAGAGGTAGTCCACGGATAAATTGCTTCTTCGCAGGTGGTGATTACGTTGATTCCGCGTAATACGCATTTTTCAACATGGTCGTAAATATCGTTGATAAAACTGAACAATGTTACAATAGCAACATCTGCGTCGCATTCGTCAAGAACTTTATCAGCGTCGTTTGAAATTTTAATTCCTGTTTTTACACCGAGTTCTGCAAAGTCGCCGACATCCATACCCACAACTTCGGGGTTTACGTCAATCGCACCTACAATTTGAGCGCCGTGTTCATAAAGATAGCGTAAAGTGTATTTTGCCATCTTACCGCAACCGTATTGAACAACTTTAATTTTTTCCATAATAATACCTCCGATAAAATTATATTATTATATTTGCCGAAAATGCTTTGGCAAATATTCTATTTTTAATTTATCTCTTTTTTGCATAGAAGTCAAGGGAGTTATTGTTAAATTTTTATTAATATTTCATAAAAAAATTAAATATAAATATATGATTATCTATATGGCAAAAGCAAAGTGCGGAATTTTTTGATTTTTCAACTTCGGCAAGCGAGATAATCTTAAAAATTGCAATAAATGACGGTGAAAAAATGCTTGTATTATTCTAAAAGATGTAATATAATGTACTATATATACCTATATGATATTTTGAGTAATTATATCTTTATATAAATTGAAGAAAAGTGAGTGAAAAAATGGCTAACGGTTATGGAATTGACTTGGGTTCATTGAGAACCGTTATTTGCTCGGGTAAATCGGTTGTGCTTGATGAACATTCGGCGATATCTTACCAAACTAACACCGGAGAACTTATCGCCGCAGGTACCGACGCATATAAAATGATTGGTCGCACCCCCGATTCTGTTACTGCGGTAAGACCGATAATAGAGGGCGTTATCGCCGATTACGATATGGCGCAGAATATGCTGACCGCTTTTATTTCCGAGGTTGCCGGCAATAATCTGCTTAAAGCAAGGCTTATGGTGGCGGTGCCGAGCGGTATCACAAGTATGCAACGCCGTTCGCTTATCAATGCTTGCATTGAAGCAGGCGCTCGTGATGTTTGCACGATTGAAGGACCTGTTGCCGCGGCTATCGGTCTCGGAATGGATTTTACCACGCCTAAAGGCTCGGTTATTGTTGATATAGGCGCAGGTACTACCGACATTGCAACGCTGTCTTTGGGCGGTCTTGTAAAGTCGGAGTCAATCGGAATTGCAGGCGACTATTTTAACAGAGAAATTGAAAAATACATTAAATTTGAACATAACATTGTTGTAGGTCCGCATACCGTTGAGCAGATTAAAGCGCAGATAGGTTGCGTAAAACCTCGACCGTTGGAATTAACTTTAACCGCAAAAGGACAACACCAGTTTACAGGTATGCCGCAGACTTTTGAGATTAATACAAGCGAGATGATTACGGCGCTTTACGACGCGGCTCAAAACATTTGTAAGAGTATTCAGTCGGTTATCGAAAAATCACCGCCCGAAGTTGTAGGCGATATTGAGCGTGACGGAATTACGCTGATAGGCGGCGGCTCTTGTCTTTACGGCCTTTCCGAGTTTATCAGCGAGTATACGGGCGTGCGTGTAAATTCGGTAGAAAATCCGAAAACCTGCGTGGCGCTCGGAACTGCGACTGCGCTTAAAAACTTTGATTTGCTTAAAAACGGCGATTATAAGTTCAGTTCTATGGAAGAATACATTGATTAATTTGAATATTTAATTTAGGTTGAATTTTTAATGATTTGAGGTGAAACGGGAATGAAAAAAAGAATTTTTTCGGTATTGTTTGTACTTATTATAATGCTTAATACGACAGGGTGTACGGGTTTCTTTTCAAATCCTGTTTCGCTGATGTCACCGCCTAAATCTTCGGGCGATTTGGTCGAGATTGAGGAGGCGTTATCAAAAATTTGCGCTGATTACGAACTTTCCTATCCCTCGGCAGGCAGGTATAGAAACGCTATTATTATCAGGGATTTAAACGGCGACGGTAATAGCGAGGCTTTGGTTTTTTATCAGCAAACCGATAATAACAACATAACCGTTCACTTAAATGTACTGACATTTAATAAAAATGAATGGAAGTCAAAATATGACGCAAAACTTTCGGGAACGGGTATCGACCGAGTTGAGTTCCACGATGTTTGCGGCGACGGTGATGTTGAAATTTTTGTCGGTTGCAAACTTTATAATGTTCAAGAGCAGGAACTTAATGTTTATAAATACGAAAATGAAAGCGTAACATTGCTTGCACAGGAAAGATACACCGACTATTGCGTAGGCGATATCATCGGTGCGAAAAAACCGCAGACCGTTCTTTTTAAAATCACAAACGAAACCGATAACGTTTCAAGCGAGTCAAAAGACAGCCTGATAAAGAAAACCGTTTCGGCAAAACTTTTGAGTTTCAGTTACGAGAGCGACGGCGTTCCGGTTGCGCTCGGAACGGTTAATTTTGACAGCAGTATCGTATCTTTTTCAAATATTACGGTTTCTTCGGTAGAAAAGGGTAAAAATGCGGTTTTTGTCGACGCTTTTGTCGAGGCTTCGGCAATGATAACCGAGGTTTTCTATTATGATGAAACGCTAAAACTTACTTTTTACAATAAACGGACAAAAAGCACCGACGCTACCTACCGTGATTCGCTGATAGGCAGTCGTGATATTAACAAAGACGGTATTGTGGAAATTCCCAAAACCTATGTTTGTCAGGGTTATGATACCGTTGAAAACCCTACCGATAGGGTTTATTTTACCGAATGGTACAACATAAAAGACAATGCGTTCGGCGAGCGTGTTACAAGCGGATTTATTAATACCGCCGATAATTATTTTGTTTCAACGCCTGCAACATGGCTCGGCAAGATTACCGCACAGCGTAATTTGGAGGACAGAGAACGCAGTTTTTGCGAATGGGATTTTACAAACCGCACTTACGGTGAAAATCTTTTTTCGATAAGAGTTTTCTTAAAGTCGGAATTTAGGAAAAACAACAGAAATTACACTAAAATTAAAGAAGATGACGAGTATGTTTACGCTGTTAAGGTAAACAAAAACGCAACAAGCGAAAATAAAGTTACAGTTGATTATCTTAAAAAAAACATCATACTTTTATAATCCGAAAGGAACTGTTTTATGAAAAAAATACTTGTAGTTGAAGATGAAGCGACAATCAGAGAATTTGTTGTTATTAATCTAAAAAGAGCGGGCTATGAAACGGTCGAGGCAGGAAGCGGAGAAGAAGCGCTGGATTTGTTCTTTGCAACCGATGATTTTCAGGTGGTTTTGCTGGATATTATGATGCCGGGAATTGACGGACTTAGCGTTTGCAAACAAATCAGGGCAAAAAATTCCACAGTAGGCATTATAATGCTGACTGCAAAATCGCAGGAAATGGATAAGGTTTCTGCGCTGATGATGGGCGCTGACGATTATATGACAAAGCCTTTTTCACCGACAGAGTTGGTAGCAAGAGTTGACTCGCTTAACCGCCGTGTTGAAATGCTTAATAATCAGACTAAAAATTCTAAAATTTCCGATGAAATTGTTATAGGCGATTTTGCGCTTAATCTTCGCCGCAGAACTTTAGTAAAAAGAGGCGTTGAAATTGAACTCACTCCGGTTGAGTTTCAAATTGTAGAATACCTTTTCTCTGCCGCAGGTCAGCCTGTCGACCGCCTTGATATTTTAAAGAGAGTTTGGGGCGAGTCTTTTATCGGCGAGGAAAAAATAGTTGACGTTAATATTCGCCGACTGAGAATGAAAATTGAGGACGACCCTTCGGAACCTCGTTATGTTGTAACCGTTTGGGGCAAAGGCTATAAGTGGAATGTTGAATAATGTTTTTTTGCTGTTTTTTGCCGAAAAACATTTATTATTGATAAATTAAATTTTTATGAAAGGGCGGTGCCGATGAATGAAATATAATTTGGATATAAATCCCGAATCTTTTCAGGTTAAGGGTTTGAAAAAAAGATGGCTTTTGAATATTGTCGGCGTCGTGCTTTTGGTAGTTATTTTAGCCGAGATTATTTTAGCGGTATTTGTAAGAAATTATTATTACACCTCGGTAAGCAATAATCTTGATTCGAGAATTAACTCTTGCAGTGAGTTTATGCGTGAAAAATCCACGGGCACTTCGGCGGAGTTTGAAAATGCGGCAAAAGAATTTATTAATTCTTATACAGATAAAAATATTGTAGAGGTTCAGTTTATTAATTCTTCGGGCGAAGCGTTTATCTCTTCAAAAGGTTATATAAACTCAAAAGACGGATATAACGATTATCTTGACGCATTTCAAAGCGACAACGATTACGGCGAGTATATCGGCAAAAATTCAAATAATGAAAAAATAATGGCAAAAACCGCCCTTATGCCGAAATACAACGGTACGAGAATAGGCGCAATAAGATTTATTGTTTCGCTTGAAAAAATCGAACGAACCGTATTTTGGAATATACTTATTTTAATCGCCATCGGTGTGATAATTATTGTTGTAACCGTAGCGGCGGGTTTACTGTTTTTAAAGTCTATACTTGAACCGATAAAGGCTATTACCACAACCGCTTTTCGTATTGCAAACGGCAATTTTGACGACAGGCTTCCCGTTAACGACACCGATGAAATCGGTAAACTGTGCGATACGATTAACTATATGGCGAGCGAACTTGAAAGCACCGAAAAACTAAAAAACGACTTTATTTCAAGCGTTTCTCATGAATTAAGAACGCCGCTTACCGTTATTCAGGGTTGGTCGGAAACGGTAAAATCCTCTGTAGGTATTGATAATGAACTTGTTAAAAAAGGCGTTGATGTAATCAACGGCGAGGTTGCAAGGCTTTCGGGACTTGTTGAAGATTTGCTTGATTTTTCGCGTATGCAGTCGGGCAGATTGCAGATAAGAAAAGAAAAAGTAGATGTTTTGGCGGAACTCGGCGAAGCGGTGCTTATGTATCAGGGCGAAGCGGCTAAAAAAGGTCTTGAACTTGAATTTATTTATCCCGAAATGCTGCCGCCGATTATGGCAGACCCTGCAAGACTTAAACAGGTGTTTATCAATATTATCGACAACGCTATTAAATATTCCTCCAATTCGGGCGGAACGGTTATGGTAGAAGCGTCGCAGTATGATAATAATGTTCAGGTCAAAGTCAGCGATATGGGTTGCGGAATAGCCGCAGAAGATTTATCAAAAGTAAAAGAAAAGTTTTATAAGGCAAATAATACCGTAAGAGGTTCGGGTATAGGTCTTGCTATAGCCGATGAAATTATTAAGCAACACGACGGTATTTTAATGGTGGATTCTAAAGAGGGCGCAGGTACTACGGTTACAATCGTTTTACCGTTTATAAAGCCTGAAGTAAAATCGGATACAAGCGAGTTTGATAAAACTTTGGGGGAGCAAAACGAAAGGACAAATTAAATGAGTAAAAACGATTGCAATGTATGTAAAAAAACCTCTATCGGCGGTCAGGCGGTTATCGAGGGAATTATGATGAAAGGGCCGCAAAAAACCGTTTTAGGCGTAAGAACTCCCGATAATTCAATCGCTTTGGAGGACGTTAATTTTCCGAGCGTAAAATCTAAAATTTTAAAACTTCCGATTATAAGAGGCGTTGTTAATTTCGGTGTAACTATGTATGTCGGAATGAAAACGCTTATGCGTTCGGCAGACCTTTCAGGTATGACGGAAATTGAAGAGGAAGAAGAGCAGGAGAAAAAAGATAAAAAACTTCGCAAAAAAGCTGAAAAAAAGGGCGTTTCTTTTGAAGAGTTAAAACGCAAAGAAGAAGAAAAGCCGAAAAAACTTTCAAATGCGGTAATGGGCGTTGTAATGACAATCGGCTCGGTTTTGGGAGTAGCGCTGGCGCTTTTGCTGTTTATGTATATCCCTTCTCTTTTATTTAATTTGCTGAATTCGGCGGTAACTTCCGATGTCGCAGTTACTACGGAAGCGATTAAAAACGGAGTTTTGCAAAATTGGCGAGCATTTTTTGAAGGAATTATGAAAATCGCCATTTTTGTCGGATATATGCTTTTGGTTGCACAAATGAACGATATAAAAAGGCTTTTCAAATATCACGGCGCAGAGCATAAAACTATTTTCTGCTATGAAAAAGGGTTGCCGTTAACCGTTGAAAACGTAAGAAAACAAATTCGTTTTCATCCGAGATGCGGAACTTCTTTTATGTTCTTGATGATTGCGGTCGGCATACTTGTTTCAACAATTATTATAATCTTTGCACCCGGCGTTACAAAGTTTACTGCGCTTTGGGTTACAATTAAAATATTGCTTATTCCGCTTTTCTGCGGTATCGGTTACGAACTAATCAAATTCTGCGGCAGACACGATAATATTGTTACAAAAATCATTGCCGCACCGGGACTTTGGGTGCAGAGAATTACCACTAAAGAGCCTGACGATGAAATGATTGAGGTCGCTATTAAGGCAATGGAACAAGTAATTCCCGACGACCCCGATTTAGACAGAATATGAAAATTTTTGAACTTGTAAAAGAAATCGAAAATACTTTAAATTGTGAAAACGCCGATTTTGAGGCAAAGCAGATTGTTTTGCACGCATTAGGCGTTGATAGTACGGGATTTATGAAAATTCGCCGTGAAGAAGCAGGGGCAGAAGTTGAAAAAAGGTGCTTTTTAATGGCGAAAACCCGTAATGGCGGAGTACCGCTTTATTACATATTGGGAAAATGCGAGTTTTACGGCTATCCTTTTTTCGTCGGCGAGGGCGTACTCGTTCCTCGTGACGATACGGAAATTTTAGTGGATACCGCTTTGGAGTGTATCAAAAATACCAAAAATCCGAAAATTCTTGATTTATGTTCGGGCAGCGGTGCTATTGCGATAGCAATTGCAAAGAGGCGTCCCGACTCATGCGTTACGGCGGTTGAACTTTACGATAAGGCTTATGATTACCTTTTAAAAAATATAAAACTTAACAATGCAGAGAATGTGACTGCTATTTTGTCCGACGCTTTAAGTTTTGTAGGCGAATATGACCTTGTGGTTTCAAATCCGCCGTATATCTCAAGAGATGAGATGAAAGATTTATCAAAAGAGGTTTTAAACGAACCGCATACTGCGCTTTTTGCGGAAAATGACGGACTTATTTTTTATGAAAAAATATCACAAAACTTTAAATTTAATAAAAAATTCACCCTTCTCTTTGAAATAGGGTGTAAAATGGGAGAAAAGGTAAGCGAAATACTTAAACAAAACGGATATTCAAACATTAGCATTATAGATGACTACGGCAAAAACAACAGAGTAGTCAAAGCAGAAAAAATATAAGGAGAAAAATGAAAAATGGCAGGAAAAACTACGGCAAAATCAACAAAATCGACAAAATCGGCAAAAGACGCAAAGGTTAATCCAAAAGAGAAAGCCTTGCAGGAGGCTTTGGCGCAAATTGAAAAAGCATACGGCAAAGGCGCCGTTATGAAACTCGGCGATACCACAAATCTTAATATTGAGGCTATTTCAACAGGCTCGGTTTCTTTGGATATGGCGCTGGGCATAGGCGGTTTGCCGAAAGGAAGAATTATTGAAATTTACGGACCTGAATCTTCGGGTAAAACCACCGTTGCGCTTCACGCAGTAGCAGAAGCGCAGAAAAACGGCGGCGAGGCTGCTTTTATCGACGTTGAGCATGCGCTCGATCCCGATTATGCTCAAGCGCTCGGCGTAGATATTGATTCTTTGCTTGTTTCCCAGCCCGATACAGGCGAGCAGGCGCTTGAAATTTGCGAGGCGCTCGTTCGTTCAAACGCAATAGATATTGTCGTTGTCGATTCGGTTGCTGCGCTCGTTCCTAAAGCGGAAATCGAGGGACTTATGGGCGACAGTCACGTAGGTCTTCACGCTCGTCTTATGTCGCAAGCGTTAAGAAAACTTACTGCCTGCATTGCAAAATCCAACTGCGCGGTTATTTTTATCAACCAACTTCGTGAAAAGGTCGGCGTTACATACGGAAATCCCGAAGTTACAACAGGCGGTCGTGCGCTGAAATTCTATGCTTCCGTAAGAATTGAAATCAGACGTGCCGAAAAACTCAAAATAGGCACCGAAATTATCGGCTCAAGAACAAAGGCTAAAATTGTTAAAAACAAAGTTGCTCCTCCGTTTAAAGAGGCTGAATTTGATATTATGTACGGCGAGGGTATTTCAAAAGTCGGCGAACTTGTCGACCTCGGCGTTACTTGCGACGTTATTAAAAAATCGGGCGCTTGGTTCTCTTATAACGACCAAAAAATCGGTCAGGGCAGAGAAAATGTAAAAGTATATCTTACCGAGCATCCCGAACTTATGGCGGAGATTGAAGAAAAAATCAAACAACACAGAGAAGAACTTTTCGGCTCTAAAAAACCGAAACTTAAAAAGGCTACTCTTTCGGGACTTAAAGAGCCTGAAGTAGAAGCAGAGCCGGAGCCGGAAGATACCGTTCAGTCAAAACCGATTGAAGATATTGATATAGATATCGCCGTTGAAGATTAATGACGATAATTGCATTAAAACAGGCGAAAAAGCACCAAATCGAAGTGGTTTTTGAAGATGAATCGGTGTTTTTGGACAAGGAAACGGCGCTAAAAAACGGGCTTAAAGTCGGTCAAAATTTTTCGTCTGAACAGATAGAGGAATTAAAATATTCTTCCGAACTTACCCGTGCAACATCAAAGGCTATGTGGTTGCTCGGTCGCAGAGAATACTCAAAAAAAGAGATGTTTTTGCGTTTAAAACAGGATAAATTTGATGAAAACGCAGTCTCGGAAGCGGTCGAAACGCTGGCAGAGGCAGGCGTAATTGACGATGAACGGTTTGCATATAATTTTGCATATAATTTAAAGGTAAACCGAAAATTGGGCAAACGTTCAATTATCACAGAGTTGTGTTTAAAAGGCGTAAGCAGAGAAATCGCGGAAATAACCGCCGAGGAATTTTGCGACGACGAGGTATCCTCCGCCGCAGAGATTATTAGGTTAAAATATCCTTTGTTTGCAAGTGATGAAAAAATCAAGCGCAGAATGATTGCCGCATTGCAAAGAAAAGGCTATTCGTATAATGTTATACGCGAGGCAACAGATTTAGTGCAAAATCAAGAAACAGATGAAGATTGTGTTCGAGATTTTTAAAGAAGTATTCTTCGAAGTCGGATTTGACGGTTTTCGGTTAATAAAAAAGAAAAATTTAAAATAGTATATATTAGGAGAATTTATGGCAGTTAAAGTTGGTATGGTATCGCTCGGATGCCCGAAAAATCAGGTAGACGCAGAGATTATGTTATCTATTTTGCAAAAAAACGGTTACGAAATAACCGCAGACGAAAATCAGGCAGACGCTATTATAGTAAACACCTGCGGATTTATCGGCGACGCAAAGCAAGAGGCAATTGACAATATAATTGAACTCGGCGAATTGAAAAAGCAGAATAAACTCAAAGCGATTATTGTTACAGGTTGTTTGGCAGAGCGTTACCGTGACGAGATTTTAAAAGAAATGCCTGAAGTTGACGCAGTTGTCGGTATAGGCGAGAATAAAAATATTTGCGCTATTGTTGATAAAGTGCTGAATAATGACAGTTTCAGTTGTTATTCCGATAAAAACAACCTTTTGATGAATGCCGACAGACTTCTTACAACTCCGCCTTACACCGCATATTTGCGAATTGCAGACGGTTGCGATAACAAGTGTACCTACTGCGCTATCCCTATGATACGAGGCGGTTTCCGTTCGAGAGAAATGGAAAACATTATTGCAGAGGCAAAATCTCTTGCAGAAAACGGCGCTAAAGAGATTATACTTATTGCACAGGATACCACCCGTTACGGCGAAGATTTGTACGGCGAGTACAAACTCCCCGATTTGCTTGATAATTTGCAAAAAATCGACGGAATCGAATGGATAAGAATACTTTATACCTATCCCGATAAAATCACCGATGAGTTGATTTCGGCGATTAAGCGCAATTCAAAAGTACTGCATTATCTTGATATTCCGATGCAGCACGCAAGCGACAAGGTTTTAAAGAGAATGAACCGAAGCGGAAACGGTGAAGATTTAAAAAATATTATAAACAAACTTCGTAAGGAAATTCCCGATATTACAATAAGAACTACGTTTATTGTAGGTTTTCCGGGCGAAGATGAAAAGGATTTTGAAACTTTAGCGGAATTTGTAAAAGAAACAAAATTCAACCGTATGGGCGCTTTCGCTTATTCTGCGGAAGAAGGCACTCCTGCCGCAGAATTTCCCGACCAGATTGACGAGGACGTAAAAGAACGCAGACTTGAAGTGCTTATGGCTGAACAGTCGGTTGTAAACGACGAACTTTCGGAATCTCAAATAGGAAAAGATTTAGAGGTGCTGGTTGAGGACTACGACCGTATGAACAAATGTTACTACGGAAGAAGTAAAATGGACGCTCCCGATATTGACGGCAAAGTATTCTTTATGTCGGAGAAAAAGCATAAAGAAGGCGAAATTTTAAAACTTCACATTTACGATAGAATTGATTATGATCTTTTGGGAGAGGAATTATCAGAATGAATTTGCCGAATAAGTTGACTATTTTAAGATTTTTATTAACGCCTGTATTTATGCTCTTTGTTATGCTGAATTTTAAAGGGCATTTCCTGATTGCGATGCTTATTTTTATTGTTGCGTCGATTACCGATTATTTCGACGGCAAAATTGCAAGAGAGCGTAATTTAATCACCGATTTCGGAAAGTTTTTAGACCCTATTGCCGATAAAATGCTTACAACGGCGGCTTTTTTAGGCTTTACTGCAAAGGGTATGGGCTACGGCATTGTGTGGATTACGTTTATAGTGTTACTGCGTGAGTTCGTGGTAACCTCTGTTCGTCTTGCGGCAAGCAGCAACGGCAAAGTTATTGCGGCAAATTATTGGGGCAAACTTAAAACCGTTGTCCAGATGGTCGCTATCATTGCAACGCTGTTTTTCAGTTTTATTATTAATGCGTTCAGCCTGCCTGTAATCGCCGCACAGACGCTCGAAATTATTTATTCGGTGCTTCTTTGGATTTCGGCGGTTTTAACGCTTATTTCGGGTGCAACATATATTATTTATAATAAGGATTATGTTAATTTCAATAAATAGTTTACTTTTTTCGGATTTTGTGATAAAATAATAATATACATTTAAAGACTGTAATGCGGTAGAGTAGATTATGTCAGACTTTCAGAGAGCGTGTTTATTGGCTGGAAGACACGTAGCCTAAACATTTTTGAAGTGCGCCGTCATTGTCGACAGGGGGAATTTTTTCAGTATCTCTGTTCGGTTCGCCACCGTTAAAGGGTAAGATAAGTTTTATTTCGGAGTGGAACCGTAATAATTTTTGATTATTGCCTCCGTCAGATTTTGTTCTGACGGAGTTTTTTATTTATATGAAAAGTTTATAAAGGAGATTTTACGATATGTTTGAAAGATTAAAAGAAGATATTGCAACGGTCAAAGCGAATGACCCTGCGGCTACTTCTTCTTTGCAAATATTTTTTCTTTACCCCGGACTTAAAGCGGTGAGAATGCACAGAAGAGCCAATTTCTTCTATCGGCATAAGCATTTCTTTTTGGCTCGGTGGATTTCTCAACGATGCGTTAAGAAAACAGGCATTGAAATTCACCCCGGCGCTACGATAGGCAGAAGATTTTTTATCGACCACGGAACAGGCGTGGTTATCGGTGAAACTGCGGTTATCGGCGACGATGTTTTGGTTTATCAGGGGGTAACTTTAGGCGGTACGGGTAAGGACCACGGCAAACGTCACCCTACAATCGGAAACAATGTTATGATTGGCGCAGGCGCAAAGGTTTTAGGTCCTTTTAGAGTGGGCGACAATTCAAAAATTGCCGCAGGCGCTGTTGTTCTTAATGAAATTCCGCCTGACTGTACGGCTGTCGGCATACCTGCAAGGGTTGTAAGAATTAAAGGCGAACGCAAACTGCACGACCTTGACCAAATTCACTTTCCCGACCCTGTGGCTCAAAAAATCTGCGAGTTAGAGCATAAAATAGATACTCTGGAAAAGAGAATAAATATTTATGAAAAACAATAAAAGGGAGATAAAACAGAATGCTTAATTTATATAATACGGCGACAAGAAAAAAAGAAGAATTTAAACCGTTTGAAGAGGGCAAGGTTTCTATGTATACCTGCGGACCTACGGTTTATCATTTTGCTCATATCGGAAATCTTCGCACATATATTATGGAAGACGTGCTTGAAAAGTATTTACGCTATTCGGGATATGACGTAAAAAGAATTATGAATATTACCGATGTGGGACATTTATCAAGCGACGCCGACACGGGCGAGGATAAAATGCTTAAAGGCGCAAAGCGTGAGCATAAAACGGTTATGGAAATTGCAAAATATTATACCGACGCTTTCTTTGCCGATTGCGAAAAACTTAACATTAAACGTCCCGATGTTGTTGAGCCTGCGACAGGCTGTATCGCAGAGTTTATCGAGATGATAAAGGTGCTGATTGAAAAAGGCTACGCTTACGAATCGGGCGGAAATATTTATTTCGACACTTCAAAATTAGACGAATATTATATTTTCAACAAATATGACGCTGAAGATTTGGAGGTCGGCGTTCGTGAAGGCGTTTTTGAAGACACAAACAAACGCAATAAAACCGACTTTGTTCTTTGGTTTACAAAATCAAAATTCGACGACCAGGAATTAAAATGGGAAAGCCCTTGGGGATTAGGCTATCCGGGTTGGCATATTGAATGTTCGGCAATTTCGATAAAACATTCGGGCGAACATCTTGATATTCATTGCGGCGGTATTGATAACGCTTTTCCGCATCACACCAACGAAATAGCACAGTCCGAAGCGTATCTCGGCCACAAATGGTGCAATTATTGGTTTCATGTGCTGCATCTTAACACCAATTCGGGAAAAATGTCAAAATCAAAAGGCGAATTTTTAACCGTTTCTTTGCTCCTTGAAAAAGGCTACAATCCGCTTGTTTACCGTTTCTTCTGCTTGCAGTCGCATTACAGAAAAAGCCTTGTTTTCTCTTACGAGGGTATGGATAACGCCGCAACCGCTTATAAAAAACTGGTTTCAAAAATTGCCTCGTTACAGTCAGACGGCGAGCCTGATTTACAGGCGGCACAGCCGTATATCGAAAAGTTTAAAGAGGCGCTCGATAACGATATTAACACATCGCTCGGCATTACCGCACTTTATGATGTGTTAAAAGCCGACATTTCCGATTCGACAAAACTTTATTTAATTGCAGATTTTGATAAAGTTTTAAGCCTTGACCTTATTAAAGCGGCTGAAAAGTTAAACGCCGACAAAGGCGGCGCAGACGATGAACTTTCCGCAAAAGTTGAAGCGAAAATCGCAGAGCGTGCGGCGGCTAAAAAAGAGAAGAATTTTGCACGCGCCGACGAAATAAGAGCAGAACTGCTTGATATGGGAATTGAAATTAAAGACACAAGAGAAGGCGTAATTTGGAATAAAATTTAGTATTAAAAGGGAACGCAATGCGTTCCCTTTTAAAATAGCAAGCCGAGAGTCTCGTCACGCAGTCGGTAGCACCGACAGGCAGTCGAGAGCCTCGACAGGCAAACACTATCATTATAGGCTTTAATGTAATTTTAAAGTTTATTGGGCTTACTTTAGCAACCTATTACCTATAAACTGGGCAACCACACAGGGTTGCCCCTACTACAAGTGCAAAGAAGTTTTTCGGTAATATGGAACGGCGGTTTGAAGTCAAACCGCCCTACGATTGTAGGTAAAATTAAACAAAACTCTCTGCCATTTTCAGCAGAGAGTTTTTTCATTACTTGCGTGTGGGTTTAACATTTAATGCCGGATTGATATTTCCGTCGATAGCACCGTTGGCTTCTTCAAAAGTTTTAATATTTTCTCTTATCAAAACAAGCACTTGACTGTTAACGCTTCTTCCTTCGTAATCGGCAATATATGCGATTTTGTTCAACATTTCTTCTTCAATTCTAATTGAAACACTTTTAATAGCCACAAATTCACCTCAAAACAAATATATTATATATTTATTTTAGATATATTATGTGTATAATGTTTAAAATAGATATATTGTATATCCATTGAATTTTGAAGAAAAATATTGTTTATATAAATATTATTTAATTTCTTGCTCTATATCATCAAAAATATCGGTGTTGAAGAACTCACGGAGCGAAATATCTAATCCGTCACACAACTTTTTAATAGTAACAATGCCGGGGTTTTGGCTTTTCTCATTTAAGACGCTATAAAGAGTAGACGGAGATATGCCCGACATATTTGCCAAAGCATTTATTGCAATATTTTTCTGATTACATAATTCAATAATACGGTTTGAGACTGCGTTTTTAGTATTCATAGTTTTCACCCCTACGATATATCGTTACTGTAATTTTATAAAAATATTCGATATATCGTGTGGGATATATCGCACATTGGAGATGTAATTATGAAGGAAAAAACCTGTTGCTTCTTCGGTCATAGAATGATAAACGAAACCGAGGAACTGAAATCAAAACTTTTTGAGATTATTGAAAAACTGATTGTAAAAAACTCGGTTGATACATTTCTTTTCGGGAGCAAGAGCCGATTTAACAGCCTATGCCAAGAAACAGTAACCGAAATCAAACAAAAATACCCGCACATAAAACGAGTCTATGTACGGGCGGAATTTCCGTATATAAGTGATGATTATAAACGTTATCTTTTGGAAAACTACGAAGATACCTATTTCCCCGAAAAGATAATAATTCAGGCAAAGCCGCCTATATCGAGCGAAACTGTGAAATGATAGATAAAAGCCGCTATTGTATCGTCTACTACGATGAAAAAGTCGCCCCAACCACCCGAAAAAGCGGCACAAAAATCGCCCTTGATTATGCGATAAGGCATAAGAAAGAGATAATAAACCTGTAATTTTAGGTTTTTGGAATATAAAAACGGGCGACCGTAAAGATCGCCCATACAAAATCAAACAAATTGCTATTGCCAAAGCCTTTGCCTTTAAGGGAAGGTGGCAATCCGTAGGAAAAGACGGATGAGGGAGGTAACGGTACTCTGCGGTCGTCGTACCCTACAATTGTAGGAAAAATTATTGGTAAATTAAAAATTTAGTCAAAGGGAGGACAAATTTAATTAATCTTACCGGCATTTTTCATACCAATCAAGCACATCTTTTAAATTTTCTTCGCTTACATAATTACCGCCGTTTAGCATCAAATCGAGCATTACGTCCTCGTCGGGGGTGCGGTCTTGTTTGTTTGCAAGCGCTTTGCCGGCGGTTTTCTTCATAGTGTTCATCATAAACTTATAAATACCTTTGAGTTTATTTATATCAAAACCGCCCTGAAGCGAAAATATCGGCATATCATCGGGCAGATTATTCGCCTTTTTAATATCTTTAATTTGCGAGCCTGTCGCACCCATTCCCACACCGCAAACGGCGTTTATTTCAAAACGCTTTGCGGCTTTTTTATACCCTTTAATACTACCTGCCATAAGCCAGCCGAGATAAATAACAGGGATATTCTTTTCTTGCGTTTCGCTCAAAGAATACACAGGCAAGCCTGTTTTTTCACCGAGAATTTTGGCATACTCGGCTGTGTAGCCTGTGTTTGAAGTGTAAATAATTGCTTTAGGTTTCATAAATTTCTCACCTTTTTATAAATTTTCAAAAATTTCAGCGCCTTTTGTTTTTATCCAATAAAACAGCGTAGCACAAATTACGCCGATTAAAACATCTGCAAGCAGAATGTAAACCTTCGGGTTTATATAATTATTTACCAAAATATACATTGCAGAAATTGCGATAACTACCACCCAACCGCCGAAAAGCGTCAGCATTACGCTCATACTTTGTTTTACGGGTACGTTTTCGTTAGTCCAATTAAGATTAGGCGTTTTAAGATTTAAGAAAAGTCCTGCAAGTGCGGTTAGCAGAATGAATAAAACTGCCGTTATCGGAATTAAAATCGCAAAGGCAAGCGACGGTTTAATAACGATTTCGACTGCCACAGTTAACAGAGCAACGGGAACTGCCGATAAAACACAATGAAGTTTTAATTTTGCGAAAAGCACCGACTTTGCCGAAACGGGATAGGCTTTTATAAGCCATAAATTTTTGCCCTCAAGCGATACCGACGGCGCAGTAATGTCATTCATAGGAATAATCATACAAACAGCCGCTGCGGCTAACATATAAACAATCTCTTTTGCCGGTTCAATAGCCGAAATCATCTCTTTAAACATATCGGCTTTTATCAGAATAACAACCGCCAAAATCGGCATTAATATAAGCCCCAAGCCGCAGTTTAGCATATAAGTAGGACTGCCTAAAAAACGGCGGAGTTCTTTTTTAAACAAAGCGCCGGTTACGTTTCCCTGTTTTACCGCTTTCGCCTTGTATTTTACTTTTGCCCCGCCTTTGTTCTCTGTAGCAAGGCTTGTAAAGGTTTTTGATAAAACTGTGTAAACCGCCAAAAGCAAGAGGGCGATTATGCCTGTGAAAATCAGCATTGAAATAACGTTTCCGAAAGCCGCTTTGCCTAAGTGATAAAGCGGATATAAAGCGGTTTTTATGCCGTTTCCGACAGACTGCGGATTTGAAAGAATACTTTGCAAAATCGCATACGCTTTAGAATAAACATAGTAATACGCTACTATAAATGCAAGCGATAAAACAACGGTGATGAAATTCTTATTTTTAATTTTTCCGCTGACAAGCGCTACTGCAAAACCTAAAACGCAGGAAAGCACCAGCACAAAAAACGACAGTATAAACGGAATTAAAAGAGTAAACAAAATTCCCAAAAAGTTCACTTTCGCATTAATAAAGAATACGATAACGGTCGGAATCATAATGATAAGTTCATAAAGCAGACCGATTGCGTAAACGCCCGAAAGTCTTGCCGCTAAAATGCTTGAGGGCGGAATAGGCATAGATAAAAGCAAATCGTTGTCTTTCGCTTTGTAAAGCGAGGAATAAGTGTTAAAAACGCTGCCGAACACTCCCATTGCAATAGCAATAAGGCTCATAAGCGCCATATAAAGCCAACCGAAACCGATATTCAAAAGCGGTTCGCACAGGCTTTCTGCTACTTTAAAAAATATTACGCCTAAAAATCCAAAGATAAACAGATACAGAATTACATAGCCGATAATACCTTTGAAATCTCGGTTTTTTCCGCTTTTTTTGTCCATAAAAACCCAAGAAAAGACCTCTAACATCTGCTTTTTGAATAAAGCCTTTGTCATTTTGCTTCCTCCAATTCAAGAAATACATTTTCAAGCGAGGTATCGCCTTTTACTTCTTCCATTGTTCCCGATTTGATAAGTCTTCCGCCTTTTATAATAGCAACCTTATCGCAAAGTTTTTCGGCAACCTCAAGCACGTGGGTAGAGAAGAAAATCGCCGAGCCGTTATTACACATCGACCGCATAATTTCTTTAAGCAAGTGCGAGGCTTTCGGGTCAAGTCCGACAAAAGGTTCGTCCATAATAATTAGTTTCGGATTATGAATAAGCGCCGAGATAACGCTGAGTTTTTGTTTCATACCGTGTGAATAAGCGGAAATCGGCTGCGCCAAATCATCGGTAATTTCAAAAGCGTCACCGTATTTTTTTATTCTCTCCCTACGGTCTTTTGCACAAACGCCGAAAATATCCGCAGTAAAATTCAAAAAACCGATACCCGTCATAAACTCGTATAAATCGGGATTGTCGGGGATATATGCGATTTTGGATTTACATTCAATCGGGTTTTGCTTTAAATTCACTCCGTCAATGTAAATTTCGCCTTTATCAAATTTCAAAATTCCGCAAGCCGCTTTAATTGTAGTGGTCTTGCCGGCGCCGTTGTGACCTATGAAACCGTAAATTTCACCCGACTTAATATGTATCGAAAGATTATCAACCGCGCGTTTTTCACCGTAGGTTTTGGTTAAATTCTCTATTTTAAGCATAAATGTAATCACTCCTGTTATTTTTATTAGAATTATTGTTTTTTAATGAAATGAATATTGCCTTAAACACATCGGTAAGCATAAAACTTACCTGCTCCATATTAAAAATACATTCGTTTTTTGCGAATAAAACCGCAATTCCGTTAGCATAAACCGCCATGTGATTATACAGCGTTCTCGCCCTTTCTTCATCGAAATTATAATCGTTCATTATTGCTTCTAAAATAAACGGCGAGTTATCGTCCTTCGCAGGTAAAAAGTTCGGAATATCGCTTTTATTTACATCCGACATAAACAAAAGTTCAAACAACTTCGGCTCGTCCTTTGCAAATTCAATGTATTTCACTCCGACGCCTTTAAAAGCAGGGGATTTTTTCAAACCCTCGTTAATATATTTTGCGTAAATTGACTTTGCGGCGGAAATAACCTCATTTTTCACATCTTCCATATTTTTAAAATATGAAAATATGGGTTGCGGCGAACAACCGAGCGCCGTTCCGAGCGTTCTTGCGCTCAAAACTTCTATACCGCTTTCTCTTACAATATTCAAAGCGGTTTCCAGTATCTTTTGTTTTGTAAATTTCGCTTTAGGCGGCATATTAACTTCCTTTCTTTTAAAAATTACAAGCGTTATATTACATCTGTAATTATACATATATTTTTTATTTTGTCAATAGTTTGTTGCAATAAAAGTTAATAAAATAATTATTTTTTAAAATCAAAATAAAGTGATTTTATAATGAAAACTCAAAAAATGACAGGCAGTAAAAATCGCATAAAAAATCGGTTGCCCTTTTTTAAGGACAGCCGATTTTTTAAAACTATCAATCTTCTTTTACGCCATCTCTGAATAACAAAGAAATGCACCAAACCGCGGCAAGTCCGACCACCGTATAAATAATACGGCTTATAACTGAATCCTGACCGCCGCAAATCCATGCGACAATATCAAATCCGAAAAGACCGATACTTCCCCAGTTAAGACCGCCGATAATACTTAAGATTAATGCGATTTTATCAAGCATTTTATCATCTCCTTATATTTTGTATTTAGTTTTGTCAGAAATAATGTTTTATATTCATCTTTTTGGCAAAAATATTCACAGGTGATGAATTTTGAAAAGAATAATTTATGTTTTTTTAAGTTTAATAATTTGTTTTTCGTTGGCGGTGGGAAGAATTATTTATATAAATTATGATGAAATTTATACTGCGGCGGCGGATAATTCCCGACGTTCAACCGAAATCGGAAAGGTACGAGGAACAATATTTGACTGCGGCAAAGTTCGGCTTACTAATTGCGAGTATGAATATTATGCCGCCGTACCGCCTACCGCAAGCGGTATAAACGCAGTTGCCGATTATATTGATGAAACCGACCGTAAAACGCTTTCAACAGGCTTTCCTGTTACGGTAAAGGTAAATAAAAATTTTTATTCTAATTCGGTGGTAAAAGTGAAAATACCTAAACGCTATAGCGGAATTGCCGCCCATATTATCGGATACTGCGACCAAAACGGCGATGGAATTTGCGGAATTGAGCAGTCTTGCAACGATATTTTAAAGGGCAAAACAATAAAGGCGAGTTTTGATACCGACGCTACGGGCGAAATTATCGGAAATTCCGAGAGAATTGAAGATGATTCGGGATATGAGGGCAACGGCGTTATGCTGACAATAGATAAATCTATTCAAACAATATGCGAAAATGCGGCGAAAAAATATATTGAAAAAGGCGCAATTATTGTGCTTGATAATAACAGCGGAAAAATAAGAGCAATGGTATCAAGTCCCGATTACAACCCGAATGATGTTTCCGCTTCGCTTGATTCGCCGTCGTCGCCGTTTTACAACCGTGCGCTTGCCGCTTACAACTGCGGTTCGGTGTTTAAACTTTGCGTTGCGGCTGCGGCACTTTATTATGATATAGATTTAAAAACCGAGTGCAACGGCAAAATTACCGTCGGCGATACGGTTTTTAATTGCCTGTCACAGCATAAAAACGTGGATATGAAAAAGGCGCTCTCGGTTTCCTGCAACTGCTATTTTATTGAACTCGGCAAAAAAATCGGCGCTTCACGTTTGCTTTCGTTTGCAAAAAGTTTAGGTTTCGGGAATGAAATTTCACTTTCCTCCTCGCTTGTTTCAACAGGCGCCGCCTTGCCGAAACTTTCCGATTTAATCGAAAAGCCTGCCGAACTTGCTAATTTTTCGTTCGGTCAGGGCGTTATTATGACCTCGCCTTTGCAAATAGCCTCAATGATTCAGTGCATAGCAAACGGCGGAAAACTTATTAAACCCTCGCTTTTAGAGGGGATAACCGATTCGAGCGGAAAACTGATTGAAAAGCAAAAGGAAAATCTGCCGACTTATATTTTAGATGAAACCGACGCAAAAACGCTTTGCGATTATATGATAGAAACCGTTGAAAACGGAACGGGAAAAGCCGCAGAGCCGATGAACAGCGGTGCAGGGGGCAAAACAGCAACGGCGCAGACGGGCATTTTCGATAAAAACGGAAATGCGGTTTGTCAAACCTGGTTCGGCGGTTTTTATCCTGCCGAAAACCCTGTTTATACAATAGTTGTGCTTTGCGAAAACGGCGAATCGGGCGGAAGCACCGCCGCGCCGATTTTCAAGGAAATAGCAGACAACATTTACGGAATAAGATAGAATAAAAGCATTTAAAAGAATATCGGTTTACGGTTAAAAACTGTGTTAAAAATGTGTTAAAAAATGTTAAAAATAATTTTTATGTAACTTAAAAATTTTGGAAAACACAGAATACCTTTTGTTAAAAGGCTTTAAAACTTTAACATTTTCAACATAGTTTTCAACATTTTTATATTATGTAAACACCACACGTCATAAAATTTTAGTAAATACAGAAAAAATTAATAATTTTTCTTGTAAATTCATCAGAATTTGCTATAATGGTATATGTATAATTATGTGATTGAGGGAAGTTTATTTATGTTAGACACAAAAAAATTAAGAAACGTTGCAATTATAGCCCATGTTGACCACGGTAAAACAACGCTGGTTGATGAAATGTTAAAGCAGTCGGGCACATTCAGAGAGAACGAGGCGGTTGCCGAAAGAGTAATGGACTCAAACGACCTTGAACGTGAAAGAGGTATTACAATTCTTGCGAAAAACACAAGTATTCATTATAAAGATTATAAAATAAATATTGTTGATACTCCGGGCCATGCGGATTTCGGCGGCGAGGTTGAGCGCATACTTTTAATGGTAGACGCAGTGCTTTTGCTTGTTGACGCTTTTGAGGGCTGTATGCCTCAAACCCGATTCGTTTTGAAAAAAGCGCTCGGTCTTGGCAAAAAGCCTATTGTTGTACTTAACAAAATCGACCGTGACGGCGCTCGTCCCGAAGAGGTTGTCGACGAGGTGCTTGATTTGTTTATTGAACTCGGCGCTGACGACGACCAACTCGAATTCCCCGTTGTTTACGCTTCGGCAAGGGACGGCTACGCGTCAACCGACCCACATGAAAAAGGTACTGATTTAAGACCGTTGCTTGATATGATTATCAATGAGGCGCCGGAGCCTACAAATGACCCTAACGGACCTTTGCAGTTGCTTTTTTCAAATATTGATTATGATGATTATGTAGGCAGAATCGGTATCGGCAGAGTTGAACGCGGCGTTGTTCACGTTAACGACAAGGTAGTGCTTTGCAAGCAGGACGATTCACAGCAGAATGTTAAAATTTCCCGTCTTTACACCTACGACGGCTTAAAGCGTGTTGAAACCGATGAAGCGGCAGCCGGAGACATTGTGTGTGTTTCGGGTATTACCGACCTTAACATCGGCGAAACCGCCTGCGACCCCGAACATATTGAAAAAATGGATTTCGTTAAAATCGACGAGCCTACAATAGCAATGAATTTTATTGTAAACGATTCGCCTTTCGCAGGCAGAGAGGGCAAATTCGTAACCTCCCGTAATCTTCGTGACCGACTTTTCAAAGAGGTTGAAACCAACGTTTCAATGCGTGTTGAGGAAACGGATTCCGCCGATACTTTCAAAGTTTCGGGACGAGGTGAGCTGCACCTCTCGATACTTATTGAAACAATGCGCCGTCAGGGATATGAATTTCAGGTGTCCCGTCCGCAGGTAATTTTCAAAAAAGGACCTAACGGCGAAACTTTAGAGCCTATCGAACTTTTGATGATTGAAGTGCCTGAAAACTATGTCGGCGCAGTTATGGAAAAACTCGGCAACCGCAAGGCAGAACTTATTAATATGGGTTCTCGTGAAACAGGTATGACGCATCTTGAATTTAAAATCCCTGCCCGCGGTCTTATGAGTTACCGTTCCGAATTTTTGACCGATACAAACGGCAACGGAATTATGAATCATATTTTCGCAGATTACGAGCCGTTTAAGGGCGAGATTGAGCAGCGTAATTCAGGCTCAATCGTTGCGTTTGAAACAGGTACAACCTCAAGTTACGGATTGTTTAACACACAGGACAGAGGTAGACTTTTCGTAGGTCCGGGCGTTGAGGTTTACGAGGGACAAATAGTTGGCGAAAATCCGAAAGCCGAAGACCTTGTATGCAATGTTTGTAAGAAAAAACACGTTACCAATACCCGCGCTTCAGGCTCAGACGAAGCATTGCGTTTAACTCCGCCGTCAATTCTCTCGCTTGAGCGTTCGCTTGAATTTATCAAGGACGATGAATTGGTAGAGGTAACTCCCGAATCAATCCGCCTGCGTAAAATGGTGCTTTCAAAAGAACAAAGAATGAAAATGTTGCACAGATCTAAATAATTTTAATTCCGCTCCCGTGAAGTTGGTTTGGAATTTATATGCCGTCTCACCCTCACAACCTACTTGATTGCCAAAAATTGTGGGATATTACTTTGTCGGTGGATAGACTATATAAGAATTATTATGATAAATGATTTGTAAAAAAGAAAAAATTTGCGTTTGCAAAATTACAATTATTCTGAAATCGGTGCATATTTTATAACGATATGCACAAAAGATAGAAAGCAGATTTTAAGTAAAATTGTAGGGTGCGACGACCTCGGCGCACCGAAAATTATACTTTCAAACTGTGGAATAGTTGTTGATAACTTTATTAAAAGCATTGGCACTGCTTATCAAAATGTTACTGTAGATATATACTGTATAATGCCTAATCATATTCATTTGATATTGATATTTAATCAATCAAACGGCGTGCCGAGGTCGTCACGTCCTACGCAGTTGATACCAAGAGTGATAACCGCTTTAAAAAGATTGTCAAATAAAAAGGTCGGTTTTAATTTATGGCAAACATCATATTATGACCATATTATTCGCAATGAACAGGAATTATACGAAATACGAAAATACATTGAACAAAATCCGATAAAACGGGAATTTGATGAATATTATTAATTACACATAATATTAAAAAGGAGTATATACTTATGACCGTAGAGGTAATGGGAATAAAACTTAATTATGAAATCTGCGGTCAGGGTGAGGATATACTCTTTCTGCACGGCTGGGGTGCTTCGCTCGATTCGTTTAGACGTATGATTACACCGTTATCGGAGCATTTTCGCTGCATTTCTCTCGACGCACCCGGCTGTGGTAAATCGGAACTTCCGAAAGAGCCGCTGACACCCGATGATTACTGCAAAATAACAAAGGAATTTATGGATAAAATCGGACTTAAAAATCCGATTATGATAGGTCATTCAAACGGCGGACGCACAATTTTGAATATGTGTGCAGACGGCTACTGCTCGCCTGAAAAGGTAGTGCTTTTCGGTGCGGCAGGCATAAAATCAAAAAAGACTTTTAAACAAAAAGTCCGTCAGACCGTTTATAAAACCTGTCGGCGTGTTTTAACTCTTCCGATTATTCGCAATTTTACCGCCGATACGCTTGATAAACTTCGCAGTCACTTCGGCTCGGCTGATTATAAATCTGCACCGCCTGTTATGAGGCAAACTTTGGTTAATCTTATAAACAGCGACGTTACGGATAAATTGCATAAAATAAACGCTTCTACCTTGCTTATCTGGGGTGAATGTGACACCGCTTCACCGCTTTGGATGGCAAAAATAATGGAAAAAGAGATAAAAGACTGCGGTTTGGTTGTAATGCCGAAACTTACGCATTGGAATTTTATTGAAAACCCCGTACAAACCGACGCAATTTTACAAAGTTTTTTGTTAGGAGGAAAGTAAAATGGACAATATCCTGTTATTAATAAGCGCCGTACTGCTTTTTGCAACAGCGCTTGTAACCTTGACAAGACAACTTCATTTTTTACAGTTAAACTCCTATTATAACAGTAGATTTTTCGACTATTTCAAAGATGAATTTAATATGATTTCGGTGTGGTCGCTTTTCGGCTGCGCCGTAGTGGTTAATCTTGCGATTTTTGAAATAAGCGTCGCAGTTTTGATTGCCTCGGCGGTTTTCTCGGCAATAAGGATTTTTTATACGGTTTATAAATTGAAAAATGCGAAAAAGAAAATTGCTTTTACCGCAAGAATAAAAAGGTTTTATGTAACCGCAATTATAATTTTCGGCATTATTTTAACACTTTCTGAAACAAGTTTACTCTCTTCTGCGGCTTGCGTTGTAATTGCAAATTTGGTTTTGCTTTTTTCACCTTTTTTCGCCTGCCTTTTGAATATTATAAACGCACCGCTTGAAAAGGGAATAAAAAAGCATTACATAAACGACGCGAAAAAAATATTAAAATCAAAACCCGATATGAAAATTATCGGACTTACAGGCTCTTACGGAAAGACTTCGACAAAGTATATTTTAGGCAGAATTTTATCCGAAAAATTTAATACCGTTATTACTCCGGGCAGTTTTAACACCCCAATGGGCGTGGTTATTACCGTTCGTAATCATTTAACTCCGCAAACCGAGGTTTTTGTGGTTGAAATGGGTGCGAAAAATGTCGGCGATATTAAGGAAATTTGCGAAATCGCTCACCCGACCACAGGCGTTATCACTTCGGTAGGACCGCAACATCTTAACACTTTCGGCTCGATTGAAAACGTTACAAAAACAAAATTTGAACTTGCCGATGAAGTAAAGAAAAACGGCGGTAAAATGTATCTTAACGCCGATAATGAATATATTTGCGCTAAAGTCGGCGAGTATGACAGCGTGACTTACTCAATTGGCGGTGACGCCGATATTGTTGCAAGCAATGTAAAATGCGACAAAAACGGACTTTCGTTTACGGTTAAATATAAGGATAAAACAATCGACCTTTCCACCGAACTTTTAGGCTCTCATAACGTGCTTAATATTATGGCGGCGGTCGGCATTGCGCTGGATATGGGAATGAGCGATACCGATATTAAATATGCGGTTGAAAGCCTTAAAGCCACCGAGCATAGATTGGAATTAAAGCCTTTTATAAACGGCGCTTTGCTTATTGACGATGCTTATAATGCGAATCCGTCGGGGTCTTTAGAAGCAATGCGTGTAATCGGTTCGTTTAGTCCTATGAAAAGAATTGTTGTTACACCGGGACTTGTTGAACTCGGCGAAAAAGAGGAAGAATGTAACGAGGCGCTCGGTCTTGAGGCTTCAAAAAATGCCGATGTTATAATTTTGGTCGGTGAAAAACGCTCTGTGCCTATTAAAAAAGGCGTTTTGGCAGGCGGTTTTGATGAAAAAAATCTTTATATTGCAAAAACCTTTAACGACGCAGTGGAAATTTTCCGCCCGATGTGCGATAAAAATACGGTAGTCATTTTTGAAAATGATTTACCCGATAACTATGCAAAGTAAAGAGTTTTAAAATTAAAAAATTTTAAATGAACCCGCATACTACAAAATCAAACAAATCTTCAAACATCATTATAAAATTTACCACATCGCAGAAAGGATTTGATATAAATGAAAACCAATGTTGCTGTATTTTTCGGCGGACGTTCTGTTGAACACGAGGTCGCGGTAATCTCGGCGGTTCAGGCTATGAATTTTATGGATACGGAAAAATACAATATTATTCCTGTTTACATTACCAAAAACGGCGAGATGTATCATAGCGAAAATATGAAAAACATTGATGAATTCCGCAATATTCCCGCACTCCTTGAAAAATCGCAAAATGTTACTATGGTAAAGCAGGGTGATAAATTTAATATAGTTGAACTTAAAAAAGGACTTTTTAAAAAGGTTATTTCTTCGGTTGATATTGCTTTTCCTGTTGTTCACGGCACTAACTGTGAGGACGGCTCGGTTGTCGGCTGGTTTGAACTTTTGGGTATTCCGTATGCAAGTTGCGACGTTCTTTCGGCGGCAGTCGGTATGGATAAAGCGGTATGTAAATATGTTTTGCAAAAAGCCGGTGTTCCCGTTCTTGATTGCGTTCAGTTTTATGCAAAGGAATACGTTGCAAAAAAAGAGGGTATTTTAAAAGAAATTGAAGATAAATTCGGTTATCCGGTTATTGTTAAGCCTGCAAATTTAGGCTCGTCGGTCGGCATTTCAAAGGCAGATGATAAAGATGAACTTATCTCATCTGTCAAAGACGCTATGAATTACGCTTCTAAAATTATTGTTGAGCCGGCGGTAACAGAACTTCGTGAATTAAACTGCTCGGTTGTCGGCGATACCGACGATTGCGAAACCTCGGTTATTGAAGAGCCGGTTATGACAGGTAAAATTTTGTCTTATGACGATAAATACAAGGGCGGCGAAAAAGGTGCTAAAGGTACTAAAGGCGGTTCAAAGGCTACAGGTGCAAAATCAAGCGGTATGGCATCGCTTTCACGCAAAATTCCTGCCGATATTACCGATAAAATCAAAAAAGATGTCGAAACTTACGCTGAAAAAACCTTTAAAGCGCTTGGTTGCAACGGCGTAGTGCGTATCGACTTTTTATATGACACCGCAAAAGACAAAGTGTATGTAAACGAGATTAACACCATTCCCGGCTCGCTTTCATTCTATCTTTGGGAGCCTAAAGGCGTTAAATATAAAACGTTGCTTGACAGAATAATTGAACTCGGATTTAAAAGAGCAAGAACAAAAGAGAATTTAAAATTTTCTTTTGATACAAACATTTTGGAAAACAGTATGTCTTTCGGACAAAAAGGCTCTAAAGGTTCAAAAATATAAATTTAAAAATACAAGGAGAAATCAAAAATGGCTAAGGAAAAGAAAAAATCAACATTTTTTGCGGACTTTAAAAAATTTTTAACAGAGGGTAATGCCCTTTCAATGGCTATCGGCGTTATCATCGGTACTGCACTTAAAGATGTGGTGACTTCACTTGTTGAAAACATTTTTAACCCTATTATCGGCATATTCACAGGTCATATCGACTTTTCAAAACTTGCAGTGGACCTCGGTGATGAACTTACAATAAGATACGGTGCATTTATTACCGCGCTTATTAATTTTATAATTCTCGCATTCGTGGTTTTTGTTATAGTGCGTATAATTAATAAATTTAACGATAAATTAAAAGAAATTTCGCACTATAAAAACGGAGAGCCCGAAGAAGCGCCTACAACAAAAATTTGCCCTTACTGCCAAAGTGAAATCAGCATAAAAGCAGTAAGATGTCCGCATTGCACTTCAAAACTTGAAGAAGAATAAAAATTGATTGATTAATTTTATGTTATGTGATATAATAAAATGAACAGTCAAGATAGTGGGAGTGAGTTTGAAATTGAAAAAAGTTACGGCGCTGATTATCTGCGCTATCATCTGTTTTTCAGCGGCTGCTTGTTCAACAAGCGCAACTCCCGATAATACCGTTTCAAACAACGGCAACAGCGGTGTAACTTCCGCAAATTCTGCGGATAAAGAGTCTGATAAAAAAGAAAAAAGCAAAAGCAGTAAAACATTGTCGCTTTATTTCAGTTATTCCGACAGTTTAGACCCTTATAAAGCCGAAAGCGCCGGAAACAGAGGCATTTGTTCGCTTTTGTTTGATTCGCTTGTAAAACTTGATAATGATTTAAACCCGCAAAACCTTATCGCAAGCGATATTTCGATTGACGGAAAAGAGGTTGCCGTATCTATAAACAGTTATAAGTTTTCGGACGGCTCATACATCACTACAGACGACGTTATTTACTCGATTGAAAGATGTAAAAAAGCCAAAGTGGGCGATTATGTAAATCAACTTGAAAACATTAAAAGTTACTCTGCTTCCGGCGGCAAGATTTATATTACGCTTAAAAGATATGATAAAAACGCCGCTTGCCTGCTTGATTTTCCGATACTTAAAAAAGGTACTGCCGATAAAACAAACGACGACGGCAAAGCCGTTCCGCCGGTAGGCTCTGGAAGATATGTTTTTGTTGATAACAAGGGCGAATATTCGCTTAAAGCAAACGAAAATTATTTCAAGGACAAGCCTGTTAATACAATTTCTTTAAAAAATATTCCCGATTACGACGCGCTCGAATATCTTATTCGTTCATCGTCGATTGACGTTTATTACAGCGGATTTGACGCTATGGAAATGCCTGAACTTAAAGGCGCTTCTAAAAGCGTTAACCTTACTAATTTGGTTTATATAGGAATTAATCAGAAGTCGGGAACGCTTAACGATAAGAACATCAGAAAAGCATTGTCGCTGTCGGCTGACAGAACGGATATATCCGAAAAATGTTATTATTCCAATTCAAAGCCTGCGCTTTCTCTTTACAATGAAGGCAACAACATTATTAAAGATGAAAAAAACATATTTAATCTTGAGGATAATGTGCCTTCGGCTTTGGAATATCTTAAAAAAAGCGGCTTTTCAAAACTTGACAAGCAAGGATATTATCAGAATGAAAGCGGCGAATTTGTAGAACTTTCATTACTTTATAATAAAGAAAATAACATTCAGAGTATGGTGGCTTCTAACCTTGTGAAGCATTTTAAAGCCTGCGGAATTAAAATTAATTTAAACGGATTATCTGTAAACGATTATAAAACCGCTATAAAAAAAGGCGACTATCAACTTTATGTTGCCGAGGTTCGGCTTACAAAAAGTTTTGATTACTCTAACTTGTTAAGTTACCCTAAAAACATAGCGTATAATTATAAACAAAAGGATAAGAAAAAGTTAGAGGGATACGTTGATTTTTCCGACATTTATGAAAATTATATGAAAGGCGAAATTTCCGTAAAAGAAATGCTTGATAATTTTTCAAGTGAGACTCCTTTTATTCCGCTTGTGTTCCGATTGGGAACGGTAAGTTACAGCGAAAATTTTTCAAAAGAACTTATTTCTTCAATCAGCGACCCATATTATAATATAGAAAAAATATATTTAAAATAACCGATAAAGAAAGGACGAAAGTTATGATCAGTTTTGAAACAAGATATGGCAAAATCGTTATAGAAAATGAATTTTTTGCAGAATTTATCGGAAATGCGGTAACATCGTGTTACGGCGTTGCAGGTATGGTTGCAAAAGGCACACAGAAAATCCGCAACATTATTTCAAAAAAGCATTACAATGATACAGGTATCATCGTTACCGGAAACATTGATAAAATCAATGTTGATTTGTATATTACCGTTATGTACGGTGTAAATATAAACGCTATTTCAAAAAGCATAGTTCATAAGGTTAAATATTCCGTTGAAGAAGCAACAGGTATTCAGGTAAACAAAGTTACCGTTCATGTCGACGGAATGAATATCAATGATTAATATATAATCAACATTGAAAGGATGATTTGCAAAGTGATTACCGGTGATATTTTAAAACAAGCCGTAATTTCAGGTTCTAATAATATTTCAAACAATCGTGTAGCGGTAGATGAACTTAATGTTTTCCCTGTTCCCGACGGCGATACGGGTACTAATATGTCGCTTACTATCGGCAATGCGGCAAAAGAGTTAAACGTAATAAACGGCGCTAATGTTTCAGAGGTTGCAAAAACAGTTGCAGGCGCTCTTCTTCGAGGAGCGAGAGGTAACTCGGGCGTTATTTTGTCGCTTATTTTCAGAGGTTTTTCAAAAGGCTTTAAAGATTGCGAAACCGCCGACGGCGAGCAACTTGCACAAGCGCTTAAAAAAGGCACAAAAGCCGCTTACGGCGCGGTTATGAAACCAACCGAGGGTACTATTCTTACCGTTGTTCGCGAAGCGGGCGAGGCTGCCGAAGAGGCGGTTAAAAACGGAAAAACCGATTTTACGGAAGTTTTTGAAATCGCAGTTGACGGCGCAAAAGCCGCTTTGGCTAAAACGCCCGAAATTTTGCCTGTTCTTAAAAAAGCCGGCGTTGTTGACGCAGGCGGCGCAGGTCTTGTAAAGATTTTTGAGGGTATGTTATCTGTTTTCAAAACAGGTGAAATGATTGCAAGCGACAACGCTTTAGCAAACGCTCCTGCCGAGAAAAAGACCGCTTCAAATGCGGCTGCCGAATGGGAAGGCGAAATCACTTTTACTTATTGCACCGAGTTTATTGTTAAAAAAGAATCTGGCAAAAAAGACGACGCAAACACTTTGCGCGCTTATCTTGAAACTATCGGCGACTGCGTTGTAGTTGTTGATGACGAGTCTATTATTAAAGTTCATGTTCATACAGATAATCCGGGCAAGGCTTTGCAAAAAGGTCTTGAAAACGGCTCGCTTATCAATATGAAGATTGAGAATATGCGTGAACAGCATGAAGATGCAAAAAAGAACGCACAGATTGAGTCGACCGTTCAGTCGGATGATAACGGTGAATATATTCCCGTAAAGCCTGAAAAGGATTACGGCTTTGTTGCCATTGCGGCAGGCGAGGGTATCAAGGGATTGTTTACAGACCTCGGCGCAGACCACGTTGTATCAGGCGGTCAGACAATGAATCCGTCTACCGACGATATTTTGCGCGCGGTTGAACTTACTCCTGCAAAGACCGTATTCGTTTTGCCTAACAACAAAAACATTATTATGGCGGCTGAACAAACCACACGTCTTGCTACAAGAAAGGTTGTTGTTTTGCAGACTAAATCAATACCTATGGGCATATCTGCTATGCTTATGTTTGACCCTGACGCCGATACCGATACAAATGCTGATACAATGCAGGCTGCGGCTGACGCGGTAGGTTCGGGAAGTATCACATTTGCGGCTCGTGATTCCGATTACGAGGGACATAAAATTAAACAGGGCGAGATTTTGGCACTTGACAACGGTAAACTTTCATTCGTTGAGCAGGACGCCGAAAAGGCGGTTGTCAGACTTACAAAATCTTTGTTTAAAAAAGACAGTCAGTTTGTAACGCTGATTTACGGCGAGGATATTTCCGAGGACGAAGCGGTGAAAGCAAAAGAGGCGCTTGAAGCAAAACTTCCTGCCGAAGCGGAAATTACGCTTATCCCCGGCGGTCAGCCTGTTTATTATTACATTATTTCAGTTGAATAGCCTTTTAAAAGGCATAAAAAAGGCGGATTTCCCAATCCGCTTTTTTTATTCACCATCATTTATAGTTTTAATATAGTTTTAAAATTTGCCGGGCTTACATTATAAACCTATTGCCAATGCTTTTCTTTCACCATCAGTCGAGAGCCTCGACACGCAAGATAATCTTTGTATGATTTAATGTAATTTTATAGTTAGTTGGGCTTACATTATAAACCTATTGCCAATGGATCGGGCAACCACACAGGGTTGCCCCTACAAAATCAAATAGGATTATCACAACAAAAAGGCTTCCCCTCAAGGGGAAGGCTTTTACCTCGTCATTCTGAACGGAGCGTAGCAAAGTCGAAGAATCTTTCCTAAAAATCCTAAAAGATTCCTGCAACTTGTTCGGAATGACGCAAGGTTAATAACCGAAAATTAATTTAGGCGGTGATAAAATGGTTTTAGACGATTATAACATTGCAAATTTAAAAGGCGTTGGAACAAAACGTGCCGAGCAGTTTAAAAAACTCGGCATAATTTCCGTGCGTGATTTGCTTGAATTTTATCCTCGCCATTATGAGGATTGGAGTAAATGCTACTCTGTTTCCGAGGCTCCCTTGGGGGAAAACTGTTGCGTAAAAGGGTATGTTTCCACGAAAGTATCGGCGGTGCGTATTCGCAAAGGACTTACACTTTATAAATTCACCGTTACCGACGGTATGACAAATATGTTCGTCACACTTTTTAACACAAAATATACCGCTGAAAAGATTTTCAGGGGTGGCGAATTTTTGTTTTTCGGCAAGATAACGGGAAACTTTTTTCGCAAAGAAATGTCAAGTCCATCGGTAGAGCCTGTCGAAAGCGACAAAATACGTCCGATTTATCACACCACCGAGGGAATGAACTCAAAATATATCGAAAAATGCGTTGCTTCTGCATTTGATATGCTCGGCGATGATTTAACCGACCCTTTGCCCGAAAAAATCCGCAGTAAATTTGAACTTTGTCACAAACG
>JAXJVH010000002.1:0-13871 GCA_036308645.1 Acutalibacteraceae bacterium | reverse complement strand
TTCCTCAGGCTCTGAAAATCTTGAAATATCTATATATACCATACTCTTTTGTCAAGGTGAACTTCGGGTTATTCTCGGTTTTTCACTCAAAAATCCGAACTTCACTTTGGCAATTTAGGAAGGCTATATCTATATTATACAAAGCCTTTTGTCCGATAAACAGTACAAGCGACTATCAATTTGAGGAATTTTTTACAAAGAAATTTTTATATATCTTCACTGTAACAAGTACCATATTTTATAAAAATCTGCAATTTTTGATAATCATAACATATTTTTTAAAGATTTTCAATTTTCTTTACAAAAAATTTTTTCTCTTTTCCTTCATTTTATTTCTTAAAACTTTAAAGCATATCTTTCATAAAATCTTTAGAGTTTGAAGAAAGCCATAATCCGGTTTGGTTAGCTTTAAAAGAAATTGTTCTTCCTGCAAAAAATCACTCCTCAAACTCCGAAAACGAAGAAAAGAATTGAACTTTTATTCGAAAAATAATAAAAGCGACAGAAAAAGTTAAGCAAGAAAATCTTGAAATAAGAAAAAATATAATTATCTATTTCATCGTTGATTTTAAAAAGTGTTATGCTTCTATTATATAGATAACCGTCCCCTAAATGTCCCCTCAAACAGTAAAAAAGCCTTTGTATTACAGACTTTTAAAATCCTGTAATACAAAGGTTTTTCTTCATTAAACAGACGCTGATTATAAATATTTATTAACACAATCAGCATCAATTTTACCCTCTGACTCTGTTTGTTGGGGTTCGAATCCCTATTCCGCTGCCAGAAAAATAACCAATCCTTTTGGGTTGGTTATTTTTTTATAATTTAGTATAGGGATTCGAACCCTGTTCCCTTTTCCGCAGCCGATAAGCTGCAATTTATTACAAAGTAAATATGAAAGATGAGTTGCGAATTTTGAGAAAAAATTATTCTTATGTGAAAATATTTTTTTAGAAATTAAAAAATCCACAACTTTTACTTGTGGAAAAAACAAATCGTTAGCGACGGTTTTATTATATTTTCGGGGGATATTTAACATTAAAAACACATATTTTAATCCCTATCGGGTATGATTTATTTAAAAATATAATGATATTGCACCCGATAGGGTGTATAGAACAAACATGAATATAATTATTTTTATCAAAAAAGAAAAATTCACAAATTGTACGCAAATTATACGCGTAATGTACGTACTTTTTGTTATTATTAATATGCAAATTACACAAAAATTATAAATAGATTGAATTCAATAAAAACAAGATAAAACTAAAGACTTCATACTGATTTCAGTACAAGTCTTAAAAATACGATAAATTTGTTTATTTATGATAATACACAATTTGTTTGACAATTTGAAAAATAAGCAATATAATTTATATAGCAACATTTAAGCAAACCTGTACCTGCCGACCATCAATTAATTAAAACAGCAAAGTCTCTCGATATAAGCTTCTGCTGCTAAAAACAAACTTATTATACACTAAATAAGTCAAATTCAAAAAAATTCCAATAGGTACATTTGAAAATAAAATCTTGCGACAATACAGCATTATAGAAGGAATTTGTATGAAAAAAGGAATTTATAAACATTTTAAAGGTAACAAATATGAACTGATTGACATTGCAACTCATTCCGAAACGCTCGAAAAAATGGTTGTATATCGTGCGCTTTACGGCGACGGCGGCTTATGGGTGCGCCCTTATAAAATGTGGGACGAGGAAGTTATTCACGACGGTAAAAAAGTAAAAAGATTTACCTATATAGGCGCAGAGGAATAGTTTTATTCCTTGTAAGTCATATAAACTGCAAATCGCTGTTTCATTCAAGAGTACACTTGGCAATCGGTATATAAAAAAACAGGACTGTGAATTTCGGTTTCACAGTCCTGTTTAATTTATTCTCAATCAAAATTCGGTTCAAATCCCGGCATCATCTGCATTTTAAACAAGTTTTTCTTATGCATATCGTCAATCTTTGCTTTCTTGTTGAGGTCGTCTATCTCGCCTGTACGAATATAGCGGTCAAGTTCCGCATAAGTAAAGCCGAGGTTTTCCTCGTCGGTTTTACCGCAAAGTCCGTCAATCGGAACTTTATTAACAAGTGCGTCGGGCAGTCCCAAAACTCTGCCGATTTCTTTTAATTCCTGCACAGTAAGGTGCATAAGCGGGCTGAAATCTCCTGCCGCGTCGCCGTAACGTGTGGAATAGCCAACCCAATCCTCCGACATATTACAGGTGTTTGCCACCCTGCCGTTGCAACTTTGTGAAATTGCATAAACAGTCGACATACGAATTCTTGCCGGCAGATTTGTAAGGCTCTGTTTTGAAAGTTCAAGTTCTTTCGGAATACTGTTTTTCAATCCCTCGACTGCGTCTTTGATATTCACAACATAATGCTTGATGCCAAGATGATTTACAAGCAAATACGCCATATCAATATCATGCTGTTCGCCGCAAGGCATAAGCACTCCGATAACACGGTCTTTTCCGAGCGCCTCAACGCAAAGCGCCGCAGTAACCGAACTGTCCTTGCCGCCTGAAATACCGACAACCGCATTACAACCTTTTCCGTTTTGCTCGAAAAAATCCCTTATCCAAGCAACGCACTGATCTTTTACCTTTTCTGCATTAAACATAAAACAAAACCTCCTATAAAAAGCATATTTAAACACTAAAGTGTAAAATAATACTCTTAAATTTTGAAAAAATTATAACACTATTTTAACGTTTTTTCAATGATTTATAATAAAAAAATTACCCAAAACAAACGCTTTTATGAAAATTAGTTAAAAATATTTAAGAATATTTTAAATATTAGTACAAGATAAAAAGCAAGGCGTTAAAATCATAATACAGACGTATACTCTTTCGATATTGACAATAAATAAAGTTCATACGCTATTGTTATTCTTCTTTGCAGTTTTTATTGAAGTAATAAGCAAAATTCTAATCGTAGAGCAAGTTTTGTTGATTTTCTTATAAGTTACTTCATCTATATACTCGGTTTTATAAAGCATTTCGAGCCATTTACCGGTTTCGCTTGCCTCCTTCAAGGCAATTTCAAGTTTTGCGTCCGCCAAATCGGAACGGTGTTCGTACTTCATACAAAATGATGTTGACCGCAAGCGTTCAAACGAAGTTGTGTCCTTGCGGACACAAACACAAACAAATAAGGACTCGCTTTTGCGAGTCCTTATTTGTTTGGTGGGAGCGGGTGGATTCGAACCACCGAAGTCAGAGACAACAGATTTACAGTCTGCCCCCTTTGGCCACTCGGGAACACTCCCATATTTAATTAAATTTTCTTATAAAAAGAAAATGGAGCTGGTGGACGGACACGCCCACGTCACTTCGTTCGTGTGCTAATGGCTTACAGCACAGCTGTTTCGCCGCTTTTAACTAAAAACTTGTCACCGACAAGTTTTCTTAACGTTAAAACCCTCTTAGGGTTCAAGTCCTTAACAGACTTGATAAGAGAGTATGGAGCTGGTGGACGGACTTGAACCCCCGACCTGCTGATTACAAATCAGCTGCTCTACCAACTGAGCTACACCAGCATATTAACCGCTTTTTTCAAGCGCTTAAATAATATACCATAGCAAGCATAAAAAGTCAAGCATTTTTTTCAAAAAAATAAAGAAATTTATCAAAAACCGACTTTATTTAATATTTTTACTTTATCGCCTTGTCTTTATACTCCGTAGGACTTATTCCAAAATGTTTTTTAAACGCACGCGAAAAATACATATTGTCTACAAAACCTATGTGCAAAGCCACTTCCTTTACATTAAGCTCGGTTGTTGAAAGAAGCCTTTTTGCCTGCATCATACGGTAATCGGTTATAAACTTATGCACAGGACTGCCTGTAATGGTTTTAAATTTGCGCATAAAATTATACTTGCTCAAATGGCACATTTCGCTTAAAATATCAACGCTGATATCTTTATTATAATTATTCTGAATATAAACTACCGATTTAAGAATATCCGAAACATTCTCATCCGAATCCGGATTCAGAGGACTGTCAGCCAATGCGCTGACTGAAAACAATAAAGTATAAAGCAGATGATTAGTAACATCTTCGCTGTTATTAAGCATACTTTCATAAATTTTTATAAAAAGTTGGGCGATATTCATATAACAGCCGATATGAAAACTCGTGCCATGCGAATCAATAGTCTTTTTAATAATTTCGGTTGCTACGGTACCTGAAAAATGGCACCAATAATACTCGGAATTTTCTCTCTTAAAATAACTGAATTTATGCCGAACCCCGGGTGGAATTACAGTAATATCTCCGTCAGACAACTTATGGCAGTTATACACGTTCCACACTTCAACCGCTCCGTGTAAATTATATATAATAAGGTAGTCGTCATAATATTCATTATCAATGTGCATGACATTGCCGGCTGATTTATAATAGCCAACATTATTTACTTTCAGCGGTTCATCACTGTATCCGCCGTCCTTTTGTTTATATAAATACTGCCCTATTTCCACTTTGCCACCTCATTTCAAGATTAATTTATCACATTTTTTTGAAACTGTCAACTTTTTTTGTTTACTTTCTATAAATTGTAAATAACAGTTCCCATAAAGGTAAATTAAGCAATTAATTCATAATTTACTACAAAAAAATCCATTTAATAAATTTTTATAAAATATATAATTATAAATGAACTATAATATTTATTTTAAAAAGGAGTGGAAAACACTATGAAGAAATTTTTGGCATTAACCCTTTCGTTGCTTATGGTATTCAGTATAATACCTTTGGCAATTGCAGCAAGTGCTGACGAAAGCACTTACACAAAAGTATTGGATTTTGATACAGTATTAACAGACGCTGTACCTGTATCAACAAATTCGAGCAATGTAACAGGCGGTGTTATTGATTATTCCGAAGTTGATAGCAGTTATACAGACGGCAATGTTATCAAAATGGCGGGTAAGCAATGGCAGAACTACGGTTTCTTTATCGGCGATGTTTTACAAGGCAAAAAGGTTAAAACCATATCATATACAATCTGGTCTGACGCTACCGGAACTATCAACACAAACGGCAGAACCGGTATTAGTGATAATGTTTCAAGCATTAAACTTACAACAAGAACTCATTTAGGTCTTACAGAGAATATCGCTACTACCACAACCCCTGCAACGGTTACTTATGACCTTTCAGCGCTGACTCCATCTTTATATAACACTATCGGCAATGCAATTTTGGTATTCTGCAACGATTCAACTAATACTGTTGTTTATATTGATAATATTGTTATTACTTATGAAAAATATGCAGGTACATTTTCAGGCAGTGCAGACGGCGATCAGGTTATATATGCAGATGAAAACGGAAAACTCACAACCCCTAACGCAACTATTGCAGAGGGAGAATTTGCAGGCTGGGTAACGGAAGACGACGCAGATACTTTAATTCCTGCAAATACAGAAATCACTCTTACAGATGATATCACATACTTTGCAGTATCATCAACAAGAGAAGAGCAACTTGCTCCCGAAGCGCCTGTAGTTGAAAGCAAAACCGCAGATTCTGTAACACTTGTTGCAAATTCTGCTTATCAGTACAGTAAAGACGGTACAAATTGGCAGGACAGTAATGTATTCAGCAGTCTTTCCCCTGCTACCACTTACACCTTCTATCAAAGATTAAAGTCGACGCCTACTAAATATGCTTCTCCTTCGAGTGAAGGTACATCGGTCGAAACTCTTGCCGTATATACTTTTGAAGCAGAAAATGTATATACCGGCAGTTATACCGGCACGCTCAATCCTAAAAGTTCCAATAACGATACAAGTACAGGATCGCTTATCTATGTAGTTCACGATTCTTCAAATCCTGCAGTCGGACATTATGTAACATATAAATTTACAGATGTAACAACCGGATATTACAGAATTTCATTATTCTCAAGAAATGTATCAGGTTCACGAAGCACTTATTCGGTAACTGCTTTTGATGAAACCGGTGAAGAACAGTCCGCAGGTTCAATAGACTTCGGTGATTTAACCACCAAAGTTGGCAGTAACTCTTATTATTGCAATCCTACTTTAACAGAAAATGTTTTGGTTTCATCAGGTTCCGATTTAACACTTAAATTTACTATTTCAAAAACCGGAACAAGTTCGGGTTCATATATTGATAAGTTCGTTTTGACAAAAGTTGCTGATTACGTACCTGAAGAAAAAGGCGCTGTAACAGACGCTCTTTCAACATCGGCAACTGCTTCAATCAGACTTGGTACTGTTTGCGGTATCAGATTCTACACAACCTTTGATACATCAAAAATCGAAGGCACAATAGTAGAAAAAGGTACTCTTATAGGACCTAAAGATAAAATCGGCGACTACCTCACAATTGAAGACGCAGAAATTACGGACGGTGCCGAAGTAGGAAACGCAGTAGCAGTACCTTATTTATCAAATACGCTTTGGGCAAACAATGAATTTGTAGGTTCAATCGTAGGCATTAAAGATACAAACTACAACAGAGAGTTTACTGCACGCGCTTATGTAAAATTAGAAGACGGTACATATCTCTATTCAGCAACATCTACTACCAAAACAGTAGCGGATATTGCAGACGCATTTGTTGCGGGCGCAACTAAAGTGGATGCAGATCCGGATAATGTCGCTAAATACGAGCAATACAAAGGACTTGTCGACGCTTGGGCAGCTGCTAACGACTGATATTCGGAGGTAGTTTATAATGAAATTTGAAAAATTGAGTTTAGAACTTGCAAAATACGAATCTCTTGATATTATCGCAGCTTCTCCGGAGGATCCTACACAAGGAACCACCGATCCTGTTGCTAACACAGATCCGTTTGCGTCGGATAAATGGTAATTAGTTTCAATGTTTGAAGAAAGATAGAAAAAACCGGCCGAATTAAATTTCGGTCGGTTTTTATCATATTTTGCAAATAAAAGCATAATAATACCAAAAAAATCAAAAAGTTATTCAAAAAATCTTGTATAGAGAACTTTTTTATGTTACAATTGTTTTAAAGTTTATTTTTTTAAAAGGGAGAAAATTTATGTATAATGCAGCCGGATTAAAAGCAGAACTTTCCTCCGGAAAGTACGCTAATACTTTCAAAAAACTTTATCCTAACAGCACTAATGCAGCGGAACGCTATTTTTATGTTATTGACAAATTCGTAGAAAAATACGGCGACGGCGACGGACTTCGTCTTTTTTCAGCGCCGGGCAGAACCGAAGTCGGCGGTAATCATACCGACCATCAGCACGGTTGTGTGCTTGCGGCAGGCGTTGACCTTGATGTAATTGCCGTTGCAAGAAAGAATAATGACGGAATTATAAGAATACAGTCAGAGGGGTTTAAAGAGGACATAATCGACCTTAATATTCTAACACCTCAAACAGAGGAAATTGAACACGCACCTGCGCTTATCCGCGGCGTAGCGGCAAGATTTCACGATTTGGGTTATGAAATCGGCGGATTTGACGCTTATACTACTTCTAACGTTTTAAAAGGCTCGGGGCTTTCGTCCTCGGCGGCTTTTGAAGTGCTTGTATGTACTCTTTTAAATTCGCTTTACAACGATGAAAAAATGGATTCGGTTGAAAAAGCCATTGTTTCACAGTATGCCGAGAATAACTTTTTCAATAAACCATGCGGACTTATGGACCAGATGGCTTGTTCATACGGCGGATTTGTCGGCATAGATTTTAACGACCCCGCCAAACCGATTATCGAAAAGGTTGATTTTGATTTTACCGCAGTTAATCATTCGCTTTGTATTATTGACACAGGCGGATGCCACGCAGACCTGACTCCTGATTACGCGGCTGTTCCTACCGAAATGAAAGCGGTAGCCGAGTTTTTCGGAAAAGACGTTTTACGAGAGGTCGACGAACAGGAATTCTACAGCAAAATTCCGGAGCTTCGCAAAAAGATTAATGATCGTGCCGTACTTCGTGCTATACACTTTTTTGATGATAACCGCAGGGCTGTAAAACTTAAAGAATGTCTTAAATCCAATGATTTTGAAGGCTTTAAGCAGACCATTATCGAATCAGGGCGCTCATCATTACAATGCTTGCAGAATGTTCATTCTTCTGCCGACCCTTATGAACAAGGGCTTACTTTAGCGCTTACTTTAACCGAGAAGATTTTAAAAGGCAAGGGCGCTTTCAGAGTTCACGGTGGCGGTTTTGCAGGCACTATTCAGGCTTTTGTTCCTAATGAAATGCTTTATGAATACAAAACCGAAATTGAAAAGGTTTTCGGTAGCGGAAAATGCTATGTACTTTCAATCCGACCTGTCGGCGGTGTTGAGGTTACACCGACTTTATTTGATTAATTTTTTACATATAGGAGATACTTACTATGGCTGAATTAAGATGGCACCCTTTAATTGAAGATTGGGTAATGATTGCTTCTCACAGACAAAACAGACCGCAGATGCCGAAAGATTGGTGTCCTTTCTGTCCCGGTTCGGGCAAAGTTCCCGATCAATTCGATGTTTACGAATATGATAACGACTTCCCTGCTCTTTCGCAAAATCCGCCAAAGCCTGACGATGTTGCTACCGACTTTTTCAAGGTAGCGCCCGCTTACGGCAAATGCGAGGTTATTCTCTACTCTCCCGAGCATACGGTGACATTACCCGAATTGCCTGTTGAGCATATAGGCAAGTTGGTTGACCTTTGGGTAGAGCGTTTTAACGCAATTAAAGCAGATGAAAAAATTAAGTATGTATTTATTTTTGAAAACAGAGGCGAGGCTGTAGGCGTTACAATGCCGCATCCTCACGGTCAGATTTACGGCTATTCTGTCGTTCCGAAAAAGCTTCAGCTTGAAGTAAACAGTGCTAAAAAGCATATTGCCGAAACAGGAAAATGTATTTTCTGCGATATGCTCGAAAAGGAAACCGAGGCAGAAAGCAGAATTATTTTTGAAACCGAGCATTTTACGGTATTTTTACCTTTCTTCTGCGAATATCCTTACGGCGTTTACATTATGTCTAAACGTCATTGCTCTAATATTGCCGAGTTTACCGAAGATGAAAGAAAAGACTTTGCAAAATGCTTAAAAGAAACCACAGGTATGCTTGACAGCCTTTTTGATATGAAATTTCCTTATATGATGTGTATGCACAACGCACCTGTAAACGGTGAAGACCCTTCGGAATATTATCATTTCCATGTTGAGTTTTTCCCACCGATGCGTTCGGCAGATAAGATTAAATTCAACGCTTCTTCCGAAACAGGCGCTTGGGCGCATTGCAACCCTACGGCACCCGAAGAAAAAGCAAAGGAATTACGTGCCGCACACAAAAAGTTTTTGGATAAAAATATGTAAATACACATTAAATGCGTAATGCTTTTAAAAGGCAGATTGCTATAAATTAAGCGGTCTGCCTTATTAGATTTTAAAATTCCTGACGTAATGTAAAAAGTTATTTGATTTAATAAAACGTCGTTTTTTAAAAGTAGTTATGCAGGCAATTTTTGAAACGGCTTTTGAAACTGTATTATCACATTAAACTGCCGATAGTTTTATATCGGCGGTTTTTATATCTTGAAATTCTATTAATATTCTGCTATAATTTTTATTAAACAATATAAACAAAAGAGGTCAATTTATGCCTATAAAAATACCCGACGCATTACCTGCAAAAAAAATTCTCGAAAATGAGAATATTTTTGTTATGACAGAAAAACGCGCCGATACTCAGGACATTCGTCCGCTGAAAATTTTAATTTTAAATTTAATGCCTACAAAGGTGGAAACTGAAACCCAACTTTTAAGATTGCTTGGCAATACCCCTTTGCAGATTGAGATTGATTTATTACAAACCGCTACTTATGAGGCTAAAAACGTTTCAAAACAGCATCTTCTTTCATTTTATAAAACCTTTGATGAAGTAAAGCAAAACCGTTATGACGGAATGATTGTTACGGGCGCACCGGTTGAACACATGGAGTTTGAAGAGGTTGATTATTGGGACGAACTCGTCAATATAATGAGATGGTCAAATAAAAACGTTTATTCCACAATGTATATTTGCTGGGGCGCTCAAGCAGGACTTTATTATCATTACGGTATCAAGAAAAAACCGCTTGATAAAAAACTTTTCGGCATTTATAAGCATCAGGTTCTTATTCCGACTCACCCGTTGTTACGTGGATTTGACGACAGTTTTTATGCTCCCCATTCACGTCACACCTACAACGATTTTGACGATATAAAAGCGGTTGAAGATTTGGATATTTTAACCTTTTCAGAACAAGCAGGCGTTCATATCTGCGCTGACCGTGCTTGCCGAAAATTCTTTATTTCAGGTCACTCGGAATACGACCGTTGCACTCTTGCAGGCGAATATGCACGTGATTTGGAGAAAGGGTTGGATATAGCAGTACCCGATAACTATTTTCCCGATGACAACGCTAACAAACTGCCGATTATGAATTGGCGAGGCGCTTCTTCGTTGATGTTTTCAAATTGGGTAAACCATATTGTTTATCAGCATACCCCGTTTGATTTATCAGACCTTGACATCGGTGAAGAACAATGAAGTACACTCATATTTTATGGGATTGGAACGGCACTTTGCTTGACGATGTGGAAATTTCGATTGAATGTGTAAATATTTTGCTTAAAAGATTGGGACTTGAACCGACAAATCTTCAAGAGTATTACGATATGATGGAAATTCCGATGAAAAAGTATTATGAAAATTTGTTTTCGGCTAAAGGTTCGGCGCTGAAATATGAACTTTGCACCGAGAATTTTCAGAATAACTATCCCAAACTGATTAATAAAGCAAAACTTATGGACGGCGCTTTAGAAATGCTTGAATATTTTAAAGCAAACGGCGCAAAGCAGTATATTGTTTCTTCATTTGAAAAAACAAGGCTTATAAAATATGTAAAAATGTTTAAAATCGAGCATTTTTTCGAGGTTATAAGCGGCGATGACGATATTCACGTAGGCAGTAAATCAGGCAGAGCGACAGAACTTGTAAAAGGCGTTGACCGAGATAAAATTCTCTATATCGGCGACAGCGAAGCAGATGTTATTACCGCTAACGATGTCGGCTGCGACTGTGTGCTTATATGCAAAGGGCATCAACCCCGAAAAATTTTAGAAGAATTCGGTTGCCCTGTAATTGACAATTTAACGGAATTAAAAAAACAGACTTGTTAGCAAGCCTGTTTTTTTATTAGATTTACTTTATAAGTCCTAATTTCATAAGCAAGCGTTCGGTTGATTTACCGTCCGGATTGCAAATAAACTTTTCTCTGAATTTATTTAACTTTGTAAAGTCATAATGCTCAACGTCTAATACTGCGTTGGCTAACTCTTCGGGTTCGGTATAAACATTGCAAGGAAGAACAGCGTCATACTTAAAGTTTGTCTGCAAGCCGTGAAGTCTTCTGCGCGCATACGGAACATACGCAAACACAGGTTTTCCTGCGGCAAAACTTGTAAAGAAACTTTCGGAAAAAGAACCGATTATTACATCTGCGGCTGCAATAGCCTCATACTCGGAAAGCAAGAATGTAACATCAAACATACCCTTTGTATAGCTGCTCATAGTTGCCGAATATCTGCAATCGGAAATTTTCTTGCCGTCTTTGTCAACGAAATATTTAATAATAATATAATCGTCTTTCAAATACTCATACAAATAATTATCGGCATTTGTTTCGTAAACAGGAACAAATTCATCGTCACGAACTTCCAATGAAAGAAGAATTTTTTTGCCTTCAAGATTCTCGCAAATATCCGCAAGTTTTTTACGTGCTTTTTTCGCATATTTTTCATCAAACAAACAGTCGGATTTTACATCGCCGAAATACATAAGCGCATTGCTTTCAACTCCGAGAGAGTCGCAGTAAATATCTTTATAAAGTTCATTATTAGCCGAAACAATATCAACCTTTTTAAACATAGGCGTAATTTGATACTGTTCTTTATAAATTCCGCTTTCATAGCGAAGCGTCGCCTTGCCGAATTTTTTAAACGGGAAGCTGTAAGGCGGAATATAAACTACTTTGGTTTCGTCTTTCAGCGAAAGCATATCAAGAAATGCGTTGTCTTTATCAATGAATATATACTCGGCGTCGGAAATTTCCTTAATAATTCCGATATAATTCTTGTTTTCATAAATTTTAGCGGTTTTAAGTTTTACTCTGTCAGGGCAATAAACCTTTACAGCACTATTAAGTTCTTTTGAGCAATCGAGCAAAACAAGTTTATCTTTTTTAATCTCGGTATTTGAATATTTTTTATACTCCGCTTTAAAAATCTTTTTAAACTTTTCATCTCTTATAAGTTGCTCTTTATAAGTTCTGAATAAAATACCGTCTTTCGGCACCGTATTATACGGTTTAATTTCAGCATTTTCTTTCTTATGGCTCTCAAGGTCTGATTTTCCCATAGTTTCCAAAAGAATACGCTCGGTTGAATGGCCGTCACAGGAACGCATAAATTTATATCTGAAATCTTTTACTCTCTGCTTATCAAACCGAGTATCAAGATTTTTAATATAATCTATCATTTCAAGGTTTGTTGTGCATACGGGGCCGGGCGACATTTCATAATAATCATAATAAAAACCGCGCCAATCAAAATAAGTATCAAGGTCATAAGCAAAGAAAATAATCGGTTTTTCAAAAAGTGAATACTCAAATACTAACGAAGAATAATCGGTAATACAAATATCCGAAACGCAAAGCAAATCTTCAATATCCATAAGCTTTGTAACGTTCATCGCAAAGTTTGAATATTCCTGCGGAACAACCGGAAGCCTCTTTGCAAGAGGGTGATGCTTAAACAGTATAAAATAATCATCGCCGAGATTATCATAAAACATTTTTAAATTAAGCATTCTCGAGGTTTTTGCATTGGCAACTCTTCCTCTGAAAGTCGGCGCATAAAGAATAATCTTTTTGCCCTTTGCCTGAGGAACTACATCATAAAGTGTTTCATAAGCGTTTTTGATAAACTCTTCATCATAAAAGACATCTGTTCTCGAAGAACCTGTTGCTTTAATAATCTCTTTTCTGTCTGAAAGATTCATTGCCTCTTCATAAGCCCAGGCAACTTCGGGACTTGACACCGTAACCAAACTGTAGGTTTTGTAATAAGGATGTTTTAACTGCTCTTTTCTTGAATCACCGAAAATCAAATCGGCAGTTGAAAGTCCGAACTTTTTAAAAGCGCCGCAACCGTGCCACAACTGTGTTATTTTGGTTTCGGGTCTTAATTTTACACTGCCCACACAGTTTGAAGCCTCATTCATAAATACATATTTTGCAGTAGCCATATCTTTAAGCATATCAATACAGCGCTTTAAATAAATATGTCTGCGTTCTGCATTATTTCTTAAAAAATGAGTATGAACCGTGTAATCATACTTGCTTACAAGTTCATCAAAAATAACTTTAAAACTATTTGATACATTAGGGAGTCTGACTTCTATAAAAACAATCTTATTTGGGTCAACCGGCTTTTTAGCGGCTTTTTTATAAACATAAGGAAAAATATAATTAAGAGTCAGTATTTTAAATATCCTTGCAACAATTCTGTCCTTTAATTTAAGCAGCCTATTCATTTGCATCTCCTAAAATATAATTAAATTTTATACATTTTATTCTATCATAATACTCCGAGAATGTCAATGATTTGCATTTGAAAAGTCGCTGTCAAGTTTTTGTAGGGTTTTTAAAAAAATATTTTCACTGTGTTTTAACAATAAAGTTTTAGGATTTTTTGAGTGCCGGTAATTTTGCCGTTAATGCCGAGGCGTCCGATAGAATCGGGATTTGGGAGTCCTGCGCTACCCCTCTGCGCCTTCCTTCGTGCACGCAC
>JAXJVH010000001.1:0-77397 GCA_036308645.1 Acutalibacteraceae bacterium | reverse complement strand
ATCTTATCGTATATGCGCTTGTACCTCAGCAGGATAGAGGGTCCGCCTCCTAAGCGGAACGCCCCCGGTTCGAATCCGGGCAAGCGCGCCAAAAAGTGCCGAAAACACTACGTTTTTGGCACTTTCACTTTTCTTTACTCACTCTTTTTCCTAGGTGAGTTTCTGATTTTATATAGTCAAAAATGAACTCGGACTATTATCATACCCCGCTCTAATTCTTGCTAATTGCAATTAGCAGAAAATCGGCGTTTTGCTAATCGCCTGCTAATCGGATTTTTAGCAAAATCCTGCTAATTCGTACAGGCGTATGTTTTATCCATAGACTTTAGGGCTTAATAACAGAGAAAAATATTGTATAATTATTGCGGCAAAATTTTGAATAAAAATTAACCAAAAGAGATTTCGTTCCACTATATAAGTGAAATCACCGGTGATGATGAATCAAAGGAGGTGTAGAATTGGATAAGCAAGAACTTGATGCAAAGGTCGAAGAGATAGCAAAGGCTCTTTTGTCTTACTGCAGCGCCCGAACATCGAACCATTTTGAAGCTGAAGATTTGGCTCAAGATATTATTTTGGAGATATATAAATCCTCCAGTAACATCCGGAATGTTGACGCGGTATATGGCTTCATGTGGGCGGTTGCAGGCAATGTTTATAAACAGTGGTGTAAAAACAAAGCAAGAAGCAAAGAATGCGAGATGACGGACAATTTGCCCGATGTGGCAGAACCGTTAGCAGAAGATGATTCTACGTTGTATCTACTTCGTCGTGAATTGACGTTACTCTCTGAAAAATATCGAAAAGCTGTTGTTTTGTACTACATTGAAAACAAGTCTTGTTCGGAAATATCCAATCGCCTCTCAATCAGTGAAAGCATGGTAAAATACCTGCTTTTCAAATCACGACAAATTCTGAAAGAAGGTATGAGTATGGAACGAAACTACGGTCAACAGAGTTATAACCCTAAAGGACTTTCGCTCTTGTTTTGTGGCAATGGTGCGAATCGCTATTATCACTTGTGTGATAGCAAAATATCACAGAATATTTTATTTGCGTGCTATAACGATAAACTCAGTGCAGAGCAAATCAGTTTGGAGATTGGCGTCTCTCTTCCGTATATGGAGGATAAACTGGCGGAACTTTGCGAATATGATCTTCTGAAAAAAGACGGAAATAGGTATTACACTAACATTGTAATCTTTACAAGAGACTTTTCTAAAGAAGTAAATAACAAAACGACCCAGCTAAGAGAAAAGATTGCGGATATGCTAACTGATGCCGTTGCCAAATATGAAAAAGATGTCCGTGCGATTGGCTTTTATGGAGCTGATATGAGTGGCAATTCCTTTGCATGGCAAATGGTAAGTTTTATTCTCTATAGGTCGGTAATAGAAATTCTGCAGAATAAGATTAAGGTAGTTTATCCTAAGGACAAATTTGGTACCGAATGCTTTATCTGGGGTGCTGAGACCGGCGAGCAGACCTCATGGGAATCGGAGTTTGGCTTTGGTATTTCCAATGTTGTAAATAGCGCCGGAGATTATGTGCAGTTTATGGATTTCCCTATCAATGGAGAAATGGTACATCATTACTGCTTTAATCGACAAAATGTAACTAATTTGTTCCTGGATATTGCTAAAAGCAACACTGAGCTTTTCAGTGATAACGACAAAGCTTTAGCAGCAGACATGGTTCGTAAGGGTTATGTTATTTCAAATGATGAAGGTCTTTTTGTAAATGCACCGGTCTTTACGAAAGAACAGCACGATGCATTGAAAAATATTTTTGCTGACACAGCTGCTCAAATTGCAGATGAAGCGGAGAAGTTGATGGAGACGGTTACAAAGATTTTGAAGGATCATATTCCTGTACACTTGAAGAAACTTGCAAAGGATATGGCCTATCTTCGTTTGTTTGAAGATGCTATATCTGCCCCTGCTGCAATTTTGTATGACCGCAAATATTTACTGCCGTATAATGGAAACGGCATTCTTCCAACAACTTATGTTATTCTCAAATAGCGGCATACGGTAAAACACAAAAAGTAATTGGCAAGAAGATAAAGGGAACGGACACGTATATTATCTTTACCCTGAAATCATCTCTCTTGCTAATTGCTTGCTAATTAAACAAGCTAAAATAACATAAAATCTGCGGTAACGGCGTAACACAAGATAACACATTAACCTTAAAAATCCCCTGATAGCAGGGGATTTTTAGGTATCATGAGGGATACGAGAGCCGTTTCCCTCGGTATCTCCTAAGCGGAAGGTCGGGGATTCGAATTCCTTCAAGCGCGCCAAAAAGAGCCGAGAAATCAAGGTTTCTCGGCACTTTTACTTTTTGTTTCTCAATCATTTTTCTTGAGTAAGTTTTATTGTTTTTTGGGAGCAAATCAAAATCGAACTTTTACCGTTACATGTCAATGTTCTTGCTAATTGCGATTAGCAGAAAATCGGTGTTTTGCTAATCGCCTGTTAATCGGATTTTTAGCAAAATCCTGCTAATTTGCACAGGCGTATGTTCTATCCATAGACTTTTTGAATTTTTGAAGAAAATATGTTACAATTATTGTAACGTTTTGTGAGTTCCCAAATCTAATAGTTGAAAGGACGGTGAAAATGTGACTGATTTTGAAAAGTTTTTCAATGAAAACCGAGAATTCATTTTCAAATATCTGATTAAAATGACACGGGATATTACACTATCCGAAGAGTTGACACAAGAAACCTTTTTTCGTGCATATATGAACTATGCTTCTCTTAAAAACAAGGAAAAGGCTTCCGTGTGGCTGTGCCAAATCGCAAAGAATACATATTTTTCATGGTATAACGAGCAAAAGAAAAAAGATTCTCTCGACGGTCTCGAAGTGGCAAGCAGCGATGTAAGCATAGAAGATGCCTTTGTTCAAAAAGAACTATCCCAAAAAGCGCTTATATGCTTACACGATTTAGAAGAGCCATATAAAGAAGTATTTATGCTTACGGTATTTGGCGGTTTTTCATTAAAGGATATTAGTTCGACCTTTGGAAAAAGCGAAAGTTGGGCACGAGTTACATTTTACCGTGCCAAGCAAAAACTATTGGAAAGAATGAGGTAACGGTATGAATTGTAACATCATAAGGGATTTAATCCCGTTGTACATTGATGGATGTTGTAGTGTAGAAAGTGCGAATTTAGTTAAAGAACATATTAGAGATTGCGACGATTGCAAGAAACTTCTTGAAGAAATGAAAGCGTCATCCGATATTATCACTGTTTCGGAATCGCCTAAAACGTTTAGCAAACTTAACGATTGGAAGGCTTCTGTTTTACAGTCAATTTTGTTGTTTCTATCTTTTGGGTTGATTACTATCGGTGTAGCGTTGGAGGCAAGAACGGGATCGGGATTTACGAACGGCTTTTGGGCGTTTAATATCGTCATTCCGGCAACTGGATTTATGCTCTCTCTGGCAAACTGGTATTTTGTGCGAGTTTACAAAAACAGAAAAAGATTTTCCAATTATTCTTTAATTGCAACACTTGGCATTACATTAAGTGCTTATATATGGTCGGGTTTCCATTACGAAATTAATCTTTTTGACCTATTTGCAGGAAATGATTTTGCTAATGTTTTAGAAATTCTGCACGCATTATTACTTCTAAATGGAATCGGCATATTGTTGACGGTTGCATTTTGCACTTTATCCAAGACACTCTCAAACCAATACGCAAAGATGTTGGGGAAAGAGTAAGGTGATATGTATGAAAAAAGCAATATCAATTTTGATGTGCGTGCTATTATCACTGACAATACTATATCCTGCAGGCGTAGTAATAACAGCGTGTTTCGGATATGGGTTTAAATTAATAAGTATTTCTGCTTTCGCTATTGTGCTTGCGGTATTGTCCGTATGTATCGTTGTCCTTGATCTTATTTGTAAAAACACGCTTCTCCGCAAAGCTGACAGTTATTGCTTCAACAAATCTCCAAATTTCGCCTCTAAAAAGAAGCGATATTCCGGATGTTCAGATGCTTGCTCATATTCCGTTATAGTAGTTTCCTTTAGCCAATTCTTCATTTTTGGGGAAAGTTCATTATAACGCAATATTCTTACCAAGCCTTGCTTTTCTGCAGCTATTATAGCTTCATAAGCATCCTCAATGTATTCACAGCCATTAACCACAATAGGTTTTTCGGATGTCACCGCATCAGGAATTTGAGTTTGAAATCCGCTATCCTCAACCATTTCTGCAAAATAAATGTATCCACTAACTCCTTTATATGTATCAATGAGTGCATTGGGATAGTATTCCTCAATTCGCTGTATCCCATCTTTGTCAAATCCATAAGATGCCCATTTCTGCCAAATACCCGAATATTCAAATCCCTGTTCAATACAGTATTTTTGGATTGCATTGCTTAAATATACTAACACATTCTCACGTTTTTTAGAAAGGTATATCAATGGAATATCATGATTTGAAATATGTGGTTCCAATGTCGATAAATCCTTTATGCTTGATGCGTGATAATACATAATATCCTCTCCGTAAAATTCAAATTTGTCTTTCTCTATAATACACCAAAATTATGAATATTTCTACCCGCCGTCTATTGACCTCGATTATGAGGGAAATAGGCGGCTTTTTTGTTTGCAAAAAAATTTTTTCAAGAAATTTTGAAAAAATGCCCTGACTTGTTGACGATGTTCTCTGCAAGGTGCTTTCAGCCAAGAAAAGAAAGTTCAAAATCAAATATATCTAAACACAAAATAAAGACTGCTTACATTCTTGTAGGCGGTCTTTATTATTTAGTTAGAGGAACTTAAAATTTACTTTGTTACAATAACTTTTCCGTCTGAATCGAGAAGCGGAGTAATGCCTGCCCCATAACCTGCTTTCCAAGCCAAATAATTTACACCGGTTTCTTTGTCTACAATTATTTGACGAACGCCGGAATTTTTCATATCAGAGCCGTCTTTATATACAACTTCAAATCTTTCTTCTTTTTTAGCCATTACTAATTTCTCCTCCTATTTTTAATCTTATAATGATATTTATATTTTATTTGTTTTTTCTTAAATCAATTTGTTTATATTCATTTTTAAATTTTTCAATTCCCTTATCAAGCAAGCCTTTTGTTCTTTTTAAAGAGTTTTGCATTTCCGAAGTTCTTCCTAAATGTGCAACGGCGGATTTATGCTCATCGTCAAGCGGAATGATACGGTATTGTGTATCAAATAAATTACACCAAGTGGCAGTATATGAAACGTCAGATAAAACTACGCTGCCGTCTGCTTTTCTTGTAAACGAAACTTCATAAATTACGCCGTCCTCAAAATAAGGACTGTCATAAGAAAATTTTGATAATGTTTCTTTACGTTGATTAGAAAGTTGATTTCCGACTGAATATATTATAGGCGTTTGTTTACCCGAAACCTGCGAGGTTATCAAATCCGTAGGTTCGATGCAATGCGTATGTCCGCCGACTATAGCGTCAACCCCGAAATCGCACAATTTTTGCGCTATTTTTTTCTGGTAATCGTTTGCGGAAAGCGAGTATTCTTCGCCCCAGTGCATAAATGCAATAATGACATCCGCACCGTCAGCATACATACTATCCATATTGGTTTTAAACTCTGTATAAAACTTGTCAAGATTATTATAGTTAAATGAGTTAAGCAAGGGGGAAGTTTCGGAATTCATAGGAATACCGTTTACATAAGTAGTATCGGTTAATGCTTCGGTTTCATAAGTATAGTTAATCATACCGACTTTTATTCCACTGATATCCTTTATAATATACGGTTTGCTTTCTTTTTCACGTGTTCCGATGAAATCAATCTGTTTTTCTTTCAGTACGGACATTGTTCTGTAAAAACCGTCGCTGCTTTGGTCGTAGCAATGATTATTAGCAGTAAGCAATAAATCAACACCGTTATTTTTTAATGCGTCTGCGATACTGTCGGGAGCGTTAAAAAGAGGAAAGCCCGAGTAACCTTTTTCTTTGCCGCCAAGAGGTTGTTCAAGGTCGGCAACCATTAAATCATAAGAAGAATAAACATCTTTTACATATTTAAAAATATCGTTAAAATCGTATGAATCAGAAGCCGAATCATATACAGAGCGGAAAATAGGACTATGAATAAGTATATCTCCGACTGTGCCTATTTTTATTGTTGTTTCCTCGTACTTTTGATTGTTCTCGCTAACCGTTTCCTTGTTTTCCGATGTAACAATATTATTACTGTTTACAGGAGATATTTTTTCAGTATTTCTGTTTAAAACACCGAATACTATTGTTAAAGAAATAATAAGCAGGGAAGCAGCCCATATTACAATTTTAGATTTATTTTTCACTTTTTTCACTCCTTATCAATTATTATATCATAGTGTGACATTGTCCGCAACAAAAATATTGAAAAAAATAACATTTTCTTATTTGAAAAATGTCGGTGAATTGATAGTGGCTTAAAAATGTGTTAAAACAAAAAAATCAACCTTGAAGAAATTTTCTTCAGGTTGATTTTTTATAAATTTAATTATGGAAATATTTTATTTTCCAGCTTCTTCGATAGCAACTGCAACAGCAACGGTAGCGCCGACCATCGGGTTGTTACCCATACCGATAAGTCCCATCATTTCAACGTGAGCCGGTACTGATGAAGAACCTGCAAACTGTGCGTCTGAATGCATACGTCCCATAGTATCAGTCATACCGTAAGAAGATGGACCTGCAGCCATGTTATCAGGATGCAATGTACGTCCTGTACCGCCGCCTGAAGCAACAGAGAAGTATTTAACGCCGTTTTCAACACACCATTTTTTGTATGTGCCTGCAACAGGGTGCTGGAAACGAGTTGGGTTAGTTGAGTTACCTGTGATAGATACGCCAACGTTTTCGAGTTTCATAATAGCAACGCCTTCGGGTACGTTATCTGCACCGTAGCATCTTACGTCGGCTCTCGGACCGTCTGAGTAAGGAGTTTCCGAAACAACCTTAACTTCTTCTGTGTAAGGGTCAAATTCAGTTTTACAATATGTAAAACCGTTAATTCTTGAGATAATGAAAGCAGCGTCTTTTCCAAGACCGTTAAGAATAACTTTCAAAGGTTTAACTCTAACTTTGTTTGCGTTAAGAGCAATTTTAATAGCGCCTTCAGCAGCGGCAAAAGATTCGTGACCTGCTAAGAAGCAGAAGCACTCTGTTTCTTCGGAAAGAAGCATAGAACCTAAATTACCGTGACCGAGACCTACTTTACGGTTTTCGGCAACAGAACCCGGAATACAGAAAGCCTGTAAACCGATACCGATTGCAGCGGCAGCGTCAGCAGCTTTTTTGCAACCTTTTTTAATAGCGATAGCAGCGCCTACTGTGTATGCCCATACAGCGTTTTCAAAACAGATAGGCTGTGTTTCTCTAACGATTTTATCGCAGTCAACACCGGCGGCAAGAGTAATTTCTTTACATTCTTCAACTGAAGAAATGCCGTATTCTTTTAATACGCCGTTGATTTTATCAATACGTCTTTCATAACTTTCGAATAATGCCATTGTTATATACCTCCTTATTCCTTTCTTGGGTCGATATATTTTACAGCATCATCGAATCTGCCGTATGTACCCATTGATTTTTTATAAGCTTCATTAGGCTCGTCGCCTTTTTTAATAAAGTCAGTCATCTTACCGAGAGATACAAATTCGTAACCGATAACCTGATTATCTTTATCAAGAGCAAGACGTGTTACATATCCTTCAGCCATTTCAAGGTATCTTACGCCTTTGGCTTTTGTACCGTACATAGTACCAACCTGTGAACGAGAACCTTTACCTAAATCTTCAAGACCTGCACCTATCGGCAAACCGTCTTCAGAAAAAGCAGACTGTGTTCTACCGTAAACGATTTGTAAGAAAAGTTCACGCATAGCGCAGTTGATTGCGTCACAAACGAGGTCGGTATTGAGAGCCTCAAGAATTGTTTTGCCCGGAAGAATTTCAGATGCCATAGCAGCCGAATGAGTCATACCCGAGCAACCGATTGTTTCAACAAGAGCCTCTTCGATTACGCCTTCTTTAACGTTAAGTGTGAGTTTGCAAGCGCCTTGTTGAGGAGCACACCAGCCAACACCGTGAGTAAGACCGCTAATGTCTTTGATTTCAGCAGCCTGTACCCATTTTCCTTCTTCAGGAAGAGGAGCAGGACCGTGATTAGGACCTTTGGCTACTATACACATGTTTTCAACTTCTTTAGAGTAAATCATTGTGTTTCATTCCTTTCAATATCTCATATTAAAGCATTATATGCTATCATCTATTATAATAAATAAAAATCAATTTTTCAAGAGAAAAACACAAAAAAATATGAGGATTGTAGAATTTTTAACAAACCAATCAAATTTTGAGATAAAATATTTAAAATTTGTTATAACTTTTCTTGATTTTCCCTATTGACATTATCGAAATAACATGTATAATTAACTTGTTAACTATTAAGCAGTTAATTTTTATAGGAGGTGTCGGTTTAGTTGTGATTTCAAAAGAAAAATTACACGAATGTATTCATGCTTTTATGAGTACTGACCGTCAAAGAAAAAGAATCTTTGATAAAGAGGTAAAAGCGCTCGGTATTCATCATACTCAACACAGAGTGCTGATGTATATTTCAAAGTATGACGGTTTGATTAATCAAAAACAAATAGCGGATAAATTTGATGTAAGTCCCGCTGCTGTTGCAGGGACTATCAAGAAACTTGAAAGCAACGGGTATGTTACAAGAACTTCTTTGGAAAGTGATAACAGATATAATGAAATAAAAATCACCGAAAAAGGTAAAAGTATTATTCAAAATACCCGTTCGGCTTTTGAAGAACTGGACAGAAAAACTTTTAAATATTTTTCCGAAGAAGAGATTAATATGTTGATGGATTTGCTTAATAAGATGAAAAAAGGATTGACTGAAGAGGGGAGTGACCATAATTGAAAAGATGGCTTGAATATGTAAAACCTTATTGGATATATTTTGTGTTAGGTCCGCTTGGAATGATTGTTGAGGTTGTAGGTGAAGTGGTTTTACCTAAATTTCTTTCGGCTATCATTGATAACGGCGTCGGCACAAAAGAAAGCGTCGGCAACGGTTCGCAATATATTATTTTTATTACAATAGCAATGATTGTTACAGCGGTGCTTATGTTGTTGGGCGGTGTTTGCGGAGCGTATTTCGGCGCAAAAGCGTCGGTTAATTTTGCCGCTGATCTGCGTAGCGACGTTTATCGAAAAATACAGAAGTTTTCTTTCTCAAATATTGATAAATTCTCAACGGGTTCGCTTGTAACAAGACTTACAAATGACGTTACGCAACTTCAAAATTTTGTCAATATGCTGCTTCGTATGTGCTTGCGTTCGCCGGGTATGTTAATCGGTGCGCTTGTTATGGCGATTACGTTAAATGCAAAACTTGCCATAATTCTTGCGATTGCAATGCCTATAATTATTACGGTTCAATTCTTGATTATCAGAAAAGGTTTTCCGAGATTTAATAGAATGCAGTCGAAAATTGACGGACTTAACTCCACCATTCAGGAAAACCTTGTAAATGTTCGAGTTGTTAAATCTTTTGTAAGAGAAGATTTTGAAAAGGATAAATTCAGAGAATCAAACGGTAATTTGAAAAAAGCGGGTATAAGCGCTATGAATTTAATGATTTTTATGCAGCCCGTAATGATGCTTTTAATGTATGCGACTACTCTTGTTGTGCTTTGGTTTGGCGGAAATCAGGTTATTGATTTTATCCAAAACGGCACAGGTATGACGGTGGGCGATTTAACGCAGTTCCTAACATACATCAATCAGATTTTAATGTCTTTAATGATGATTACAATGCTGTTTATGATGTGGTCAAGAGCAATGGCTTCGGGCAAGCGTATTGCTGAAGTTCTTGATGAAAAACCCGATATTGACGACGAAACTGCAGCTTTTTCGGAAAAAAGCGTCAATTCAGGCGATATTGAATTTAAAAACGTTTCTTTCAGATATTATAAAACAAGTGAAGAAAAAGTGCTTAATAATATCAATATCAAAATTAACAGCGGTGAAACAGTAGGAATTATCGGTTCGACAGGTTGTGGCAAAACAACGCTTGTTTCAATGATACCGAGGTTATATGACGTTGACGAAGGCTCGGTTTTGGTCGACGGAGTTGATGTAAAAGATTACAGCATTGAAAAACTTCGTGACGGGGTTTCTATGGTGCTTCAGAAAAACGTTTTGTTTTCAGGAACTATTGAGGACAATCTTAAATGGGGTAATCAAAACGCGTCAATCGAAGAAATTAAGAAATGCGCCGATTGCGCTCAGGCCGACGGTTTCATCGAAAGTTTTACCGAAGGTTATCAAACAGAACTCGGTCAGGGCGGCGTAAATGTTTCGGGCGGTCAGAAGCAGCGTATTTGTATCGCAAGAGCGATGCTGAAACAACCTAAAATCATTATTTTTGACGATTCAACTTCGGCGGTTGATACCGCCACCGAGGCGAAAATCAGAAAATCATTTAAAAACGAACTTAAAGATACTACTAAAATCATTATCGCACAGCGAATTTCATCTGTGGAGGAAGCCGATAAAATTATCGTTATGGATAACGGCGTTATTACCGGTATAGGAACTCATGATGAATTATTGAAATCAAATGAGGAATATCGAGAGATTTACAATTCTCAAACTGCAAAGGAGGCAAACTGATTATGGCAAGATCTTTAGAAGAATTACAAAAGCAGTATAAATCGGTTGCACCTGCAAAAGGCGGTATGATGGGACCGGGACCTCGCGGCCCGGGAGGACCCGGCGGAAGAGGCCACGGAGGACATCAAAGAGGCAGAAAAAAAGAAAATTTAAAAGATTCCAAAGGAACAATTAAACGTCTTTTAAAGTATATTTCGATTTATAAATTCAGATTTATATTTGTGTTTGTATGTATGATTACATCTACCGTTGCAGGTCTTTTAGGCTCATATTTACTGTCGCCTATTATAGATAATGTTGCAGGTACGAAAATCAACGAGGGTAATATCGGTAATGTAATAATTTCAGGCGTAAAATCTGCTCTTGACCCTATTTTCATCGGTTTTGGAATTACAGGCGAAAAAATAGCTTATCTCATAACGGGAATTATCTGTTTGGCTGTAATTTATATTCTTGCGGCACTTAGTACATATTGTCAAAGCAAAATTATGCTTCACATTTCACAAGGCGCTTTACAAAGAATAAGAAACGATTTGTTTGACAAAATGCAAACCTTGCCTGTGCGTTATTATGATACTCACGCAACAGGCGAGACAATGAGCCGATTTACCAATGATGTAGATAATATCGGTACTATGCTTGATACATCACTTTTAAGTTTGGTTTCAGGTGTGTTTACACTTTGCGGAACAGTATTCTTTATGTTTTATACAAACGTACTGTTGTCGATTGTAACTATAATTTTTGTTCCGGTATTTATTTTCTTAGGCGGCGCTATTGCTAAAAAGAGTTCTAAATACTACTCTGCACAACAGGCGGCTCTCGGTGCGGTAAACGGTTATATTGAAGAATCTGTAACAGGTCAAAAAGTTGTAAAAGTATTTAATCATGAAAATGAAAATATAGAGGAATTTGACCTTCTTAATAATAATCTCCGCGATAAACAGCTTTACGCACAGTTTTACGGCGGTATCATGGGACCTGTAATGGGGAATATCAGTAAAATCAGCTATGCATTAGTTGCAGGTGTCGGCGGAATACTTTGCTATCTTACATTAACCGGTTCTATTGCTATGACAAGTTCAATGGCACTTACAGTCGGTGGTCTTACTATTTTTGTAAACTATTCAAATCAGTTTGCAAGACCAATAAATGAACTTTCAAACCAAATGACTTCTATTTTTTCAGCTCTTGCAGGTGCCGAACGTGTGTTTGCGGTTATGGACGAACAGCCTGAAACAAAGGACGCTCCCGATTCAGTTGAATTAAAAGATGTAAAAGGCGATGTTGTTTTAACAGATGTAACCTTCGGATATAATCCTGATAAAACAATACTCAAAAATATTTCGCTTTGGGCAAAGGCAGGACAAAAAATTGCATTTGTAGGTTCAACAGGCGCGGGAAAAACTACAATTACCAATCTTTTAAACCGTTTTTACGATATTGAAAAAGGCACGATTACCATTGACGGTATTGATATTAAAAATATCAAACGTGATTCATTACGACAGAATATCGCAATGGTTTTACAGGATACTCATTTGTTTACAGGCACTGTAATGGAAAATATTCGTTACGGACGGCTTGACGCAACGGACGAAGAGGTTATTGCCGCCGCCAAAGTCGCTTCTGCCCACAGTTTTATAATGAGATTATCCGATGGATATAATACTCTGCTTGAAGGCGACGGAGCAAACCTTTCACAAGGTCAGCGACAGTTGATTAATATTGCAAGAGCGGCATTGTCAAAAGCGCCTATATTGGTGCTTGATGAGGCTACAAGTTCCGTTGATACAAGAACGGAACGTCATATTGAACATGGTATGGACAGATTGATGGCGAACAGAACTACTTTTGTAATTGCACATAGATTATCTACAGTACGTAATTCCAATGCAATAATGGTGCTTGAAAACGGCGAAATAATCGAACGTGGAGACCATGACGACCTTTTAAAACAAAAGGGACGTTATTATGAATTGTATACAGGAATGAAAGAACTTGATTAAAACTACCAAAAATCATATATAAATTTTATAATTATTGTTGAAAAAAATATTTTGTTATGATATAATTATAAAAAACTGAAAGGAAAAAATATATGAAAAACAAATTAATAGCGTGTGTTTTGTCAGTAATTTTGGTTCTTATGATTGTTCCGTATGCTACTTTTGCAGACAACAGTAATGATCCGTCAAAACCGGATATTTGGACTGATCAATCTCAATCTTCTTCATTGACCACGACTACTTCGACCAAAAACACAGCAGGTTCTCAATCCACTACAACCACAACAAAATCTTCGGTTAACCCGAAAATCACAAAGTTCAGTGTAACATTTGTTACTGTAAATTCTGTAAAACTTTCGTGGAGCAAGGTTACAGGCGCTACATCTTATATGGTATACAGATCGGTAGGAACAGGAAAATGGACTGCTTATAAAAGAGTAAACACAAACTCATTTACCGATAAAAAGTTATCAAGAGGTAAAATATACCGCTATAAAGTTTGTGCTTTAAAATCAGGCAAGTCACTTTGTTACAGTAATATTAACAGCATTAGCGTTCTTTCAAAGAGTGTTGGTAAAGTTAACTCAACCGTAACCAAAAAATATGTTAAACTTGATTTTAAATCTACTTACGGAGCAAACGGTTACGAAGTTAAATACAGTACAAACAAGAGTTTAAAAGGCGCTAAAAAATTATCTGTAAAAAAATCTACGGCAAAACTTACAAAACTTAAAAAGAATACAAAGTATTATGTAAGCGTAAGAGCGTATAAGGTTATTAAAGGTAAAAAAGTATTTACAGCGGCAAAAAAAGTTTCTTTCAAAACAAAATAAATTATTTATAAAAAAGGCTGTCTCGAGTGAATGAGACAGCCTTTTTTGTTGTGAGAAATATTTTAAGCGAAAATCATATAAATGAAAAGGACAATCGAGAGAATAATTCTGTAATATCCAAATGCTTTGAAATCATGTTTTTTGATATAACCCATAAGGAATTTTATTGCAATAACAGAAACTATAAACGATACTAAAATACCTGTTAATAAACAAATAACTATTTGCGGTGTAAATACAATGCTTCCTATAAGTTTAACGGCTTTTAAAAGCGACGCGCCGAACATTACGGGAATTGCAAGGAAAAATGAAAATTCGGCGGCAACCTCTCTTGAGCAGCCTATTAAAATTGCGCCTAATATTGTAGCGCCAGAACGAGATGTACCGGGAATCATTGAAAGCACCTGAAAAGCGCCGATAATCAGCGCAGTTTTAAATGTAAGCAACGAAAGGGAAGTTGTTTTTGTTTTTATGCTTCCTTTTTTTCGCATATTTTCCACAATGATAAAAGCGATACCGTAAATAAGTAAAGTGACTGCAACGGTAGGGAAGTTGTAAAGGTGTGCGTCAAGCCAATCGTCAAGTAAAAGTCCGAGAATTGCGGCGGGCAAACAAGCAATAAGTATTTTTATCCAGAGAATTATTTTGTCAAAGAAAACGTAATTTTCGCAAAACTTTTGCAGACCGCCGAAAAATCCTTCGTTTGTGGGAGTTTTCCATGCAATTTTAATTTTGTTCTTTTTTGAATGGAAAGGCCAAATCTTTTTCCAATACAAAATTACAACCGCCATAATTGCGCCGAGTTGAATTATAACTCTGTAAAATTCCATAAATTCTTCGCCTAAATTAAAACCGAAAAATTTTTCAAAAAGTATTAAGTGTCCTGTGCTGCTGATAGGTAACCATTCGGTAATACCTTCAATAATACCGTAAAATACCGATTTAATAAATTCTAACATAATGCCTCCTTATTACAACTGCCAGTCAATAGGGGATTGACCGTTTTTAATTAAAAATTCATTTGTTCTTGAAAATGGTCTGCTGCCGAAAAATCCGTTGTATGCCGACAATGGGCTTGGATGTGCGGATTCAATAATCAGATGATTTGGATTAGTTATAAGTTTTTTCTTTGAACGTGCATTAGCACCCCATAGAATAAATACAACAGGTTTTTCACGATTGTTCAAAATCTCAATAACCTTGTCGGTAAGTTGCTCCCAACCCATACCCTTGTGTGAATTAGGCTGGCTTTCACGAACCGTTAAAACGGTATTGAGAAGCAATACGCCTTGCTTTGCCCATTTTGTGAGGTCGCCACTGTCAAAAGGCTGGTCAATATTAAGGTCGGTCTTTTGTTCTTTGTATATATTTATGAGCGACGGCGGAGGTTTAATGCCTTTTTTAACAGAAAAGCATAAGCCGTGCGCCTGCCCTGCGCCGTGATAAGGGTCTTGCCCCAAAATAACCGCTTTTACATCATTGTAATCCGTATATTTAAACGCATTAAATATATCGTCCATAGGAGGATATATTGTTCTTGTAAAATATTCTTTTTTTAAAAATTGTCTTAAATTTTGATAATACTGCGAATGAAACTCATCTTTTAAAATTAAATCCCAACTGTTATTTAAACAAACCATTTTTTAATCCTTTTGATTATAAATAAAATTAACTATTTCCTGTTCCTTGCCGTTTTTATAATATACACGAGGTACACGCTTTCCTACCAAACAAACCGTTTCATAGTTTATAGTGCCGCAAAGAGAAGAAAATTCGTCTGTTGAAAGTCCTTTGCCGCCGAAAAGCAGAACTTCGTCGCCGACATTTATTTTGTCGATTTCAGAAACATCAACAATCATTTGGTCCATACAAACTCTGCCTAAAATTTTAGCCTTTTTGCCGTTTATTATAACATAGCCTTTGTCTGATAAACTTCTTGAATAACCGTCTGCATATCCTACGGGAACGGTTGCAACTTTTAAATCTCTATCAGCGGTAAAAGTTCTGCCATAAGAAACGCAGTCGTCTTTTTTTATGTATTTTATAAGCGAAATTACGGATTTTAAAGTAAAAGCAGGGCGTAAATCATAATTTTCAAAATATGATGATGGATTTAAACCGTAAAGAATAATTCCCGGTCTTACCATATCAAGTTGATACTGCGGATATTCAAGCGTTGCCGCCGAATTAGCACAGTGACGAATTTCAAAATTAATTCCTTTTTCGCCTAATTTATCTATGCAATCGGTAAATAGTTCAAACTGCTTTTTTGTGTGTTCGCCGTTTTCATCATTATCAAAATCAGCAGTCGCAAAATGTGTAAAAACACCTTCGCTTATAAGATATTTGTTATCTAAAGATTCACATATATCTAGGACGGCGGAATTATCATTTTTATCATGATGATAAAATCCTATTCTGCTCATTCCGGTGTCAATTTTAATATGAACTTTAATTTTTACATTGTCTATTTCTGCTTGAGCCGATAGTTTTTTCGCATAGTCTTTATCAAGCAGAGCCTGTGAAATATTATTTTCACTTAATTTTTTTGCAAGGCTCGGCGGTGTGTAGCCTAATATAAGAATAGGTTTTACAATGCCGAAATGCCGTAATTGTAATGCTTCTTCAATATTTGAAACGGCAAACCAATCAGCGCCTAAATCCTGTAACTCTTTTGAAATAACTTTAGCGCCGTGACCGTAAGCGTCGGCTTTTACAACAGCCATAAACTTTGTATTTTGTGAAATAGAGTTTCTGATTAGTCTGTAATTATGCTTTATATTATCAAGATTAATCTCTGCCCATGTTCGTGACAAAAATAAAGACATATTTTAACCTTCTTTTATTGATTTTGAAAATATTATATAATAAAATTTGTGTTTAGTCAATGAATAAGAAACAATTATCTGCATATAATAATATATAATATGCGCAAGGAGATGAGAATATGGACGATAAAAACTCTATGAATCAGTCTAAAGATGAGTTTGTAGGGGATAATGAGGATTTTATATTTTTAGAATCGGATAACAAACCTCATTCGGAAAGATAAATCATAAAACTCCTTTAAAATACAATCCTCTTGTATAAGGTTTGTCATATTCTCCGCCGTTTTTATAAAGTGAAACAATATCTGTTAATTCTTTTACGGTTTCATCGGTAAATTCAAGCAGAATAAAATCAAGCGTGTTTAAAAAAGCCTGTTTATCCGCCATGAATATTGGACGGTTGTTAATCATTTTTGTAACGCCGTCTTCACAATAAATTTTAAAGTCAATATTTTTCCTGTCGGTTATTGTATGGTTGCAGTTTTTGCAGCCTACATTTGCTTTTATAGGGCAATTGCGTAAAATCATTAAAGAAAGTTTTCCGTAGGCTAAAATGCCTTTGGGTTTATCAGAGTTTAAAGATTTTATTTGCGAGTCTTTAAGTTCTGTCGAAACCGTGCAATAGTCGGCAGGGCAGTTTTGCAAACTGTAAGAATTAAAAATATTCAGCGAAGGCGCCGCAGTTATAATAAATCCGTGCTTTTTTAATGGGTTATATGCGCTTATATTTTGCATTAAAGCGTGTTCTACGCCAATGTCTGCAAATTTTTTAAGTCTTTCATCAGATAAGCGGTTAAAATAAACAGGAGTTTTAATTCCTATATTAAAGCCTTTTTCAATAAGTTTTGAAACATCTTCAAAACTACTGCTAAAAGGTACGAAAACAATGTCGCCGATAGGGAAATCGGGTAATTGAGATAAATCGTGAACGCTTATAAACATTTCGGTTTTAGCATTAAAGTTTTCATAAATTTCAGTATCTTTTTTATAAAAGAACGGAATAGGATTTGATTTTCCTCTTAAAGCCGTAAGTTGTTCAATTGCATTTTCTTTAAGCCCAGACAAAAGTTTACCGCTGATAAACAGATTTTCGTCAAGTTCTATGTTGAATTTATCAACAAAATACGGAGTTCCTCCGAATTTAGACAGTTTGTTTATAATATCCTCTTTGGTCGCAGGCTTGTTTTCAGCTTTTTTAGGTATATCACCGCTAACCTCTACTGTGTTAATACCGTCAAAAACTTTTAAGGTTGCCTTTTGACCGATTTTAAACTTTGCCGTCATTTCGATTTTAACATTTTGACGTTCACGTCTGTAAATTTCGTGAATAGAATTTTTAATTTGTTTCGATTTTTCAATATCCTGTTCGGAACGTACGCCGAACATTTCTTTATCCTTTTTTTCTGTTAGATAACCGTCTGTAAAACCCGAACGTGAAAATACTTCTCTTAAAATTTCAAGGCTTTTTTCTTTTTCGGGTTTATTTTCCTTAAATTGAAGCGCAGAATTAGTTGCCGCCGCAACATATTCCTCGGTTTTCATTCGCCCTTCAATTTTAAGCGAAGCGATATTCAATTTTTCAAATTCGTCGAAATAATTAAATAAATTCATATCTTTAAGGCTTAAATCATAACCGTTTCCGTTTTTAACTTTAAACGGAAGTCTGCAAGGTTGCGCGCAAAGTCCACGATTACCGCTCCTTGAACCCAAAACCGCACTTAAAAGGCATTGCCCCGAAACGCACATACAATGCGCCCCTTGAACAAATATTTCAAGTTCCATTCCTATATTATTTGCATATTCGGCAATTTCTTTAATATCGCTAAGCGAGTTTTCACGGGCAAGAACAACCCTTGAATAGCCTTTTTCTTTTAAATATTTAACTCCGTCAACATTATGAACTGTCATCTGTGTAGAAGCATGCAACGGCATATTCGGAGCGCATTTTTTTATAATTTCAGCAAGTCCCGTATCATTGATGATAATAGCGTCAATTCCTGCTTCGCAGGCGTATTTAACAATGCTTATGGCTTCCGACATTTCTTCATCACAAACAAGAGTGTTAAGAGCGAGATATGCCTTAACACCGCGAATGTGACAGTTAGATGAAATTTCTTTTAAATCATTTTTTGTAAAGTTTTCGGCATTTCTGCGAGCGTTAAAATCGCCGACCCCGAAATAAACTGCGTCGGCGCCGCTGCGTACCGCCGCATATAATGACGCTTTATTGCCAACAGGTGAAAGTATTTCCATTTGATTTTATCCCTTTTTAAAAATTCTCTTTACATTATACAACAAAAGAGTTAAAATATAAACATAAAAATTTTATTTTGAAAGGTTTATTATAATGATAGAGATAAAAAATTTGCTTGATACTTCAAAAACAATAGCAAAAGATATTTTTTGTGATAAAACATATCCTTATGAGGTTTTGCCGCTTATTAGTGAATTTATTATTGATTTACAGAAAAAACTTGATAAAGATTGTTTTAATGTAATTAATGAAAATATCTATATACATAAATCTGTAAAGGTTTATGAAACCGCTAATATTTTCGGACCTTGTATTATTGATGAAAATACCGAGGTGCGTCCGGGCGCTTTTATCAGGGGAAACGCTGTTATCGGAAAAAATTGCGTAGTCGGAAATTCAACCGAAATCAAAAATGTTATTATTTTTGATAATGTTCAGGTTCCGCATTATAATTATGTAGGCGATTCGATTTTGGGTTATAAATCCCACATGGGCGCAGGCTCGATTACTTCTAATGTGAAATCGGATAAAACGCTTGTTGTTGTTAAAGACGGTGACAAACTTTATGAAACAGGTCTTAAAAAGATGGGCGCCGTTTTGGGAGATAATGTTGAAGTCGGTTGTAACAGCGTTTTAAATCCGGGTACGGTTATCGGAAGAAACACCAACGTCTATCCGCTTTCAAGCGTTCGTGGAGCAGTACCTGAAAATTCGATTTATAAGTCTTCTGATAATATAGTAAAAAAATATTAAAAAACTGAATAAAAACAAATTAACGGCAAATAATTAAGATGTAAGAAATAAAAAAGGAGTTTTCTTTATGAAAAAAATTATATCTTTAATTATTTGCTTTGTTATTTGTCTTTCTTTCGCCGCTTGCGGTAAAAATAATTATATAGGTATTGATAAAGCAAAACAAACGGTTGTTGACGATATAGGAGCGGCGCTTTCCGATGTTGAATTTGCGGTAAACGACCTTGTTACTGATAACAACGGAGATTATTATAAAATTCATTTTACAAAAGACGGCACCGAATATATCTATAAAGTTGACGCAATGACAGGCAAAATTATCGACAAATCTTCAAATTTCAGCGATACTGACGATAATTCGGATGTTACAACTACTAATAATAACAATAACACTAACAATTCAACGAATGTAAGCGACAACAACGGGAACGGCAATGCTAACGGTAACGCAAACAACAACGGAAACGGCAATGCCAATAGCAACAACGGAAATAACAATGCAAATAACAGCGGTTCATCATCAACCAATAACGCAATTTTGGATTAGTAAAAAATTTAGAATTTATAAGGCAGTCTGCTTTAATGCGGGCTGTCTTATTGACTTTAATGAATTTTTGCGTTAAAATATATAAAAATAAAATTATCGGGAGAAATAAAGTGAAAACCTTTTTATCAATTCTTATATGCAGAATTACTTATTTTTTTCTTAAAATAACGGGCAGGGGAGGAACAACGCTTCCCGGACGTATGGCTCTTAAAATTAAGCCTGACATTTTAAAAGATGTTTCTAAAAACGTAAAAATAGTTCTTGTTACCGGAACTAACGGCAAAACTACCTCGTGCAGAATTTTGGAGCAGATGTTTATTGACGCTAAAAAGAGTTATTTTATAAATAAATCCGGTGCAAATCTTATAACAGGCATAACTACGTCGTTTATTTTAAACAGTACCGCTACGGGCAAAAACAAAAAAGAATACGCTATCGTTGAATGTGACGAAAACGCTTTTAAAAAGGTGAGCCTTTATTTAAAACCGCAGGTTGTTTTGGTTACAAATATTTTTCGTGACCAGTTAGACCGATACGGCGAGGTAACTCATACTTTAAGCGCTATAAGAGAATCTATATCTCATTTGCCCGATTCAACCTTGTGCCTTTGCACAGACTGTTCTCTTACATATTCATTGTCAAGAGACTTTCCAAATAATAAAATTTTCACCTACGGCGTCAATCTTCCGTTTGATGAAAATTCGTCCGAAACCAACGTTTCCGACGCTGAATATTGTATTTTTTGCAAAACAAAATATGAATATAATTATCACACTTTCGGACATTTAGGCGGTTATTATTGCCCAAATTGCGGCTATAAACGTGTTACACCTGACGTCGCTGTTGAAAAAATCATCGAAATAAAGAGCGATTATTCAGTTGTTGATTTAAATATTTTCGGAGAAATATTTGAAACAAAGATAAATGTTCCCGGAACTTATAATATCTATAATGCGGCAGGGGCGGCGCTTGCGCTGAAATGCCTCGGTTTTGAGCCGAAAAGCATTGTTAAAACAATTTCAGAGTTCAGTAGCGCATTCGGTAGAATGGAAAAGTTTACTTTCGGCTGTCATAACATTAATATGATTCTTGTAAAAAATCCTGCGGGATTTACGCAGGTAACTGCACATTTATCCCGTGTTACAAATGATTTTGCGGTAATCTTTTGCCTTAACGACAATGCCGCCGACGGAAAAGACGTCAGTTGGATATGGGACGTTCATTTTCATAATCTTTTTGAGTCGCCGTATTTGAAAAAGGTTTATACCTGTGGAAAGCGCGCTTACGATATGGCTTTGCTTTTGAAATATAACGGATATGATGAAAATAATATAACAGTTATCGAAAACGAAGATTATGATAAAGAAATTGAATTTATTATAGAGGAATGTAAAAATAAAGATGTTTTTATAGTTCCTACTTATACTTCTATGATGCAACAAAGGCATAAAATTGCCGCTCGATTCGGCGGAAAGGAGTTTTGGGAGTGAGAAGTTTAAATATTTGCCATATTTATCCCGATTTGCTGAACCTTTACGGCGATAGGGGAAACATACTTTGCTTAAAGCAAAGAATTGAACGAAGAGGAATTGCGGCGCAAGTAAATGAAATAAAAATGGGAGAAAAATTTATTCCCGAAGAGGCGGATATAATTTTTATTGGCGGCGGTCAGGATTTTGAGCAAGATGTTTTGCTTAACGATTTAAAAGGCGATAAAGAAAAAGCAATTGGCTATGCTATTGAAAATGAAAAGGTCTTGCTTGCTATTTGCGGCGGTTATCAGATGCTTGGAAAATACTATAAAACCTACGATGGCAAGCAGTTGGATTTTATCGGTGCGCTTGATTTTTATACCGTAGGCTCTCAACAAAGAATGATTGGAAATTATGCTTATAAAACAGAGGAAGACATTGAAATAGCAGGCTTTGAAAATCATTCGGGTAAAACTTATCTCGGAGAAAATATCAAACCTTTAGGTACTGTAATCAGCGGTTACGGAAACAACGGAGAGGATAAAACCGAAGGGGCGTTGTATAAAAATACTTTTTGTACTTACTCTCACGGACCTGTACTGCCTAAAAATCCGCAATTTGCAGATTTGCTTATTAAAAAAGCGCTTTTAAATAAATTCGGTGATGAAGAAATAATTCCGCTTAACGATGAATTTGAATTTAAAGCTCATCAATTTGTAATGAAGACCTATATAAATGAATAACTTTAATTCTGCGTCGAATTTTCGGCGCAGTTTTTATGTTTTTTTCAATATGTTTACTGCTTATTAACAATTTTTAAAATTTTGAGTATATAATATAATTAATAAAAGAAAGGATTTAGAGTATGTTTAGAAATAAATTAATGCAGATTTTGTATAACAAATACGGCAACGACGGACTGAATATGTTTTTATTTGTACTTATGATAATTTTTGCTGTTATTAATATATTTGTTCATTCCCGAATAATTTATATTCTGCAAACTCTTTGCGTTGTCTTTTATTTGTTAAGGTTTTTTTCATCAAATCATTATGCAAGAAGAAATGAAAATGAAAAGTTTATGAAAATAATCGGAAAAATTCCTTTAAAGCATAAAACCAATGATTTTAATAACGTTAATTCAAACGATTATTATTCCGCACCGAAAAAAGAGCCGGGCTATAAGTATTTTAAATGTCCGAATTGCAAAGCAAAACTTCGAGTTCCGAAACACAAAGGAAAAATCACTATAACCTGTCCGAAGTGCAGAACAAGTTTTAAAGGTAAATCTTAAATTTCATTTGCTTTTTTTGGAATTTTATGATATAATATTTTTAATATATATTTGTAAATTGAAAGGATGAGCAAAATGAAAAATCGTTTTTTAAAGCGAACTGTTGTAGTTGTTTTGTGCTTTTGCCTGATTTTATTATCTATTTGCTCTGTATTTTCAGTTTTTCATAATTGCCCGAATCATGAAATATGTTCGGTTTGTTCCGCATTAAATTCAGCTTTTGTATTTGATATACAGTTAATTTTGTCTGCAATTATTGTTTCAGGCATTGTTTTTGATAAATTTATAAAAAATAATATATTGTTATTTTCACTTGTTTTTAATCGGGTGAGAATTAATTGTTGAATAAATCTCTTTTTATTAACTATTAAAATAAAGGAGATTTTTTGTTTTGAAAAAAATTATTGCATTAATTGTTGCGGTAGTAATAATTATGGCTTCTTTTTCAGGTTGTCAAAACAATGAAGAAAAAGAAAGTGACGCTGATAAAAAGCCGGTGGTTGTTGCTACTATTTTTCCTTTTTATGATTTTGCAAAAAATATTGTAAAAGATAAAATGGATATTAAAATGTTGGTTGAACCGGGTAAATCTTCTCACGATTATAAATCTAATATTGACCTTGCCGATCTTTCTTTGGTGCATAACAGTGATATGTTTATTTACTGCGGTGGAGAAACTGATGAGTTTATTGAAGAATCCGATGGATTTAAAGATAAGGATTTGTCAACTGTAGTTTGTGCTATGGATGAGGTACAAACCTATGATGAAGAATTGGTTGAAGGTATGCAGGAAGAAGAACATGACGATGAAGAACACGACGAAGACGCACCTGAAACCGACGAACATATTTGGACTAATCCTTTGAATGTTATTAAAATTTGTAGTAAAATCACCGAAGTTGCAAAGAAAATAGATCCTGAAAACGCTTCGTTTTATGACGCAAATTACAAAGAATATTGCGAAAAATTAACAAAACTCGATGAATCATTTGAAAATATGGTAAATAGTTCAAAAAGGAAAACCATTGTTATCGCAGACCGTTTCCCGTTTAGATATTTAATCGAAAGATATTCGCTTGAATATTTTGCAGCATTTCCGGGATGTTCAAGTTCGGGCGAAGCGTCGCTTGCAACAATAAGTTTTTTGGTAAACAAAGTAAAAACCGAAGAACTTCCGGCTGTATTTTATACAGATGGTTCTACAATGAGTATTTGTAATCAGGTATCTAAAGAAACAGGCGCAAAAGCATTATTGCTTCATTCCTGTCACGATTTGACTCAAGAGGAATTTGAGTCGGGAGAAGATTATATTTCTCTTATGAATAAGAATTTAACTAATCTTTCGGAGGCTTTAAATTAAATGGCATTAATAAAATGTGATAATATTTCGCTTTCTTATGACGGAAAGACGGTTATTTCAGATTTATCTGTTGAAATAAAACAAGGGCAGTATTTCTGTATTGTAGGTGAAAACGGTTCCGGTAAATCAACTTTGTTAAAAGGAATTTTGGGGCTTAAAAAACCATCTAAGGGATCTATTACCTACGGCGACGGACTTACTCAAAATGAAATCGGATATATTCCTCAACAGACGAATATTCAAAGAGATTTTCCTGCTTCCGTATACGAGGTAGTTATTTCAGGTTGTATAAATAATATGGGATTAAAGCCTTTTTATACAAAAAAAGAAAAAAATATTGCATTGTCTAATATGGAGCGTTTGGGTATAAGCGAGTTAAGGCATACACCGTATAACACGCTTTCAGGCGGTCAGCAACAAAGGGTGCTTTTAGCAAGGGCTTTATGCGCTACAAAAAAGATTTTGTTGTTGGACGAGCCTGTTGCGGGACTTGATCCAGTTGTAACTGCCGAACTTTATGCTCTTGTTAAAAAAATCAATGACAGCGGTATTACCATTGTTATGATTTCGCATGATTTAAACGGAGTTTTGAATGAGGCTTCGCATATTTTGCAGTTAAATCATCATTCTTCTTTTTACGGAACAAGAGAAGAATATTTTAATTCTGAAATCGGCAAAAAGTTTTTAGGAGGGGAGATTGTATGAACTTTTTAACATTGTCTTCGAATACTATGACTTTTGCCGATATGTTTGCAGATGATTTTTACATGAAAATATTCGTAAGAGTTTTAATAGTAGGTGTATTGGTTGCACTATGTGCGTCTTTACTTGGCGTAAGTCTTGTTTTAAAACGATTTTCTATGATTGGCGACGGACTTTCTCACGTAGGCTTCGGCGCTTTGGCACTTGCGAGTTTGCTTTCTATAAACGAAAACTTTAAACTTGAATTTACTATTCCGATTGTTGTGATAGCGGCATTTTTCCTTTTAAGAATTACCGAGAACAGTAAAATTAAAGGCGATTCTGCTATCGCTTTAGTGTCAACAAGCGCAATGGCTTTCGGTTATATTGTTTTTAATATTTCCAGCGGCGGTACTGCCGATGTGTGTAATAATCTTTTCAGCAGCGCTTCTATAACATCAATTACCGATAAAGATTTAGTTATTTCTGTCGCACTTTCAATTGTTGTAATAATATTGTTTGTTTTCTTTTATACAAAAATTTTTACCATTACATTTGATGAAAACTTTTCAAAAGCAACAGGTGTAAAACCTGAATTATATAATATGATGATTGCTTTGCTTACTGCAGTAACCATAGTGCTTGGAATCAGAATGACTGGTGCGGTTATGATACCTGCTTTGGTTGTTTTTCCTGCGCTTACTTCTATGCGTTTATTCAGAAGTTTTTTAAGCGTAGTAATTTCATCAGCGGTTCTTTCGGTTGCTTGTTTTATTATCGGATTTTTAATAGGTTGCAGATTTTCACTTCCGACAGGTCCGTGTGTAGTTATGACAAATCTTGCTGCTTTTATAATTTTCTCAGTGATTGGTAAATCAATGAGGAGAGTTTAATATTATGAAAAAAGTTTATATTTTAGTTTTTATAATGATTTTGGCGCTTTGCGGATGCTCAAACGCAGAAGAAAATTCAAATGTTAAAAGCAGTGACGTGTATGAATATACAACGAAAAAGGCTGAAACAGTTGAGGTTTCCGAAAACGCTTTTGTAGCAAAAATTAACGAGATTTACACTAATACCGATAATTATTTGGGCGATAATATTATTATCGAAGGTTGTTTTGAAAAGCAGACTTATAATGATAAAGAATATTATTACGTTTACAGAACAGGTCCGGGTTGTTGCGGTAACGACGGTGCAATGTGTGGATTTGAATTTACTTATAACGGAGATATGCCGACTACCGATGATTGGATTAGGGTAGAAGGAATACTTGATAAATATGAAGAGGACGGTCAAACTTATTTGACACTTAATGCTTCTAAAGTGGACGTATTAACTCAAAGAGGTTTGGCTACCGTATCATAAAACAAACGGAGGTTTTATCTATGGGTTGTATTGAAAGTAAAAACAGGCTGTTAGCAGAACGAGTTATGAAAAATATGAAATCTCGTTTTATGGAACCGTATTTTTGCGAAACAAAAGAAGACGCTTTGAAAAAGGCGTTAGAACTTATTGAAGAAGGTTCAACAGTTTCATGGGGCGGCACTATGACTATGAAAGAAATCGGTCTTGATGTGGCATTGAAAAACGGCAATTACAATATTCTTGATAGAGAAAATGCTAAAGACGGACAGGATATTGCACGAGAGGCCTTTTTTGCTGATTACTACATAATGAGCGCCAATGCAATCTGCGATGACGGTCAACTCATTAATATCGACGGCAACGGAAACAGATGCGCGGCTTTAATATTCGGACCTAAAAACGTTATTGTTATTGCCGGTATGAACAAGGTTGTGCAAGGATATGACGCTGCTTTGAACAGGGCAAGAACCGTTGCGGCACCTGTAAACATTCAGCGTTTTCCTGATAAAGTTACAGGTTGTTCACAAACAGGCGCTTGTCTTGACTGCAAAACCGCCGATTGTATTTGTTGCAATATTGTAACTACAAGAATTTCAAGACCTGCCGGTAAAATCAAGGTTATTTTAGTAAATGAGAATTTAGGATTTTAAAAAGAATATTTCTATAACATAAAAAGCCGCTTTTAAGCGGCTTTTTATGTTATATATACGTATTTATTCAGCAAAAAATACTTATTAAGTTTCGTTTTCTCTAAATGAGCGAGCAGCTTACTTTTGTAAAAAGTCGCCGCAAGCGATAGGTAGCTTGCGGCGACATGGTGGAGGCGAGGGGAGTCGAACCCCTGTCCGAAAACTCATTCCTAAATCTTTCTCCGAGTGCAGTTAATCATTTAAAATTCCCTTGTAATACTGCTGATTAACAAGCGGTATTACTCGGTAGCCTTTAATGTGTGGCAAAATACAAGGCTACTCTTTTGCTCACATTTACCGCTAATCGACGCCCCGTTATCGGCTGCGGTAATCCGATAGGGAACGAGCAGCACTTAGGCTGCTAAAGCAACATTAGTTTTGTTGTTTAATTTATAAAGTGTTACTTTTAAAGCGGTGCAACTCCGCTACTCGCTTAATTCAGTTCAAAATCCCCGTCGAAACCTTTACGCCCCCGAGTATGATTTTGTTGCTTTGTTTATCTTGAACGCTCTTTCATAGCGCGGTCAATATCTCTTTGCGCTTGCTTTTTAGCAAGTGTTTCACGTTTATCGTGAAGATTTTTACCCTTGCACAGTCCTATTTCGACTTTAACTTTTGAATTTTTAAAGTAGACCGAAAGTGGAATTAAAGTAAGACCGTCTTGCTTTGTTTTTCCGAAAAGTCGGTCGATTTCCTTTCTGTGCATAAGTAATTTTCTGACTCTGAAAGGGTCTTTGTTAAATATATTTCCCTGTTCATAAGGTGAAATATGCATACCGTTTACAAAAATTTCACCGTTTTTTATCATACACCAGCTTTCTTTTAAGTTCACTCGGCCGGCGCGGATTGATTTTACTTCAGTACCGACAAGTTCGATTCCTGCTTCGAGTTTGTCAAGTACAAAGTACTCATGATATGCTTTTTTATTGTTAGCAATTATTTTTACAGAATCATTGATCAAAGCAAAAACCTCCTTGTAGTAATTATTAATTATATTAATCTAATTCACTTCTGCCTTCAAATGCACGAAGAAGCGTTACCTCGTCGGAATATTCAAGTGAAGCACCTACGGGTATACCGTACGCTAAACGTGTAACTTTAATTTCAAACGGCTTTAACAGTTTTGAAATATACATAGCGGTTGCCTCACCGTCTACTGTAGGATTGGTAGCCATGATAACTTCTTCAACATCTTCATTTGTTACACGGTACAAAAGTTCTTTAATCTTTAAATTTTCGGGCGTAATGCCGTCGATAGGGGATAAAAGTCCGTGTAAAACATGATATGTGCCGTTATATTCTCTTGTGCGTTCAAATGCCATTACATCCTGCGGTGATTCGACAACGCATATTTGTGCGGTGTTTCTGCCTGAATCGGAGCATATAGAACAAAGTTCGGTATCGGTTAAAGTTTGACATTTTTTGCAGTATTTAACCGATTTTTTTGCATTAACCATTGCGTCGGCAAAATCTTGAACCTGTTGCTCTGAAAGACTTAACAGATGAAAAGCAATTCTGCTTGCAGACTTTCTGCCTATTGACGGCAAAGATGTGAATTTGTCAATTAATGTTTCGATTGACGGAATATTATAAGCCATAGTTTTTCTTAAAATAATCCCGGAATGTTAAGGCCTGCGGTCATTCCCGACATAGCGGATTCCGATTCGTCTGTAGCGGCTTTAACTGCTTGATTAACCGCAGTAATAATTAAGTCTTCAAGCATTTCGGGGTCGTCTTTAGCGTCTTCAATAAGCTCAGGATTTATTTCAAGTGAAGAAATTGTGTGCTTTCCTGTAACAGTTGCTTTTACCATACCGCCTGCTTCTGCTGTATACTCTTTTTCCTCAAGTTCAGCCTGCATTTTCTCCATATTCTGCTGCATTTCCTGAGCCTGTCTTAATAATTCGGCCTGTGATTTCGGCTGATATTCCTTTGGTAATCTTGCTTTCATATTAATAAATCCTTTCTGAATTAAACTTCCATTATTATCGGTAAAATCATCGGACTGCGATGTGTGCGTTCATACAGGAATTTTGATAAATCATCACGTACCCGAGATTTAATCGCAACCCAATCAGTATAACCTTTTCTTTCGATTTCGTCAATACAGTCATAAACTGCATTTTTAACGTCAATCATCAATTCTTCGCTTTCTCTTACATATACAAAGCCGCGTGAAACAATATCAGGGCCTGAAACGATTTCACCGCTCGCCGAATCAATGGTCATTACAACTATTATAATGCCGTCTTCGGCTAAATGTTTTCTGTCACGAAGTACAATACTTCCGACATCGCCTACACCGTAGCCGTCGACCAAAACTCTGCCTGACTGAACTACGCCGTTTTGTTTTATAGCCTTGTTTGAAACCTCTATAACTTTACCGTTTTCAGTTAACAAGATATTTTTCTTTTCAATTCCAACCGCTTCGGCAAGTTGTTTGTGTTTTACTAATTGTTTGCGCTCGCCGTGAACAGGAATAAAATATTTTGGCTTAATCATTGCAAGCATCATTTTAAGTTCTTCCTGGCAAGCGTGACCTGAAACATGAACGTCATACATTTTCTCGTAAATTACATTTGCACCGAGTTTCATAAGTCCGTTTACAACATTAGAAACGGTTTTTTCATTGCCGGGAATCGGACTTGCGCTTATAATAATAGTATCGTTTGATGTAATAGTAACGTTTTTATGCTGATTTTGCGCCATTCTGTGAAGCGCGCTCATCGGCTCGCCTTGTGATCCTGTAGTAATAATTACAAGTTGATGAGGCATATACTGATTGATTTCTTTCATATCAATAAGAACGCCTTGCGGAATTGAAAGATAACCGAGTCTTGTCGCAACGTCTACAACATTTACCATAGAACGTCCGGAAACTGCCACTTTACGGCCACATCTTACGGCTTCATCAATAATTTGCTGCATTCTGTGAATGTTTGACGAGAATGTAGCAACAATTATACGATCGTGTTTTGCCATTTTAAACAGATTGGCAAATGAATTTCCGACTGTTTTTTCGCTATTAGTAACACCGGCACGCTCCGCATTTGTGGAGTCGGATAACAAAGCAAGAACTCCTTGTTTTCCGAGTTCCGATATGCGTGCAATATCAATCATATCACCGCTGATAGGCGTAGCGTCAAATTTAAAGTCGCCTGTTTGCAAAACAGTTCCTGCGGGAGTGGTAATAGCAAAAGCCACTGCGTCGGGAATTGAGTGGTTAACGTGAATAAACTCAACTTTGAATTTACCGCATTTAACAATATCGCCGGGTTTCTTTTCAATCAACTTTACTTGACCTGAAAGATTGTGTTCGGCAAGTTTTCCCTCTATAAGTCCCAAAGTTAATGCTCTCGAATATACAGGAACATTAATTTCTTTTAATAAGTAGGGAACAGCGCCGATATGGTCTTCGTGGCCGTGTGTGATGAATATTCCTTTGATTCTGCTTTTGTTTTTCACAAGATAAGATAAATCGGGTATAACTATATCAATACCCGGCATTTCGTCATCGGGAAAAGCAAGACCGCAGTCGACGATAATCATATCGTCTTCATATTCATATACCGTGCAGTTTTTTCCGATTTCTTCAAGACCGCCTAACGGAATGATTTTAAGCGGTGATTTATTCTCAACAGACTGATTTTGATTTTTACGAATTGTTTTATTCGCATTATTCTTTTTGACTGTTTTATTCTGTTTACGGTTTGTGTTTTTTTGCTCGACAGAAACTTTTTGATATAATTCAAATTTCTTGTTTTCGGTCTTTTTTGTATTTCTGTTATTTGCAGACGTTTTACGTCCGTTTGGCTTATTCGAGCCCTGCATTTAATTCCTCCTTAAAATTGCACAACGATAATTAGACAGGCTTATTGATAAAAGTCTGCCTACTACCGAAGTATGACTGTCGTTTATTCGCTCTTAACAGTTTTTTTGATTTATAAAATATATTAAAATAAATTCAATTCAAATTAACTACTAACTATTTTAATCTAAATTGAACGATATGTCAAGATTTATTTACAATATATATTTATTTGATAAGAAAATTACAACAATATATAGACAAATACAAAAAAATGTATTAAAATAATCACGAGGTGAAGATATGCGAGGATTGTATATTCATATCCCTTTTTGCGCTGTAAAATGCGATTACTGCGATTTCTACTCATTAAAGTATAATAAACAAATAGTTGAAATATATGTCGAAGAAATGTGCAGGAGAATAAAAAATATTGATTATACTTTTGACACGGTTTATTTCGGCGGCGGTACACCATCTATAATAGGCGCTGAAAATCTTTCAAAAATTCTTAATGAAGTAAAATACAAAGATAATGCGGAAATTACGGTAGAAGTTAATCCAAAATCTTATAAAAATGATTTTTTTGATATTCTGATAAAAAATGGGTTTAATCGTGTTTCAATAGGAATGCAGTCGGGAGTCGACGGCGAGTTATTATCACTCACAAGAAATCATAAGTTTTGCGATGTTGAAGAAACCGTATTAAAAGCACGTAACGCCGGATTTAATAATATTTCGCTTGATATAATGATAGGAATTGAAGGACAAACTACCCTTTCTTTAAAAGAGTCGATTAACAAGGCTATTGCTCTTAAACCCGAGCATCTTTCTTGCTATATGTTGAAGATTGAGGAAGGAACGCCTTTTGCAAAAGCAAATCTTGACTTGCCGAATGATACGGAAGTTGCGAATATGTATTTGTTTTTATGCGATTATTTAAAACAAAACAATTACCTGCAATATGAAATATCAAATTTTGCAAAAGAAAATATGCAATCAAAGCATAATCTTCTGTATTGGAAATGTGAGGAGTATTTAGGTTTAGGTCCTGCCGCACATTCCTTTATAAACGGTAAAAGATATTATTTTCCAAATGATATAGATTATTTTATTGACGGAAATGAAATGATTTTTGAAGATTTTGGCGGCGATTTATATGATTATATTATGCTCGGTCTTCGTTTAAAAGAGGGAATAAATATTTCAAAATTAAACGGTAATAAAAATTTTATCAATAAGATTTATAAATACTGTGAAAACGGTTTTGGAAGTATTAATAACAATTTTTTTTCGCTTAACGAAAAAGGTTTTTTGGTACAAAACTCAATTCTTTGTGATTTATTGGAGGAACTGTAATGAGAGTTGGAATAGGCTATGATGTTCATAAATTGGTAAGCGGCAGAAAGTTAATTTTAGGCGGTGTAAACATTCCGTTTGAAAAAGGACTGCTCGGTCATTCCGACGCAGACGTGCTTCTTCATGCAATTTCCGACGCTCTTTTAGGAGCGGCCGCCTTAGGGGATATAGGAGTATTATTTCCCGATACAGATGAAAAATACAAAGGCGCAGATTCAATTTTGCTATTAAAAGAAGTAGTAAAAAGAGTAGGCGAAAAAGGATTCTTTGTTGAGAATATTGATTCGGTAATAATTGCTCAAAAGCCAAAGATGAGAGATTACATTGATGAAATGAGAAAAAATATAGCAGACGCTTGCGGAATTGACATAGACTGCGTTAACGTAAAAGCCACCACTGAAGAGGGTTTAGGCTTTACGGGTATGGGAGAAGGAATTTCTGCAAAAGCAATAGCGCTTTTGAAATAGCATTTACAAAAAATAACCTTGGTGCATAAAATGTACTGAGGTTATTTTATTTTCCTCAATTTGGAACAATAAAAGTTCGGAGGATTGGGAATCTATGAAAAAAGAATTGATTTATATAGGTTCGGTAAATAAAGCGATAAAAGCAAAGGAAGTTTTAAGAAAAAACGGAATTACTTCAAAAATCGAAAGAGGAATGCGTTCTTCATCCGAAGGCTGCGGTTACAGTGTGCTTGTTGTTGACGGCTCTGAAAGTAAAGCCAAAGAAATACTTATTGAAAACGGTATTTTAAGCAGAGCAGAGAGCTGATAACATGATGTATTTTGATAATGCGGCTACTACAAACCAAAAACCTCAATCAGTATATATTGCGGTTAATAATGCAATGAAGTTTAACAGTGCAAATCCGGGTAGAAGCGGTCATGATTTTTCTGTTAAAGCGTCCGAACTTGTTTTTAAGGTGCGAGAAAAAACAGCTGATTTTTTCAATGCAGAATCCTTTGAAAATATTGTTTTTACCGAAAATTGCACAATGTCTTTAAATATTGCCATCAAAGGCTTGTTCAATAAGGGCGACCATATAATTATATCGGATCTTGAACACAACAGCGTTTCAAGACCTGCATACGATTTAAGGAAAAAAGGCGTAGAGGTTGATATATTTGAAACCGATTCAGATGAAGAAGTGCTGATAAACAATATAAAGAAACTTATTAAAAATAATACTAAAGGAATAATTTGTACCCACGGTTCTAATGTTTTCGGAATCCTTTTGCCGATAAAAAGAATAGGGGAGTTATGCAGAAAAAATAATTTGATTTTTGTTGTAGACGCTGCGCAAACAGCGGGTATTGAAAATATAAATGTTAAAGATTTTAATATAGACTGTCTGTGTGCGGCGCCTCACAAAGGATTGTATGCGCCTATGGGTACAGGCTTGTTAATAACAAATGAAAAGCCTGAACCTTTAATTTTAGGCGGAACAGGGAGTATGTCTGCGTCGCTTATTCAGCCGTCGTTTTTACCCGATAAGTACGAAAGCGGCACATTAAATGTTCCCGGCATTGCTGGAATAGGCGCAGGTATAGATTTTGTAAAAAGAAACAGAAGCGAAATAGTGAATAGGGAAGTAAAAATTATTGATTATATGTACGAACAATTAGGTAAGAATTCAAATGTAATATTATATAATAAACCGAATATTCCTGTTCTTTCGTTTAATTTGAAAGGAGAATCCGGCACAGATGTTTCGTCGTATCTCAACCGTAACAAAATTTGTGTTAGAGCGGGATTGCATTGTGCGCCGCTTGCTCATAAAAAGTTCGGCACTCTCGAACGGGGAACGGTTAGGATTTCGCCATCGTATTTTAATAATTTAAACGAAGCCGAAAGGTTTGTTTACCTGATTAAAAAGTATTAACAAAACAGTAACCGAATGATAGATTATTGTCATTCGGTTACATTTTTGTAATATATGGTCTGTTGTAAGGAATCAGTATGCACCATTTATTGTGGTTAACATAAAGAGTTTACATAAAAATTCGTCACTTAACATAAAATTATCCCTTTTATTTTGTGACATTATATAAAAAGTAGAAAAATTGATTTTTTTGATTGATTTATTTTATTCTATTTGATATAATACTAAAGCGATGTTTACATAAATTATGGATATTAAAAAGTTTTAAATTTGTCTATTTAAGTTATAAGTTGTCCTGTGTTTTCATACCTTTTAATAAGTATGAAAATGAAGGGTGATTTTTTTGACTAAAACTTTGGTTTTAAGACGTTACAGTACAACGCTTGATTTATTTAAGGGAAATTCAGTTTTTTTAATTATTTCAGCTGTTTTTATTTTCGGAATACTGTTAGGTTCGTTTTCAATAAGCATTTGTGAAAACAGCAGTTTTTACGGTTTGAACAATTATTTTAATGATTATATCGCTTTTTTAAAAAATGCTGCTTTTTCGGAAATATTTATGTCATCGTTTTTTATGTTTACATTAATAATCTTATTGAATTATATTTTGGGTTTATGCGTTATAGGTAATTTTGTAAGTTTATTTTTGTTGTTACTTATTTCTTTTGGAGTAGGTTCTGTTTCGGGATTTTTATACAAATCTTTTTCAATAAACGGAATCGGTTTTTTTGCGCTTGCCGTTTTACCGGGATTGTTTTTGTTTTGTATTAATTACATATTATCTCTTAAACGATCCTTTTGCTTTTCAAAAGAATTATTTAAACTATGTAAAAAAGAAACTCAAGTATCTGTTGATTTTAAAAATTATTCAATTAAATATCTAATTCATTTTATTTTGGTTATTTTTAATTCATTGGTGTTTTCCTTTTTCACCAATACTTTTGTTTCAATGTTTAATTTCAATTAATTTTATAAAGGACAGTTATAAAATGCAGGAGTACTTAAAAGGTTTTTCAGAGTATTTAAGCGATGTGAAAAAATCATCTCCCAATACTATTGAATCTTACGTCAGAGACGTAAGGGCTTTTTTGTCATACTCTGAAATAAATTCGATTGATATTACTCTTGTTTCGGCTGATGAAATTAAACAATACATAGAGTATCTTGAAAGAATAGGGAAAAATCATTCTACCCAAGTCAGAAATCTTGCCTCTGTTCGTTCATTTTATGAATTTTTAATTTATTCTGAAGTAGTTTCCGAAAATCCTACTAAAAGTGTTAAATTAAAAAAATGTGAAACAAAATTGCCGGAAATACTGACTCAAAAAGAAGTTGATATTTTATTATCGCAGCCAAACGTGTCTACTTTGCGAGGCTGTCGAGATAAAGCGATGCTTGAACTTTTGTATGCCACAGGGCTTAGAGTTTCCGAATTGATAGATCTTAATTTAGATGATGTTAATTTGCAGATTGGTATTGTTGTTTGTCATTCTAAAAATACCGAAAGAATTGTTCCTATATACAAATCAGCGGCAAAATCTGTTGAGAATTATCTTTCAACAGTTCGCGGCAGTTTAGTTACCGACAAAAATGAAAAGTCATTATTTGTTAATATGAACGGCACAAGAATGACAAGACAGGGTTTTTGGAAAATCATTAAAGCGTATGTTGAAAGCGGAGGTATTCAAAAATCCATTACACCTCACACTATAAGACATTCTTTTGCAACTCATTTGCTTGAAAACGGCGCAGGAATAAAAGATATTAAAGAAATGCTTGGCCATTCGGGAGTTTCTTCTACACAGATTTATTCTCAAATTATTAAACAAAAGTATGAGAATACTTATACTAAATTTCATCCCAAAGCAGGCAATTAAGGAGAAAAATCATGGCAGTTAATACTCTGGAAAAAAATTCGGCTTTAAAATACTTTGAAATATTAAAAGATAAATTCTTTAAAATTTTGCTGTTAAATGCAATATTTTTTACAGTTCTTACATTATTGATTGTTGCAATAATGGGTATAAGCGCGGCAGTAACTTCTATATTCGGCGAGGTGTCCGATTTATGGACGTTGCTTACATTTTTGCCGATTTCCCTGTTAGGTCCCGTAGTTGCCGCAATAATGAAAATGATGCGTGATTATGTTAGGGAAGAGCCGGGATTTTTTCTTGAAGATTTAAAAAAAGCGTTTAAAGATAATTTTAAACAAAGTTTAATTATTTCAATCTTACAGTATATTGTAATTTGGGTAGTTATTATTGCCGCAAGGTTTTATTATTCTTTAATCGGTAACGGCATTTTTTATACAATCGGTCTTGGCGTGACAATTTTTGTGGCGCTTGCCGTGCTTGTTGCAAGTTACTATGTTTATATGATGACGGTAACTTTAAAACTTAAAATAAGAGAAATAATTAAAAATTCTTTTATTTTTACAATGTTGTGTTTTTTGAGAAATATTTTGCTTACACTGATTTTAGCGTTTTGGATTTTATTTAATGCTTTTCTTGTGTATCTTGCTATAACAAGCGGCAATGCTTTTGTTTACGGTATTGTAATTAGTGTATTTATGGTACTTACATTTGGCATTATGTTTTATACAATTGCGTTTTTTACATTTCCGCCGATTAAAAAGTATATTCTTGACCCGTATTACGAGGAACATCCCGAAGAAACATCAAAATCTGTTACCGGCAAGCCTAATGCGGATGAGATTGATTATAATGCTACCGAAAAAGAACAGGAACTGCCCGAATTTGTTTATCACAACGGCAAGATGGTTCACAGGAGTTCTTTAGAGACAGAAAGCGTCTTTTCCGATGAGCGTATTTTGCCCGAAGATGAAAATGATTAATTTTTAAAAATTATGCCCTATGCTTAAAAATAAAGCATAGGGCATTTATCTATTCATCAGTATTATTATCAATATCAATATCTTCTAATGCGTATTTGGCTGTCAAAACAGCAGAGTTTGAAACGAGCAACGAAAGTTCATTACTGCCCGATGAGATTAGAAGAATCTCTATGTTTAAAGCGCACAACTTGTCAAGCACTATAGCGGCAACGGTTGACTTATTTGATTTATCTGTCACAAAACTTAATTTTGCATTGCTTGCACAAATTGAAAATTTCAATTCAGGGTATTGTTGTTTTAATTCGGTGAGAATTTTTACTGCGTCTTTTAAATCGCAATCGTTGATTGTAAAAGACAGTTGCGTGTTAAAAGTGTGAGTTAGCGGGCGGCTTATCATATCAATTTCAATTTTATCAAGAAAAAACCTGCTGAAAAGCAGTGATAAAAAACAAGTTTCAGCAGGCATTTTATAAACATTTATTTGAGTAATATCCTCTTTGATTAAAAAGTTAATTCCTGACAAAGCGGAATCCCTCCAAAGGATTTATTTATCCGACAACAAATCGGACATATTGTAAATTCCTTTGTCTTGATTTTTAAGATATATTGCAGCGTTTACAGAACCGACTGCAAAAATCTCTTTTGAACGTGCAGAGTGAGAAAGTTTAACGATTTCATCACGTCCTGCAAAAATTATTTCATGTTCGCCAACGATTGTACCGCCTCTTATTGCGTGCATTCCGATTTCTTTTTTAGGTCTTTTGGCTCGTTTGGAATGGCGGTCATATTCATAAGAATACTCGTTGTCGAGCGTTTCATTGATAGCGTCGGCTAACATAATTGCAGTACCCGACGGTGCGTCTACTTTTTGATTATGATGTGCTTCAACAATTTCAATATCAAAATCATTTGCCAGTACCGAAGCTGCTTTTTTAGCAAGTTCTGCTAAAAGATTTACTCCGAGCGACATATTGTAAGTAAAGAAAACAGGAACTTTATTTGAAGCCTTGTTAATCATTTCAATATGTTTTTCGTCCATACCTGTCGTTGCAATAACTACAGGAACGTTATTATTTACCGAATACTCCAATATTCCTTCAAGTGCCGACGGATGAGAAAAATCAATAATTACATCCGGAGTTTCTTTTACTTCTTTACAAGAAGAATAAACAGGGAAGTCTGAATATTGTTCCGATAACGGGTCAACGCCTGCAATTATTTCGCAGTCATCCCGTTTTGAAACACAATCGGCAATAACTCTGCCCATGTGTCCGCAAGCACCTATAAGAAGTATTTTAGTCAAATTATTGCACATCCTTTGTAATTAATACTATTTAATCAAACCGTGATTTTTAAGTGAATCAAAAATTTTCTTTTGATTGGCGTCGGTTGGACGAACAAGCGGTAAACGGCAATCACCAACCTGCATACCCATCATATTCATAGCCTCTTTCACAGGAGTCGGATTTACTTCACAGAAAAGATTATTGATAAGATCAAGGTATTCTAATTGTAATTCACGTGATTTTTCAATATTTCCATTGAAAAATTCTTCGCAAATTTGGTGTGTTTCTTTAGGACAAACATTAGCAAGAACAGAAATTACACCTTTACCGCCGAGAGATAAAATCGGCACAATCTGGTCATCGTTACCTGAATAAATATCGAGTTCATCACCGCACAACTGTGCAATTTTTGCAACTTGTGAAATATCGCCCGAAGCCTCTTTGGCGGCAACGATATTCGGATGTTTACAAAGTTCTTTATATGTAGCAGGCTGAATATTAAGACCTGTTCTTGAAGGAACGTTGTAAAGAATAATCGGGATATTTACTCTGTCGGCTATGTAGTTGAAGTGAGCGATAAGTCCTTCTTGTGAAGTTTTGTTGTAATAAGGAGTTACCAATAAAAGTGCGTCAGCACCGCATTTTTCGGCATACTGTGAAAGTTCAGCCGCAAAATAAGTTTCGTTTGAACCTGTGCCTGCAATTACCGGAACACGTTTGTTTACATAGTCAATCATAAATTTCATAACTTCTTCATGTTCTTTATGCGACATAGTTGCGCTTTCGCCTGTTGTACCGCAGGTAATAATAGCGTCGGTTCCGTTTTCTATCTGAAAATCAATTATTTCCTTGATTTTTTCGTAATTTACAGTACCGTCTTGATTCATAGGAGTTATAATTGCAACGCCCGAACCTGTAAAAATTGTTTTCTTCATAATCTATAACCTCATTATTATAAAATTAATCAAAATATCCTTTAGCGCAGAGATATTCTGCCATAATTACCGCGCCGCCCGCTGCGCCTCTTAAAGTGTTGTGTGAAAGACAAACAAATTTATAATCATATTGCGAATCTTCTCTGAGTCTGCCGATATGAACAGCCATTCCTTTGTCGGTATCTCTTGTGAGTTTTACCTGAGGCATATCGTCTTGTTCATAATATCTCAAGAATTTATCAGGAGCCGACGGGAGGTTTAATTCTTTTGTAACAGACGGAAACTCGTTCCAAATTTTCAAAATCTGTTCTTTGGTAGGCTTTTTATCTTCAAACCTAACAAATACTGCGCTCAAATGACCGTCCGAAACAGGTACTCTGATACATTGAGCGGTAAAATTAGGTCTTGTTGAATTTACAATTTTATCGCCCTCAACATTACCCCAAATTTTAAGCGGTTCTTTCTCTGATTTTTCCTCTTCGCCGCCGATGTAAGGAATAACATTATCAACCATTTCAGGCCATCTTTCAAATGTCTTGCCTGCGCCCGAAATTGCCTGATAAGTACAAACCAAAACATCTTTAACCTTAAACTCTTTATCAACAGGGAAAAGAGCAGGAACATAATTCTGAATTGAACAGTTTGATTTAACTGCAACAAAACCTTTTTTAGTTCCAAGACGTTTTCTTTGTGCTTCGATTACTTTGGCGTGTTCTCCGTTAAGTTCGGGAATAAGCATAGGAACGTCATCTGTGCCTCTGTTAGCAGAGTTATTTGAAATAACGGGACATTCAAGTTTTGCATAATCAAATTCCAACTGTTTTATTTCATCTTTTTTCATATCAACAGCGCAGAAAACGAAATCAACCAATGAAACGATTTCTTCTTTATCTGCGGTTGCGTCAAAAAGAACCATATCTTTTAACTTTTCGGGAATCGGCTGTTTCATTGCCCATCTGCCCTCGACTGCTTCAAGGTAAGTTTTGCCTTTGGAACGCGGAGAAGCAGCGACAGCAACAACTTCAAACCAAGGATGATTTTCAAGCAAAATTGCATATCTCTGTCCAACCATACCTGTTGCACCGACTATACCTACTTTATACTTTTTCATATAATTTGCCTTCCTATCTAAAATAAAATTATAAAAAAATCTTGTAAATTATCGAATAATGCAATATAATATAAAACAAACGCTTTACAAAATAACCATATTACCCGATTTTAATTACTATTTTCGATATATTTTATCATAATACGAAAGGATTGTCAATATGAGAAAGCAGGATTTTTACTATGATTTGCCCGAAGAGTTAATCGCTCAGCACCCTGCTGAAAACAGAGAAGAGTCAAGACTTATGTTGCTTGATAAAAATACAGGCGAGATTCAGCATAAGCATTTTTTTGATATAATTAATTATCTTGAAAAAGGCGATTGTCTGATTCTTAATAATACAAAGGTAATTCCGGCAAGAATTTACGGAATAAGAGTTGATACAGGCGCAGTTGTAGAATTTTTGCTTTTAAAAAATTTAGGAAATGATGAGTGGGAATGTCTTGCAGGGCCCGGTAAGAAGGCTAAAGAAGGTTATAAATTTACTTTCGGCGAAGGACTGATGCAGGCGGAGGTTATAAAAGTTAAAGACGACGGCAACCGTATTATCAGGTTTTCTTATGAAGGCAAATTTTATGAAGTGCTTGATAAAATCGGAGAAATGCCGTTACCACATTATATTCACGAACAGTTAAAAGATTGCACACGTTATCAGACAGTTTATGCTAAATATGAGGGTTCGGCGGCAGCGCCTACCGCAGGACTTCATTTTACAAACGAACTTTTAGAAAAGATTAAAGAAAAGGGCGTTAAAATCGCTTATGTAACTTTGCACGTTGGACTTGGTACTTTCAGACCTGTTAAGGCTGATAATATTGAAGACCATTTAATGCACTCCGAACATTATATAATGCCGAAAGAAACGGCAGATATTATTAATAAAACAAAGGAAAACGGCGGTCGGGTAATCTGCGTAGGTACAACCTCCTGCCGTACCGTTGAATCTGTGGCGTCAAAAGGTGAAATTAAAGAGGACGAGGGAGATACCTCGATTTTCATTTATCCGGGATATAAGTTTAAATGCCTTGACGCACTTATTACTAACTTTCATCTGCCGGAAAGTACTTTGATAATGCTTGTTTCTGCGCTTGCAGGCAGAGAAAATGTGCTTAATGCTTATCAAGAAGCCGTAAAAGAAAAATACCGCTTTTTCTCATTCGGCGACGCAATGCTCATCATATAGATGATAAGCAGGTAATAGGTAAGAGTTAAGAGTTAAGGTGTCGGCATAGCCGACGAATTTAACAAAGTTTATAAATCGGAGTAAGTTTTATATCGCTTATTCCGATTTTTTATTATATTTAAAAGTTATTTGTATTTATGTCGATGATATGTTATAATCATATTATAAAATGATTATAGGGGAGTAAAAAATGCCTTTTTTACCGTTAACAAATGAAGAAATGCGCGAGCGTGACTGGTACTACACCGATTTTGTGCTTGTAACAGGCGACGCTTATGTGGACCATCCGTCGTTCGGAACTGCTATAATTTCGAGAGTGTTAGAGAATGCGGGTTTTAGAGTTTGTATTTTGTCGCAACCGCAAAATGACGAAGACTATAAACGCTTTGGTAAACCTCGGCTCGGATTTTTGGTAAACGGCGGTAATATAGATTCAATGGTTGCTCATTATACCGCCGCTAAAAAACGTCGAAGCGATGACGCTTATACTGCCGGCGGACGTTCGGGCGCACGTCCTGACAGAGCAGTAATTGTTTATTGTAAAAACATTCGTAGAATTTTCTCGGATGTGCCGATTGCAATAGGCGGATTAGAGGCGTCGCTTCGCCGGTTTGCACATTACGATTATTGGGACGATAAAGTTCGTCCGTCTATTTTGCTTGATTCGGGTGCTGATTTGCTTATGTACGGAATGGGCGAAAAGCATATTGTTGAGATTGCAACCCGATTGAAAAAGGGCGAGGATATTCACAGTATTACGGATATAAAAGGCACTTGTTATGCTGTAAAAACTACCGATTATAAGCCGATGCCCGTTAAAGAATGCCCGAGTTTTGAGGCGGTCAGCGTGCCAGATGAGAACGGTAAAAAATTGTATGCAAAATCCTGCCGTATTCAACAGGAAGAGCACGACGCAGTACGGGGCAAAACTGTTATTCAGCGTCACGGGGACAAAATTGTTATTCAAAATCCGCCTATGCCGCCGCTTTCTACCGAGGAAATGGACAAGGTGTATTCTTTGCCGTTTATGCGTGCTTATCATCCGTCTTATGAAGCGTTAGGCGGTGTTCCGGGAATTGAAGAAGTAAAATTTTCTATTATTCATAACCGTGGATGTTACGGCGCTTGTAACTTCTGTTCGCTTGCATATCATCAGGGAAGGCTGATTTCTGTACGCAGTCACGAATCAGTTATTAATGAAGCAAAAAAAATAACACAAATGCCTGATTTTAAAGGTTATATACACGATGTCGGCGGTCCGACGGCAAATTTCAGAGCGCCATCCTGTGATAAACAGTTAAAAAGCGGACTGTGTTCCGATAAAAAATGTCTTGCGCCGTCGGTGTGTCCCGCGGTAAAGGTAGACCACAGCGATTATTTGAGTTTACTTCGCAAATTGCGAAAACTTCCTAAAATAAAAAAAGTGTTTATTCGTTCGGGAATACGTTTTGATTATCTTATAGCAGATAAAGACGAAACTTTTTTCAAAGAACTTGTCGAACATCATATAAGCGGTCAGTTAAAGGTAGCGCCCGAACATTGTTCAAACAATGTGCTTAAACGAATGGGCAAGCCGCCTGTTGAGGTTTATAATCGTTTTAAAAAGCGTTTCTATGAGTTGACGCAAAGCACAGGTAAAAAGCAGTATTTAGTGCCTTATCTTATGTCATCTCACCCCGGAAGTACAATTAACGACGCTATTGAATTATCTCTTTTCTTGAAAAAAGAGGGACTTCACCCGGAACAGGTGCAGGATTTTTATCCTACCCCCGGAACAGTTTCAACCTGTATGTTTTATACAGGGCTTGACCCATATACAATGGAAAAAGTGTATGTTCCGAGAACTGCTACGGAAAAAGCCGAACAACGTGCGCTTTTGCAGTATTTTCGCCCTGAAAATAAAAAACTTGTGCTTTCGGCTCTTAAAAAAGCAGGGCGTTACGATTTAATCGGAACAGGTAAAAACTGCCTTGTTGCGCCAGAAAAGAAAGCGACTGAAAAGAAAGTGTCTGACAATCGTAAAAATCATCGAAAGAATAATAATGTGAAGAGAAAAAACAAACGTAGATAAAACGGGCATTGTAAGCGTCTGCCTTGAGAATACAGATGCGTACGCAAATTATTAAACATAAAACCACCCGCTTGACGGGTGGTCAATTTTAATGATTTTGTTTTAATAATTTTATTGATCCTGTAAATAATATTTCAGTAATGTTTGAAGTAATTCATCACGGTCAATCTTACAAATTTGGCTTCTTGCGCCTTTGTGAGTGGTGATATATGTCGGATCTTCGGAAAGAATATAACCGACAAGCTGATTTATCGGATTATATCCTTTTTCTTTAAGCGCCTCATAAACCTGATTTAAGACCATTCTTATTTGAATATCTCTCTCATTACCAAGTGAAAAAGGTATTGTCTTGTCGTTCATAAAATTCTCTCCTTACTAAAAGATTTTCTTTTTTAATTATATCATAAAAAACCGCTAAAGTAAATCTTAAATTTTAAAAAATTATAGATTATTCAATAATATTTATAATTTCTTCAATTATTTTTTCTTTACTTTTTCCGTCTACGCTGATTTTGTAATCGGCAGCGTTGTTATAATACGGCAATCTGGAGTTCATCATATCGGTAATAGCCTTTAATTTATCGTCTGTTTGTAACAATGGTCTTGATTTATCATTTTTAAGGCGTTGATAAACGTTTTCGGGTGAAATGTCAAGCATTATAATTTTTCCGCTTGTTTTAAGAATTTCTGCGTTTTTAGGATTTACCACAGTACCGCCGCCGAGCGCTATAATATGATTATCAAGAAGACTTATGTTTTTTGCGCTTTGAGTTTCGGATTTTCTGAAATTTTCTTCGCCGTATTTTTTAAAAATCTCATTTATAGACATACCGCGCTTTTGGACAATATAATCGTCAAGATCAATAAAATTTCTGTTAAGTCTATCTGCAAGCAGTTTTCCTATTGTTGATTTTCCCGATCCCATAAATCCGCATAAAATAATATTCATAATAAAAATTCCTTTAAAAAGTTAAAAATGTTAAAAAAGATATTGACAAATAGTTTATTTTTTCATATTATTGTTTTATACAGTAATATATTGTAATAAATATAACAGATTTTTTTTGATTTGTCTACTGTATAAGTTAATTTATTTTTCGGAGGAAATATTATGGTTTTTGAAAAAGTTTGCAATATTTTGGCAAGCCAGTTTGATATTGATGAGTCAGAAATTACTATGGACACAGATTTAGTTAATGACCTTAATGCTGACAGCCTTGATTTTGTTGATTTAATTATGTCGCTCGAAGATGAGTTTTCTGCTGAGTTTCAGGAAGAAGACGCTGATTCGTTTAAAACAGTCGGGGATATAGTAAATTATATTGAAGAAAACATATAGTTTTAAATGATTTTTAAGCAACCGAAGTTAAAATTTGGTTGCTTGTTTTTTGCGAATTTCATTTTTGTACTTGAATTTAATTTAAGTTTATGTTATTATTAACCTGATATATAAAATGCAGTTATTTTAATTTAAAGAATGTATATATCAAGGAGTGTATCTAATGAAAAAAAGGTTTTTTGTAGGAACTATTTTAGCGCTGATAATTTGCAGTATAACTGCTTTTACATCTGTTTTAGCAGTTGAGCCTACAACTGTAAAAGGTGATATTAACTGCGACGGAGTTTGCGATGTTAATGATTATAAGCTGCTTAAAAGAAAAGTTTTAAATCTTTCGATTTCCGGTGTTGTTGATGAAAGTAAATTTGATTTTGACGGTAACGGTAAAATTGAACAAAAAGATATGACTGCAATGGGCGTTGCTTTATGGGATAATAACGGCGACAGCAGTTTTGATAAAAATGATTATAAAATGATTGAAAAGTACCTTACAAATTATAATAATATTGATTTTTCCGCTAACTGGCTTAAAAAAGCAGATTTTGACGGCAACGGCGTTGTTGATTTACTTGATTTAAACGGCGTAGGAAACGAAGTATATGAAATTTGGTCCGGCAGATATTAAAAAGGAGATTTTATAATGAAAAAAATTATTTCATATTTAATTTGTGTTGCAGTTTTATTGACTTTGGCTACATCCTTTTCATCTTGCGGTAAAAAGTCAAATGATGAGGATACTAATGCTCCTGATGTAAAAACCATTGAAACTACCACAACAGAAGCGTCAGATGTTGTTACAGATGAGGAAGTAGAAACAGTTTATGTAGTGGTTACCAATACAAACGGTGAAAGAGTTACCGACAACGAAGGAAATTATGTTACCGAGGCAAAAACGGTTACTAAAAAAACTACAAAAAAGTCAAATAAAAAAAGTAAAACAACTGCTCCTACTTATGAAGTAAAAGGTGGTACAGATCCATACGTTGAGGATATTTTTTAAAATATGTTTAATATAAAAATCGCAGATTTTATTATCGGTATCGACAATAAGTTTGAATTTGTAAAAAATCAGTGCAGCGGTTATATCGTGGATGATAATATCGAAACGGATTTTAACGTTTCTGCTTCGGAAGATGAAATTAAACACGAAAAAGAGGTTTCTCAACAGGAATTTTCCGAAGGCTATCTTGAAAGCGTTTGTATGTATCGTAATATTGCTTATACATTGCCGAAATATGACGCTTTTCTTTTTCATGCCGCGGTAATCAGCGTCGACGGAGAAGCGTATGCTTTTACCGCTAAAAGCGGTGTAGGCAAATCTACTCATATCAGGCTATGGCAAAAACTCCTCGGCGATAAAATAAAGATTATTAACGGTGATAAACCGATTTTAAGAGAGCAAAACGGCAGAGTTTATGCTTACGGCACTCCTTGGTGCGGCAAAGAAGGATATAACATCAATGATAAAGCACCTCTTAAAGCCATTTGCTTTTTAGAACGCGGTGAGGTTGATGAAATTGCACCGTTGCCTAAATCCGCTGCCGCAGGCAAAATTGTTCATCAAATTATTGTGCCGAAGTCGTCGGAGGACATTGTAAAAGTTCTTGATATGCTTGATTCGGCATTGAAAAAAGTAGATGTATGGTCATTGAAATGCACAATGAATATAACGGCGGCTGAGGTTAGTTACAACGCAATGAAAGGCGGACAAGTTTTATGAAAATAAAAGAAGGTTTTGTTGTAAGAGAAGTTGCAGGTACATATCTTGCATTGGCTACAGGGGAACTTAGCAAAATTTACAACGGTTCCATTACTTTAAATTCTTCGGCAAAATTTATTTTTGATAATATGCAGACTGAAACTACAAAAGAAGAAGTAGTTAAAAAAATGCTTGATTATTACGAAGATCTTGATGAAAACATCGCAATGCAGGCGGTTGATGAATTTGTTTCAAGACTTGAGGAGGAAAATCTGATTGATTAACCTACCTATGAGTGAAATGGTCGGATTAATCGAGGAGGTTATTTCCGACGCCGGAGAGTTTAGGCTTTACCCCAGGGGGACAAGTATGCTTCCGTTGATAAGGCAGGGCAAAGATTCGGTTATTTTAGTTAAACCGGGTCTTTTATCAATAGGCGATATTATTCTTTATAAGCGTAAAAACGGCCAGTTCGTTTTACATAGAATCGTGAAGATGAATGGTGAAAAACTCGTTATTTGCGGCGATAATCAAACAACTTTGGAATACGGTATTACTGTTTCTGATGTTATTGCAAAAGTTAAAGCAATTTATATTGACGAAACACGCTATGAAGGTGTAATCGGGGATAAGGATAATCACTATTTAAAAAAACTTTGGCTTAAAAGAAAAATCAAACCGCAATTTGATAGGTTAAAGAGAGTAGTTAAAAACCCTTCTTTGATTTGGAGGAAGATAAAAGGTGAAAAATAAAGAGCAAAAAGCAGGAACACCTTTAAAATGGACGTACAAATCAATAAAAAAGCAGTTGCCTATGGTGTTGGCGTTAGTTATATTAAATTCCTTGCTTGCTTGCGCCGGTACTGTTATTGCATTGGTTTCAAAATACATAATTGATAGCGCTACTAATAAAGATTTATCGGATTTTTTTGTTTATGTGGTAGTGCTTGTTGCTATTTATGCGGCTATGGTGGTTTTCGGTGCGCTTACAAATTATCTCACCGAAAGATGCAGAGCGACTATTGAACTAAATATGAAGGCAAACTTTTTTCAGAAAATCACAATGAAAAAGTTTGAAGATATAAGTTCATATCATAGCGGTACTTTGTTAAACAGACTTACTTCCGATGTTTCTATTATAAGTTCGTGCGCTACAAACGTTTTACCGTCATTTGTTTCGGTTATTGTAAAATTAATTTTTGCTTTTGTGGTAATTGTTATATTTGAGCCTTGGTTTGCGCTTGTATTCGGCGTCGGGGGAATCATTGTATTCTTCGCAACTAAATTTATGCGAAAAAAATTAAAATTGCTGCATAAAAAAGTTCAGGAAGAGGACGATAAAGTCCGGTCTTTCTGGCAGGAATGTCTTTCTAATTTGTTAGCAGTAAAAGTTTTTTCAAATGAAAGCAATATGGCTGAAAAGTCGAATGAATTACAGAAAAACTGTTTTAAGGCAAAAATGAAAAAGGCTTTATTTTCAGTTATTACAGGCGCTTGCTACAGCGGTGTAATGTATGTTGGATACCTGTTTGCGTTTATTTGGTGTGCAGGCCGTTTGATTACCGATTTAAGTTTTACATACGGTTCTTTTACGGCTATTATGCAACTTGTCGGACAGGTTCGTCAACCGTTCTCGACCTTTTCAGGATTGATTCCGCAGTATTATAACGCTATGGCTTCTGCAGAGCGTATTATGGAAATCGAGGATATGCCCGATGAAGAAATTACAGAAGAAAATCTTGATTATGATGAAATTTACCGTAAACTTAAATATATAAAAATCAATAACTTGTCTTTCGCCTATAAACGTGATAAAGTCTTTGATAATCTTAATTTTGAAATTGAAAAAGACGATTTTGCGGCAATTATAGGTCATTCAGGTATAGGAAAAAGTACTTTATTTAAAATTATGCTCGGCGTTTATACTCCGCGTTCAGGTTCTATTGATTTGGTCTGTGAAGATAAAACTTATACTTGTTCAATTAATACGAGAAAACTTTTTTCTTATGTTCCGCAAGGCAATATGATCTTTTCAGGCACTATCAAGGAAAACGTTATGTTTGTAAATTCAGATGTTTCGCAGGAAAAATTGCAAAAAGCGTTGGAACTTTCCTGTGTAAACGAGTTTGTTGAAAAATTGCCTCACGGAATAGACACCGTTATCGGTGAAAAAGGCTTGGGTCTTTCAGAGGGACAGGTTCAGCGAATTGCAATCGCACGTGCGCTTTTATCCGACGCACCGATTTTGTTGCTTGATGAGGCGACAAGCGCTCTTGACCCTAAAACCGAGGCTACTGTACTTGAAAATCTTAAAAATCTTGAAAGCAAAACCTGTATGATAGTAACTCATAGACGTCAAGCATTAGGAGTTTGCAATAAAAAGTGGGAAATTACTACGGAAAATTGAAAAAAATACTTGATTTTTTCAATTTGTTATAGTATAATAATCAAGTCGTTTCAGTACGATTCAATTTTATACTTGCCGGTGTGATGGAATTGGCAGACGTGCTGGACTCAAAATCCAGTGGTAGCGATACCGTATCGGTTCGACCCCGATCACCGGCACCATGTCGGAACGAGTTATGCTCGTTCCGATTTTTATTTCATATTAAAAAGATGCCTTTATGAGTTGGCATCTTTTTTAATATGGCAAAAACGGTATTATTCTTGCTGTTGCTTCTGCATAATCAAGAAAAAGATCAATAATACCTACAAGCACGCCTGCGCTGAGAATAATCCCGACAGTAATTATTACAACGCACATTAAATATTGCAGTGATAAAATCACAGGATTTTTGCTGAATCTAATCTTTTTGGGTTTTTGATATAATCTAAAACTCACCATAGATTTTGGCGTTACTTTTTTCTTGAAGTTTTGACTCTTCATACAATATGGGCAGAAATTTATTTCATCAGGAAGCTCCTGCTCACAAAATTTACACTTCTTCATATTTAAAACCCTTTGAATTTTAATAATGTTATTATAATATGTTTTTATAAAATAATCAAGGCTTGAATTTCTGTTATAAACAAAAATAAAAATACAGCTCATCGAACTGTATTTCTATTCTTTATATTATTCATTTTTCATAAGGCTAGAAATATTGGTTGAAATTAAGCCTATACCTGTTACTAAGCCTACATTTTTAAAATATTTATAATGTAAATTGTGCTTTTAATTCGTCAAGATGTTTTTCAAAATCATATTCAGGTGCCATTATACTTGTTGTTGACCAAGCTACAGCTGTATCTCCGTAACTTTTTACTTTAACACAACAAGCACCAAAAAAATCATCACTATCATCACTAATAGAAAATTTTACCCATACAATATAGTAATCGTTATTATCTTCATAAATGATTTTAGATGAATATGATGTTGCGGTGAATCCAATTTTAGTATAAGCCGTATGGTTTACTTTTTTTTCTGCTTCTTCAATAATTGCGTCTATGTTATTACCTTCAGTAACTTCATCTGCATTATTACCCCCGATAATTGCACCTGTATTATCATCTCCTAATGTGGCAAAAAGTGATATTGCAATTAGAACAATAACAATAAAAGATATTAATTTTTTCATAAAAAACTCTCCCTAAATTAAAAACATATGTCAATGTGATTTGGACGATCCACATTAAATTTATACATAAATCGTCAGAAAATGTATTTAAATCAAATTTTTCCCTAAAATATTATAAACAAAATAATGCTTATTGTCAAGTTATAATTTTTTATGATTTAATATTTTTTAATTAATCAAGATTTATATAATATGAGTTTTCAAGATCAGCAATTACCGAATCACTGGCAGCGTCAACCATTACCATGTCGTCATTAATTGTTGTACATATATTACCGATAACATAATGACTACAATCAGAATGATTAATCATTTCATCGCCTATTTTCTTAAACATTTCCACACTTCCGTTATCGGATACAATTGCTAAAATTGCACCCATTGTAGAAAATGAAGTTTCTAATGTTTTATCAGTGTAATTAATGTGTTTAACTTTATCCTCGGCATCAACTGAAATTGTAAATATAATTTTGTCGATGATATAGTAATAAGATTTAAAATAATTTCCTCTAACTGTTTCGTCTTCAACTGCTGTCCATTCAGATAATTCAGGAAGATGAAATGCAGAATAATTATTATTTGTTTCGGATATTGCAGTATTAAAATTGTTATACATTTGAATAAAATCTTCTGCACCAAAAGTAAAATGTGCGCCCAAATCCGATAAATCTGATTCCTCAACAATTAAATGCTCTGACTCTTGTTCAACTTCAGTTTCGTTTTCAGTTTCTTCGACTTCGGTTTCATCATCATATTGCTTATCAGTAACTTCTTCGCCGGCATTAAAATCGTTTTCTGATATAAGCGAAATTCCTGAACAGCCACTAAAAACTAAAATAACAACAATAAAAACAGCTATAATTCCTAATATTGTTTTTTTATTATATTTTTTAGCCTGATTTATTGAGCTCGGCTGTGCTTCTTCATCAGATGGCGCAAATGAAGGCGTCTGTATTGCCTCGTTAGTTTTTCCTGTTGTTTTTTTCTCTTCTTCGTTCATTTTGTTATTCCTCCAAAAAATATTTTTAAAGGCTGACGCCTTTTGTAATAATTATAAACAGAATTATACAATTGTCAATAAATAATCCTTTTAGTCAATTTTATTATAAACAAAATAATGCTTATTGTCAAGATATAATTCTTTTAGTCAATTTATATTTTTTATAAAATCACTTATAATAGTATCCGAGGAGTGATTTTATTGGAAAAACAAATCGACTATTATGCTCTCGGTACAAGAATACGAAAAGCAAGGGAAAATAAAAAGCTGACTCAAGAACAACTTAGTGAATTATGCTCGCTTTCTGTATCGTATATCGGACATATTGAGAGGGGAACAAGAATCCCTTCGCTTGAAACCTTATTTAAAATCTGTACCTCGCTTGAAATAAGTCTTGATTATCTTTTGTTTGACTCATTTGATACAAATGAAATTCATTTTTCAAATATCTCGGCTATGCTAAAGAATAAAAATAAGGAAAAGGTTGCAGTATTTATGAATACCGTAAAAGCATTAGCCGATAAAATAGACGAATTATAATTATTAAAAACCGCCCGACAATGAAATTATACTCATTGCCGGGCGGTTTGTCCTATGCTGTCAGCATAGTTTTTATAATTTTATTATTAATTCCTCTATACATTGAAATCTTTCATCAGGTGAAACTTCTGTACATTTTTCAATTATTTTTCTTAAACTTCCTTTATAAAGCTTTTTAGAAGGGTGTTCGCCTGTAAGCATTACATTCATAAGAATACCTACAGCAAAAATATCGGTTCTGCAATCGGTCTGATTTATTCCGAATTGTTCGGGAGCCGCATAACCTGTTGTGCCTATTATTCGTGTATCATCTGATTTAAAAGCTTTGTAAATGCGGGAAGCGTCAAAGTCAATAAGATATACCTTTCCGTTGGAATCAATCATAATATTTTCAGGCTTTATATCTCGATGAACTATATTAAGCGTGTGTAAAAATCTTAAAGCGTTGCAAACTGATTTTACTACGGCTTTTGCATTTTTTTCATCAAAAAGACTTGTTTCAAGTATTTCCGAAACTGTCATACCGTTAATAAATTCTTCAAGGACAATGCAAGTATCGTTGTCCTGCGAAACTGATAAAACTTCCGGAATATTCTCAATATAATTCTCTGAAAGAATTTTATATACTTCATCATACCCTTTGAATTTTCTCATAATAATATCTTTTTCAAGCTTTTTGTGCCTTAATCTTATAATCTCTTTATTTTCTGATTTTTTAAGCACGCTGACAAATATATAGTTTTCCTTGATTTTTTCTTCAATCCAGCTCATATTTATCTCCCAAAAAAATAACTTGTAAAAAATATTATAACATAGTATAATTGATTTGGGAAGTGATTATTTTGTTAAAAAAGCCAACTGATGAATTAATGAATGAAATAAATCAGTCAAATAATATTGATAAATACCTTAAAGATAACAGCGATTATATGCTGGATCGTGGACTTTCCGAAATTCTCGAAAGTATAATTGATAAAAAAGGACTTAAGAAATCGCTTGTTATAAAAAAAGCGGAGATAAGCGAGGTTTACGGGTATCAGATTTTTTCGGGAGTGAAAAAGCCTTTAAGAGATAAGCTTTTAAGCATCTGCATTGCAATGGAACTTACTCTTGAAGAAACACAAGATGTACTTAAACATGGCAGTTTTGCCTTGTTATATCCTAAAAATAAAAGAGACAGCATTATAATTTTTGGAATTGATAATAAAATGTCAGTATGTGAAATTAATAATCTTTTATATGATAAAAATGAAGATACACTTTAAATTAAAAAGAGAGTTAGCGCTCTCTTTTATTTGTTTAAAAATAAATTAAAGTTAACATAAAATTAATGTTGAAAACTATGTTGAAAATGTTAAAACCTTTATAAAGGCTTGTTTTGTTGATTTAAAAAGAATAAACAAATTTTCGATTTACATAAAATATTTTTTAACATTTATTTTCAACAATTTGTTAAAATTCAAAAAAACTCTTTATTATTTATACAATATGGTGTATAATGTGTGTATTCGTATAATTATTTATATTATGTTTACAATTATATTGAAATAAACTGCTATAATTATTTTTAAAGATACGCTTTTGAAAGGGAGTATATAGATGATAGAGATAAAAAATCTCAAAAAAGATTACGGCGGACATCTTGCGGTAAACGATATTTCGTTTACGGTAAATGACGGCGAGATTTTAGGATTTTTAGGGCCGAACGGCGCCGGAAAATCTACTACTATGAATATTATTACCGGTTACTTGTCGGCAACTGACGGCAGCGCAGTTATAAACGGCTATGATATTTTAGAGCAGCCGAAATCGGCAAAAAAAGAAATAGGATACTTGCCGGAAATACCTCCGCTTTATCTTGATATGACGGTAAGGGAATATCTTAATTTTGTGTATGAGTTAAAAGGTGTTAAACTTCCTAAAGGTCCGCATATTGAAGAAATTTGCAGATTGGTTAAGATTAAAAACGTTTATCACAGATTAATTAAAAACCTTTCAAAAGGTTATAGACAGCGTGTGGGAATTGCACAGGCGCTTATCGGAAATCCCAAAGTGCTTATTCTTGACGAGCCGACCGTAGGACTTGACCCGAAGCAGATTATTGAGATAAGAAATCTTATAAGAATGTTAGGCAAGCATCATACCGTAATTCTTTCTTCACATATACTCTCTGAAATTCAAGCGGTTTGCGACCGAGTTATAGTTATTAATAAAGGAAGAATCATTGCAGACGACACGCCGCAAAATCTTTCAACAAATCTTTCTGACGACCATTCTTTGTCACTCGTTTTAGAGGGTAAAAAAGATAACATCGAAAAATCGCTTAAATCTTTGACGGGCGTAAAAAACGTTATGTTTGTAAGAGAGAATACATATAATAACTCTTGCGAATTTAACGTTGAACCTGTTGCAGGCTATGACATAAGAAAATCTGTATTTGAGATGGCTTCGCTGAATAATTACCCGATTTTGAAAATGGCGAGCAATGAATTATCGCTTGAAGATATATTCTTGCGTCTTACAGACGATGCCTATAACACGGAATCTATCGAGCGTTCGCTTGAAATGAGAAAAAATGCTGAAAAAGAAGTAGAAGAAACAGATAAAACCGAAGAAAAGGAGGAGAATGAATAATGTTTTCTATTATTAAAAGAGAATTTAAGAATTACTTTTCATCGCCTCTCGGTTATGCGGTGTTGTGTGTGCTTATGTTTTTCGGAGGATTTTATTATTCCTATGCATTTTCTTACGGCTCTGCAGATATGACTTATGTTTTTAATTCGGTTATTACAATAGTTTTCTTTGTAGTTCCCGTTATAACAATGCGTCTTTTTTCTGAGGAAAAAAGACTTAAAACCGATCAGCTTTTGCTTACCGCTCCCGTGAGCGTTTCTGCTATAGTTGTAGGTAAGTTTTTAGCGGCATTTCTTTATTTTTGTATATTTATTGTTGCTATGACAATATATAATTTTGTGTTTATGTTTTTCGGCGCTACACCTGATATGCTGATTTTCTTGGGTAATGTTATAGGATTGTTGCTTTTTGCCGGCGCATTAATCGCTATCGGTTGTTTTATAAGCGCTTTGACCGAAAGTCAGGTTGTCGCAGCGGTCGGAAGTTTTTCGGTTTCATTTTTCTTGCTTCTTCTTGAGAATGTTACAGGACTTTTTAACAGTGACATCATAACAAAGATTTGCGGTTGGATTTCTTTTTCTGAAAGATATTACAGTTTTACCGAAGGCATTTTTGATATTTCAAATTTTGTTTTCTTTTTAAGCATTATAGTCGCTTTCCTGTTTTTGACTGTCAGAGTAATTGACAGAAAACGTTGGGCTTAAAGGAGGTTGTTATAATGAAAAAAGATAAAACAAAAAAAGTAAAAAAGGAAAAAACACCTTTTTATAAGAAAAATAAATTCAAATTCAGCACAGTTTCAAGCGTTATAATCGTTGTATTTATGATTTGCCTTGTAATGGTTAACGTTCTTGCTACTTTTCTTTCGGAAAGATTTACTTCTTTCAGCATAGATATGACAAGTTCTTCCGATTATACAATCAGCGATAAAAACAGAGAATATATTGAAAAAATTGATAAGCCTGTTACTATTGTAATGACTTGTACCGAAGATTATTATTTGAATGATTATCTTACTTATATGCTTCAGTATTATTCGGATTCTTCGGGCGGTAAATATTTTAAACAAACCATTAATCTTTTAAAGAATTATCATAAAATCAATCCTTTGATTGAATTAAAATTTATCGACTCCACAACTCCTGACTTTAATGAATATAAAGACAGATATGGCGACAGCGATTTGAGTCTTGGTGATATAATTGTAGATTACACTTACGATGATGACGGTACAGAAAAAACAAAATATAAAGTTTTGTCTTTTGATGATTTATATGACATTTCAGAGAACTCGGACTATTCCTCATATACATCTTCAAGTTACGGTACTTTAAACGGTTCTTCTGTTGAAACATCCGTTACATCTGCACTTTATTATGTTACAAAAGAGCAAGAGGATAAAATAGCGGTAATCACAGGTTATGGAAGCGTTGATGTTTCGAGTTATCTTGATTCTTTGGAAATCAGCGGTTACGATTATGTCGAGATAAACGATTTAAGTATTGACGATATTCCAAACGACGCCACAATGGTTATGCTGGCGGCTCCGACTCTTGATTTAACACAGTCTGACGTTAAGAAGATAGATGAATTTCTTTTGGGCAAAGCAGGGGATAAGGACTTTGAATACAATAAAAGTCTGATTTATTTCTCTTCAAATTCACAGTCCGATACACCGAATTTAGACGGGTTGTTGGAAGATTGGGGTATTACTTTCAGCGACGGTACTGTTTATGAAACCGACGCTAATAAGCACGCTTCAAGTTCAAATACGGTTATTCTTCTTTCTGACGCTGAATCGGAGTATTCGGAAGGAATGAATTCAAGACTTTCATATATTTGCGATAATTTAAGACCGATGAAATTGAAGTTTGAATCAAGTGGCAAATACAATACTTATGAAGTGCTTAAAACCTCGGACACCTGTGTTATAAAGCCTTATAAGAGCAGTGAAAACTGGGATGAAAACAGCGAAAATCAGTCTTCTTATTCATCAATTGTTTTAAGCCGATTTGTTACTGAGAATCCTAATAAGGATAATGAACCGAGATTTTCAAATGTGCTTGCCGTGGCATCAATGGACTTTATAAGCGACACTTACACAAGCGGCAGTTATCTCGGTAATGACGAATTGATGTTGTCATTAATCAATACTTGCGCCGGAAGAGTATCCGAAACTTATGAGATTGAGAATAAATCAATCGATTATGCAAGTTTTACACCTACTGAAGTTCAATCTAACACTATTTTTATTATTTGTGTAATAGTTATACCTGTTCTTACAGTAGTGTTTGGCGTTGTTCTTTTTGTAATCAGAAAGAGAAGATAATTTGTCTTTTTTGGAGATTTATTAATGGATAATAATAAAAATTCATTTGAAAATTATGAAAAAAGAATTGAGGAGGAATTTGAAAATTCAACGATTTTCAATTCTTCCGAAAATTCGGAAATTAAACCTAAAAAACATAAAAATAACAGTTATATTAAGTTGCTGTGCGCTTTGCTTTGTATGATTATTGTAATCGGTTCAAGCATTTTTTCGGTTGTAAAGTTTTGGCCTGTCGATGAAACGGAAGAAACTACTACAACCGATGAAGCAACAATTTCACTTACTAAAAGTGCAAATGTCAGTCTTGATAAAATGAAAAACGCTAAAGAAGGCGCAATTTCAAATGTCAGTAAAATAATTATAAAAAATGAAACAGATGAATTTATCTGTGTTCCTTATAAAGTTACCGAAACGGATGATGACGGTAATGAAACAGAAGAGGTTTATTTTAAATTAAAAGGTGTTGATAAGGACATACCGATTAATACGTCTTATGTTACGTCTTTTTATGATACGCTTTTTGATGTTAATGCCATAAGCCGTCTTGATGATAAATGGACCGAAAAAGACTGCGGTCTTGACAATCCGAAAATATCGGTAGATGTTACAATGGCAGACGGCAGCAGGTTTAATTTTAAAATAGGCGATAAAGTTGCAACCGGCGACGGGTATTATTACATCGAAACTTCATTAAAAGACGGTATTTATATCGGTGAGGGCGATGTTTATGAAACTTATTCTGCTGATTTTAACAGCCTTGTTGATTTAGACATTGTTAAGCAGATATCTCAAGATGATGATAATGCCGATTATTTTACAAACGACCAACTTTCGGTTTATGATTCAATTAGCATAGACGGGGAGAATTTTAAATCCGCAAAACTTTCTTATAAAGAGTCTGATGATGACGTTTTGGCATATTTTATTGAAGAGCCTGTTCAAACGTACGCTGATGATGAAAAAATCAATGCCTTGCTTTCGCCGTTTATCAGCGGGCTTACCGCTTCAAGCGTTTATAAAGTTAAGCCTGACAACTCTGATTTAAAGAAATATGGATTAGAAGACCCATACCTTGAAATCAATTATGTGATTAATAAAAAATCATATAATTTAAAGTTTTCAAAACCGGGTTACATTGACAGTAACTACTGCGCTTGCGTTGTTGATGATGTTCCTGTTATTTTTGCAATTCTTGCCGACAGCGTTTCATTTATAGATTGGAATATTGATGATTTGCGATACAGTCTTTTGTATTTGAGAAATATTGAAACATTTAAGACGTATACCGTTAAATATGACGGAAAGACTTACAAATACGAATTAAGTTTTGATAAAGCGGAGGATGAGGGCGACAGTGACGATACTTCTTCATCTGAAGAAGAAAACGTTTTATCAGTTGTGCTTAATTCTACTCCGATAGAAGCGAAGAACTTTAAAACTGCATATCAGCGTTTGACATTAGCCTCTGCGGCAAAATATGTGGGAGAAAATATTGAACTTAATAAAGATCCTGAAATTTCATTTGAAATAGAACTTCAAAACGGCAATGTTGATGTAATTACTTATACCAAATATAATGAAAACTATTATTTACATCAGTTAAACGGTATCGGCGATGAACTGATTCCTGCAAGAACGATTGATTTGCTAAAACAGAATTATGAAAAATTGCGAAAAGGCGAAGAAGTCGACTCGCCTAATAATCAGCAATAGAGATTTTTTTGAGGGATTTTTTAAAAAAATCCCTCTTTTTTATATAAAAAATAATTTTTTTGAAAAATATAATGGTAATGTATATTGATTTGTGTTATAATACATTAAATATTGTTTAATTCGGAGGAAAATAAATGCTGATTAGTCAGTTATCAAACGGTGTGGAAGGTTTATTTATAAAAACTTCAAAATTTAAGACTTCAAGAATTAGTATAAATATGTTTGTAAAAGCAGATGAAAAAGATACCTCTGCTTATTCGCTTTTACAACTTATGCTTGTAAATGCAACTAAAAATTATCCTGATTATACCTCGTTAAACGCCGCTCTTAATGAGTTGTACGGCGCCGCACTTTACGGCGACGTTGTCAAATTCGGCGATATGAGAATTATTAAGTTTGTTATCGCTTTTCTTGATGATAAATTTTCGTTAAACGGTGAAAAAATCTCTAAAGACGCAGTTGGATTGTTGTTGTCTGCTATTTTTGACCCGCCGATGTATGACGGTAAATTCAAAGAAGAAGATTTTCAAAATAATAAACGTTTGCTGATTGAGCAAATAAGCGGTGAAATAAATGATAAACGTCTTTATGCTATCGTTAATACGGAAAAGGCAATGTATGAAAACGAACTTTCAGGCGTTCCGAGATACGGTACTGTTGAAACGGTACAGTCGCTTACCAACGAGACGGTTGTTGCCGCGCATAAAAAACTTTTAAAAGAGGCTTTTGTAAGAGTAAATATAATTTCGCAGTCTGAACCGAATGAAATTTTTGATGCGGTTGCTCAAAAATTTTCGGCTTTGAACAGAAACGTTCAAAAAATAAATTATTCAACGCATCACAAATTCGGCGCAGATGTAAAGCAAATTGAGGAGCGTTTAGACGTTACTCAAGGTAAACTTTGTATGGGATTTACCGTTGAAACCGACGGAACAAGGGAAGATACCGCCAAAGCTGCCGTTTTTGTAGATATGTTCGGCGGAGGACCATATTCTAAACTTTTTACAAATGTTAGAGAAAAGCAGAGTTTGTGTTATTATTGCGCCGCAAGATATAACAACAAAAAATCATCCTTCATTGTTGACAGCGGTGTTTTACATGAAAACAGAGAAAAGGCATATAACGGTATTTTAGAGCAGTTAGATGAAATGAAAAAAGGTAATTTTACCGATGAAGATTTAAACGCGTCTAAAATGGCGCTGTGCGACGCTGTGGCTTCTGTTTCGGATTTATCCGCAAATCTTGATAATTGGTATTCAGCGCTTGTGTTTGACGAAGATGAAACCACCGAAACTTATATAGAAAAGATTAACCGAGTATCTAAAGAAGACGTAATTAAGAAAGCAAATTCGGTTAAACTTGATACAGTATACTTTTTAGGCGGACTTAAAGGAGAAAACGACTGATGATAAATAAATTTACAAATAAAGATATCAGCGAAACCATTAAGGTTTATACTCATAAGTCGGGACTTCGAGTTTATGTTTGCGAAAAAAACGATTATTCATCGGCTTATGCCATTTTCGGCACAAGATACGGCTCTATTGATACAAAATTTAAAGTATCGGGCGGTGAGTTTTTAGAAGTTCCCGAGGGAATCGCCCATTATCTTGAGCATAAATTGTTTGAATCCGAAGAACAGGATGCTTTTGAACGTTTTGCCAAAACAGGCGCTGCGGCTAATGCGTTTACCTCGTTTGACCGTACTTGCTATTTGTTCTCGTGTTCATCTAAGTTTGAGGAAAATTTCAGAATTTTGCTTGATTTTGTTCAGCATCCTTATTTTACCGAAGAAACAGTGAGAAAAGAACAGGGCATTATCGGACAGGAAATCAATATGTATGATGATAATGCCGGTTGGAGAGTTCTGTTCAATTTGCTTTGCGCTATGTATAAAGTGCATCCTGTTAGAATTGACATTGCAGGAACGGTTGAGTCAATTGCAAAAATAAACGCAGACCTTTTGTATGACTGTTATAATACATTTTATAACCTTAATAATATGTTTATCTGCGTGGCAGGAAATGTTGAGGCTGAAAAGATATTTGCACTTTGCGATGAACTTTTGCTTGATAAAGAAAAAATTGAGATTGAACGTTTTATGCCCGAAGAACCCGAAAATGTGGTATGCGATAAAACCGAGATTTCGCTGCCTGTAAGTATTCCAATGTTTGCAATCGGATTTAAAGAGAAATGTGATAAACCGCAAAAATCCGTTAAAGAGAAAGTATTAACTGAAATAATTTTAAAATGTATTTTCGGAAACGACGGTAAACTTTACAAAGAATTATTTGATAATGGACTTATCAATGATAACTTCGGCACAGAATATTTTACAGGATACGGATATGCAAGCGTTATTGTTGAGGGCGAATCCAACGCTCCGCAAAAGGTAAGAGAGATAATTAATTCTTACATTTGCGAAACAAAAAAGAGCGGTATACCCGAGGCTGATATTAACAGATGCATAAAAGCCTATTACGGCAAACTTGTAAGCGACTACAATTCGGTAGAAAACATTGTAATGAATATGGTTGATTCGGCGTTTTTTGATACCGATGTATTTGAAGAAATTGAGGTTTTAAAAAGCGTTACAGTCGAAGATGTTAATGAAAGACTTAAATATATACTAAACACCGAAAATTCTTCAATATCAATTGTGAATAAAAAGGAGTTGTAGAGAAAGATGATAAGTGCTTTAAAATACTTTTTCTTCGGACTTGAATTTGACTTTGACCCTGTCGCATTTACAATTCCCGGTACTTCATGGGGAGTTTATTGGTATGGAATTATTATCACATTAGGCTTTGTTTTAGCCGTTATTTACGGTATGAAAAGAGCAAAAAAATTCGGTATTGATTCTGACAGATTGCTTGATTGTATTTTGGTTACGGCTCCTCTTGCAATTGCGGGAGCGAGAGCGTATTATATAATATTTGACGGCGATATGGATTTTGGCAGTTTTTTTAATATTCATAACGGCGGTCTTGCAATTTACGGCGGTGTTATTACAGCGGCAATCGTCGGTGCGTTGATGTGCAAAATTCGCAAAATCAACATTTTGTCTACTCTTGATCTTACCGCTTTGGGTTTTCTTATCGGTCAGTCAATAGGAAGATGGGGAAACTTTATTAATCAGGAAGCCTATGGCTATACAACAGGAAGCAGTTGGTTTGGTATTTCGGGTGACAGAATTATTGAAAATATGAATACTCAAATGCCTGTTCACCCTTGTTTTTTATATGAATCGTTATGGTGTGCTTTGGGCTTTGTTTTACTTCATTTTTTATCTAAAAAGAGAAAATTTACAGGACAAATTGCGGCTTGCTACCTTGTATGGTACGGTTTCGGCAGATTCTTTATTGAATATTTCAGAACCGATTCATTGTATTTGGGACAGATAAAGGTTTCAATGCTTTTATCAGGACTTATGGTAGCGGCAGGATTGATAATTCTTGTAATTGGATTTAAAAAATCAAAGGAAAATTCGGTTTCAATGAAATACGCTCCTGTATTTGATGAAGTAGAGCAAGTTTCAAGTAAACCGCAGACAGAGGAGGAATAAAATTGGCTAATATTATTGACGGAAAATTAGTATCAAAAAAAGTAAAACAGGAAGTTGCAGACGAGGTTTCTGTTTTAAAAGAAAAGGGAATAACACCCGGTCTTGCAGTGATTATCGTAGGTGACGATTCCGCTTCAAGGGTATATGTTAACAATAAGAAAAAGGCTTGTGCAGAGGTTGGATTTTATTCAGAAGAATATGCTTTGCCGGCTGAAACTTCTATGGAAGAATTGCTTGAATTAATAGATGTACTCAACGGCAGAAGCGATATAGACGGTATTTTATGCCAACTTCCTTTGCCGAAACACCTTGATGAAAAGGCAGTTATTGATTACATAGATTCGTCAAAAGACGTTGACGCATTCAGCCCTGTAAACGTAGGCAAAATAATGATTGGTGATTATGACTTTTTACCTTGCACACCTGCAGGCGTAATGGAATTGCTTAAACATTATGAAATAGAAGTTGAGGGCAAAGAATGTGTTGTAATCGGCAGGAGTAATATCGTAGGCAAGCCTATGGGTATGCTTTTACTTCATAAAAACGGAACGGTTACAATATGTCATTCAAGAACAAAGAATTTAAAAGAAGTATGTAAGCGTGCCGATATATTGGTAGCGGCAGTCGGTATTGCCGAATTTGTTACTGCCGATATGGTCAAAGAAGGCGCAGTAGTAATTGATGTAGGTATGAACGGAAAAGACGGTAAACTTTGCGGTGACGTTAAGTTTGACGAGGTTTCAGACAAGGCTTCATTTATTACGCCTGTTCCCGGCGGCGTAGGACCTATGACAATAGGAATGTTAATGAAAAATACGCTTAAAGCGGCAAAACTTCATAATAATATTGATTAATAATGACTTATTTTGGAAAGGATTTAATAATATGAAAGCAGTAATTTCGGTAATTGGCAAAGATACCGTAGGTATTCTTGCAAAAGTTTCAGCTAAATGTGCAGAATATAATGTAAATATTGATGATGTAACTCAGACAGTTATGCAGGACATTTTTACAATGATTATGATGGCTGATACATCAAAATGTTCGGTTGATTTCAATTCCTTTAAATCGCAAATGAAAGATTTAGGCGAAAGCATGGGAATGAAAATTGATGTAATGCATGAAGATATTTTTAATTCAATGCATAGAATTTAAGGGGATTTAAGGAGAAAGTATAAATGCTTAATGTCAATGATGTTCTTGAAACCATTAATATGATACAGCATGAAAACCTTGATGTACGTACTGTTACTATGGGTATTTCATTGCTTGACTGTATTGACAGTGATATTGATAAGGCTTGCGAAAAGGTTTATGATAAAATTACAAGATATGCTTGCAATCTTGTGCCTGTTTGCGAGGAAATTGAAAATAAATACGGTATTCCGATTGTTAATAAACGTATCTCGGTTACACCTATTGCTATGCTTGCGTCTGCTTGTCAGACTTCTAACATTGTAAAATTTGCTTTTGCGCTTGAAAAAGCGGCTAAAACAGTCGGAGTTAATTTTATCGGCGGATATTCTGCACTTGTTCAAAAAGGTTTTGCGAACGGCGACTATGCTCTTATTGAGTCAATACCCGAAGCGCTTGCTTCTACCGAAAGAGTTTGTTCTTCGGTTAATATAGGCTCTACCAAAACGGGTATAAATATGGACGCTGTTAAAATGATGGGAAAAATCGTTAAACAGTCTGCCGTTCTTACCGCCGACAGAGAGTCTGTAGGCGCTTCAAAGTTGGTTGTTTTCTGCAATGCTCCCGAAGACAATCCGTTTATGGCAGGTGCTTTTCACGGGGCAGGCGAGCCTGACTGCGTAATTAATGTCGGCGTATCGGGACCGGGTGTTGTCCGTGCGGCGTTAAGTACACCTGAGGCTAAAAAACTTGATATTACAGGTGTTGCAGACCTTGTAAAAAGAACTGCATTTAAAATAACCCGTATGGGACAGTTAGTTGCTATGGAAGCGAGCGAGCGGCTTGGCGTTCAGTTCGGTATTGTTGATTTATCATTAGCACCGACTCCTGCAATCGGAGATTCTGTTGCTAATATTTTAGAGGAAATGGGACTTGAAACCTGCGGCTGCTGTGGTACTACTGCTTGCCTTGCCTTGCTTAACGACGCTGTGAAAAAAGGTGGAGTTATGGCTTCAAGTCATGTCGGCGGTTTGTCCGGCGCATTTATTCCGGTTTCCGAAGACGACGGTATGATTAAAGCGGCTGAAAAAGGCGTACTTACACTTGAAAAATTAGAGGCAATGACCGCTGTTTGTTCGGTAGGTCTTGATATGATTGCTATTCCCGGTGATACACCTGATGAAGTAATCTCGGCTCTTATTGCAGATGAAGCGGCTATCGGCATGGTAAACTTTAAAACTACCGCTGTTCGAGTTATTCCTGCAATCGGAAAGGGAATAGGCGACACAGTAAATTACGGCGGACTTTTCGGATATGCTCCTATTATGCCTATTAACACCGCTTCGCCTGCTGAATTTATCAATCGCGGCGGTCAATTACCTGCTCCGATGCAAGCACTTAAAAATTAGAAAAAAATACTTGCATTTTATAATGCTTTGTGATATACTATATCGGTAATACTCACGCATTGCGACTTTTTTGCCATGTCCTAATAATTTTAGGGGCAGTAAAGGATGACCGATGCGGCGGTAAATAACAAATTTTTGGAGGACAAAATTATGTCAGTAATCTCAATGAAACAGCTTCTTGAGTCAGGTGTACATTTCGGCCATCAAACAAGACGCTGGAACCCGAAAATGGCTCCGTACATTTTCACAGAAAGAAACGGTATCTACATCATTGATTTGCAGAAAACCGTTAAAAAGTTAGAGGAAGCTTACAATTTAGTTCGTGACCTCGCAGCAGAAGGAAATGATATTCTTTTTGTTGGTACCAAAAAACAGGCTGTTGATTCTATTAAAGAAGAAGCAGAGTTTTGCGGTATGCCTTATGTGAACGCAAGATGGCTCGGCGGTATGATGACAAACTTCACAACTATCCGTCGCAGAATCAAAAGACTTGAACAACTTCGTAAAATGGAAGAAGACGGTACTTTTGAACTTCTCCCGAAAAAAGAAGTTATCAAACTTCAGGGTGAAATTGAACGTCTTGAAAAGTTCATGGGCGGTATCAAGAATATGAAAAAACTTCCGGGCGCTTTGTTTGTAGTTGACCCGAGAAAAGAAAGAATCGCTGTTCTTGAAGCAAAGAAACTTGGTATTCCGATAGTTGCTATCGTTGATACTAACTGCGATCCTGATGAAATCGACTATGTTATCCCCGGTAACGACGACGCTATTCGTGCAGTTAAACTTATTGCTCATACTATTGCGTGTGCAGTTATCGAAGGCAGACAGGGCGAAGACGCTTTAGCAACAGAAGAAAATGCTGAAGAATCAGTTGAAGAAGTTGTTGAAGAAACCGCTGAAGATAAAGCAGAAGAAACAACAGAAGCAGCTGCTGAATAATTTTAAGTTTAAGTTAATTTAATATATAGGAGGAATTTCTTATGGCTTTTACAGCTAAAGATGTACAGGCACTTCGTGAGAAAACCGGTTGCGGTATGATGGACTGCAAAAAGGCTCTTGTTGAGTGCGATGGTGATATGGACAAAGCAGTTGACTTTCTCCGTGAGAAAGGACTTGCTTCACAGGCAAAGAAAGCAACTCGTGTAGCTGCGGAGGGACAGGTAGTTGCAGTGGTTGAGGGAAATGTAGGCGCTATTCTTGAAATCAACGCTGAAACTGACTTCGTTGCAGGCGGCGACCCGTTTAAAGCGCTTTGCGCTAAAGTTATTGACGTTGTTGTTAAGCAGAATCCTGCTGACGTTGAAGCACTTCTTGCTTGCAAAGACGGTGATAAAACTGTTGATGAAATGGTTCAGGAACTTTTCTTGCAGGTTAGAGAAAATATGAAAATCCGTCGTTTCTACAGAACAGAGGGAAATTGTGCTTCTTACATTCATGCCGGCGGCAGAATCGGTGTATTGGTTGAGTTTGATACTACCGATGAAATCGCTGCTAAAGATGAGTTTAAGGCTCTCGGCAAAAATGTTGCAATGCACATCGCTGCTATGAACCCTGCATATCTTGACGAGGCTTCGGTTCCTGCTGAAGTAATCGAAAAAGAAAAAGAGATTATGGTAGCACAAATGAAAGAAGATCCTAAAATGGCTAATAAGCCTGAACAGGTTCTCGGAAAAATTGTTGAAGGCAAAATCGGCAAATATTACAAAGAAAATTGCTTGGTTGAGCAGGTATTCGCTATCGACGGCGACTACACCGTTGGCAAATATGTTGAAAAAGTTGCAAAAGAACTTGGCGGCGAAATCAAACTTAAAGCCTTCACAAGATATGAAAAAGGCGAAGGCATTGAAAAGAAAGAAGAAAACTTCGCTGAAGAAATCGCTAACATGGTAAAATAAAAAGTTTTAAAACGGACAGTTCACACTGTCCGTTTTTTATTGACTTTGACAAATTTTTCTGTTAAAATATATGTGGTTTTTTTAATTTAAAAAATAATAGGGAGTATTATATTATGAAATGCGAAAAATGCGGAGCGGAATTAGATGAAAATAACATTTGCCCGATATGCGGCGCTAATTCTACTGAAGAGCAGATTGCTGTTGATTCCGAGCAGAAAAATCTTGAAACCGAAACCGAAGTTGATATTGAGTCGCTTGAAAATCTTAAAGTTGATTTTGATGAGGTCGACGGTTCAGAAACTACTGAACAGGAAGAAACCGAAAAAGATGATTTTATTGTTACAAGCGATGAACTTGTCATTGATTTTGATGAAATTAACAACAATGCAAAAAATATTGTTGTAAAAAAGAACAATTCCTCTTGGATGGTTGCTTTTGTTTCTTTTATTGCAGGCGTTCTTGCAACTTTAATTACAATCGGGTGCTTTAACGGAACAATAATCAATTATTTTGACAAAATTACCAATGGTTCACCTAAAGATACTGTTGAAAGTTTTTGCAAATTCTACTATCAAACCGACAGTACCGCTAAAAAGATTACCGAAATTTTTTCACCTTATCTTCGCGAACAAATTGTAAGCGAATTAAAATCTTATACGGAATCCACAGGTGCGTCTACGGATGTAGATTTTGATATAGACGTCACTAATGACGGCGATTTTGAAAAAGTTGCCGAATTTTATTTAGATTTAATAACAAATTCATCTACTCAAAAAATAAGCATAACAAAACTTGATTTTGACAGTATCGAGTATTATAAAAGCGGTACAGATGAATTTAATTCTTATTTATCTGAATATAAAAACTCGGAAAATGAGAAAGTGGCTAATGCAGAGGGCGTATCTGTTTTTGCAAAAGTTTCTTTTAAAATTAATTTTACTATAGAAAGTATTCCGCAACCTACTACCGTTACTCAACAACAAACTACTGCAAATATAACGGAGAAAACAAATAAAACAAAGAAAAAAGATTCCGATAATAAAAATAATACAACCGCAACAACTACCAAACCGCAAGCAACCACCGAACAAACTACATCTTCTGTTGAAGAAGAATCTGAAAACGGTACTGTAATTTGCGTAAAAGTTAATGACAAATGGCAGGTGTTTAATGGAATGCAAACAAGCAGTTCCGCCCAATAATCTTATGGACTATTGTCTGAATATTTATTATTCATACTAACAATGAAATTTAAAGAGCCGATGTAAGTTTGTACGTCGGCTCTTTTAATGTTTCAAAAATTAAATTTTATTTGCAGAAAACGTGATTTCCTATTGTTAAAATTATAGGTCTGCTCCTTATCCATGCTGATTTTGCAGTTTTGGGATTGTAGTAATAAATTGCGCCACCGGATGGGTCCCAACCGTTTAAGGCGTCCTGCGCTGCTTTGTAAGCGCTGTCTACCACCGCAACGTTAATCTGGCCGTCATACATACAGTCAAATGCACCGTTTTGATAAACTACACCGGAAATAGTATCAGGGAAAGAGGCATGCGCCACTCGATTTAATATAACTGCTCCTACAGCAACCTGACCGCGATAACTTTCGCCTCTGGCTTCGGCTGAAATTACTCTTGCTAAAAGATTTATATTTGAATTATCGGAAGAGTTGTTGCTTTTGCCGTATATGCCCATTTTGGCAAGCGTATTCTTTCCGGCAATTCCGTCGGCGGTAAGACCGTTTTTCTTTTGAAATTTTATGACTGCTTCTTTAGTTTGCGTCCCGTAAATTCCGTCTATCGCACCGTTATAGTAATCCCATTTTTTAAGCCTTCTTTGGATTTCTTTTACTTCTTCGCCACGTGAACCGTATTTTGATAACGCCAGGCTCTCTGTTGAAAAAGCCAAAACCAGTACAATACTCATTAAGATAGAAATTGTTTTTTTCATTAAATCACCGTTTTTTATTAAAATTATTAGTATTTTTCCTAAATCACGCCATTTTATACTATTGACAAACATAAAAATTAGTAATAAAATATAAACATTAAAGTTTTGGAGGTTTTTATGAAAATTTTAGTTTTAGGCGGCGCAGGTTATATCGGCTCGCATACTGTAAGCGAGTTGATTGACGCCGGCGAGGAAGTAGTTATTGCTGATAATTTAGAAACAGGACATATTGAGGCAGTTCATCCAAAGGCTGCTTTTTATAAAGGAGATATCAGAGACAGAGCTTTTATCGACAGCGTTTTTGAAAAAGAAAAAATAGACGGCGTCATTCATTTCGCAGCAAATTCATTGGTAGGCGAAAGTATGACGAATCCGCTGAAATACTATGACAATAATTTAAACGGCACTAAAGTTTTATTGCAGAGTATGGTAGGGCACGGTGTTGATAAAATCGTGTTTTCTTCTACTGCCGCTACATACGGCGAGCCTGAAAGTATTCCGATTTTGGAAACCGACCGTACAGAGCCTACCAATCCGTACGGTGAAACTAAACTTTCTATGGAAAAAATGATGAAATGGACAGGTGTTGCTCATGGTCTGCGTTATGTTGCACTTCGTTATTTTAATGCGTGCGGCGCTCATGTAAACGGACATATCGGCGAGGCTCACAATCCTGAAACTCATTTAATTCCTCTTATTTTGCAAGTACCAAACGGTCAGCGTGAGGCTATCAGTATTTTCGGCGATGATTACGATACAAAAGACGGCACTTGCGTAAGAGATTATATTCATGTAACCGATTTGGCACAAGCGCATATTCTTGCCATGAAATATTTGATGGACGGAAATGAAAGCAATGTGTTTAATCTTGGCAACGGCGTCGGATTTACCGTAAAGGAAGTTGTTGAAACTGCACGTAAAGTTACAGGACATCCTATCCCTGCCGTTATTTCACCTCGCAGAGCAGGCGATCCGGGTACACTTATTGCTTCGAGTAAAAAGGCGAAAGAGGTTTTGGGTTGGAAACCTGAACACGCAGATCTTGAAGAAATAATTGAAACCGCTTGGAATTGGCATAAAAATCATCCGAACGGATATTCAGAAAAATAATTATGTTGACAAATCTTATGTTGTTTGTTAAAATAATATAAAAGTGATGATAGAAAAACTTTTATCATTAATTCTTTTTAGAGAATATTCCTCAAAGGCTGAAAGGGAATTAAAGATGTTGATAAAAGCACCGTTTCTTGAACTGCCGCCGTATTCAAGGCGAGCCGTAACCTCTGCGTTAAAGGGAAGATAAGGCTTGTTTTTTACAAGTGAATCGGGTGGAACCGTGTTGAAGATTATGACTTGACACCCCGTTTTTACGGGTTGTCAGGTCTTTTTATTTTTTATAGAAAGGATATTTTAAAATGATTAAAGTTACTTTAAAAGGCGGCGTTGTAAACGAGTACGAAAGCGGAATCAGCGTCGCAGAGATTGCAAAATCTATTAGTATGGGGCTATATAAGGCGGCTTGCGCTTGTACGGTCGACGGAGAGGTTTGCGATCTTCGAACAACATTAGATAAAGATTGTGAAGTTAATATTTTAACCTTTGACGATGAAATGGGTAAAAAAGCCTTTTGGCATACAACTTCTCATTTAATGGCTCAGGCTATTTTAAGATTATACCCTGATGTAAAATTGGCAATCGGTCCTGCGATTGACAACGGATTTTACTATGATATGGATGTAGCAACACCGTTTAATGAAGAGGATTTGGCAAAAATTGAAGCAGAAATGAAAAAAATTGTTAAAGAAAATCCTGAAATCAAGAGATATTATTTATCTCCCGATGAAGCGATTGCAAAAGTTTCAGTTGACGGTGAAATTTATAAAGAAGAATTAATTCGCGAGCATGCAGGCAAAGGCGAGCCTTTGAGTTTTTATGAGCAGGGCGAGTTTTATGACCTTTGTGCAGGGCCACATCTTATGAGCGTATCGGGAATTAAAGCGGTTAAACTTCTTTCTGTTACAGGCGCATATTGGCGTGGAAATCAGAAAAATAAAATGCTTTGCAGAATTTACGGCATTTCTTTCCCGAAAGCGTCAATGCTTGAAGAACACCTTACTATGCTTGAAGAGGCTAAAAAGCGAGATCATAATAAACTCGGCAGAGAGTTGGAACTTTTTACAACTTCGGATCTTATCGGTCAGGGATTACCGATTATGCTACCAAAGGGTACGCAGGTTTTGCAGACAATGCAGCGTTTTGTTGAAGATGAGGAAGCACGTCGAGGTTGGGTACGTACAAAAACTCCGTTAATGGCAAAATCAGACCTTTACAAAGTTTCAGGTCACTGGGATCATTATTTAGACGGTATGTTCGTACTTGGTGACCCTGAAAGCGATGATGAAGTGTTTGCACTTCGCCCTATGACTTGTCCTTTCCAATATCAAGCATATCTTAACAGAAAGCGTTCATACAGAGATTTGCCTATGCGTTTAGGCGAAACATCAACACTCTTTAGAAATGAAGCATCGGGTGAGATGCATGGACTTATTCGTGTTCGTCAGTTCACAATTTCGGAAGGACATTTAATGTGTACTCCCGAACAACTTGAAGACGAGTTTAAAGGTTGTCTTGAGTTGGCTATCTATATGCTGAAAACTCTCGGACTTTATGAAGATGTTTCATACCGTTTCTCGCAATGGGATCCGAACGATACAGAGAAATATATCGGTACTCCGGAGCAATGGAATGAAGCTCAGGGTATGATGGAAAAAATCCTTAACCACCTTGAAATTCCGTATAAAATAGGTATTGGCGAAGCGGCGTTCTACGGACCTAAACTTGATATTCAGATTAAAAATGTATTCGGTAAAGAAGATACGCTTATCACAATTCAAATCGACCAAATGCTTGCCGAAAAATTTGGTATGGAATATGTTGATAAAGATGGCAAGACTAAAAATCCTTATATAATTCACAGAACTTCAATAGGATGTTATGAGCGTACTCTTGCACTTCTTATTGAAAAATACGCCGGAGCGTTCCCAATGTGGTTAGCGCCCGAACAAGTAAGAATTCTTCCTATTTCCGATAAATTTATTGATAAAGCAAAAGAAGTTAAAGAAAAATTGCTTGATGCAGAAATTCGTGTTTCTCTTGACGACAGAGCAGAAAAAATCGGTTATAAAATTCGTGAGGCACAACTGCAAAAGATACCTTATATGCTGATTGTTGGTGAAAAAGAGGTTGAAAGCGGTACTGTTTCGGTTCGTTCAAGAAAAGACGGCGATTTAGGTGCCGTCAAGGTTGAAGAATTTATCGACAGAGCAGTAGAAGAAATCAAAACAAAGGCAAGATAAGGAGTGTTTATAATGGGTTACAAATCGGATATTGAAATTGCACAGGAAAACGTAATGCTTCCTATTAAAGAAATTGCAGAAAAAGTAGGTCTTACAGCAGATGATATTGAATATTACGGCAAATATAAAGCGAAAGTTGATTATAATATTTTAAAGCAGAAGAAAGATAAACAAGACGGAAAATTAATTCTTGTTACAGCTATTAACCCAACTCCGGCAGGCGAGGGTAAAACTACCGTAACCGTAGGTCTCGGCGACGCCCTTTCTTCAATGAATAAAAATGTTGTAATCGCTTTAAGAGAGCCTTCGTTAGGACCGGTGTTCGGTATAAAAGGCGGTGCGGCAGGCGGCGGATATGCTCAAGTTGTTCCTATGGAGGATATTAACCTTCATTTTACAGGAGATATGCATGCTATAGGCGCGGCTAACAATCTACTTGCCGCTATGCTTGATAATCATATTCAGCAGGGAAATGCACTCGATATTGATGTTAAAAACATTACTTGGAAGCGTTGTGTTGATATGAACGACCGTCAACTTCGCAATATAATCGACGGTATCGGCGGAAGAATGCAAGGAGTACCTAGGGAAGATGGATTTGACATTACCGTTGCTTCCGAGATTATGGCAATACTTTGTCTTGCAACCGATATTACAGATTTAAAAGAAAGATTAAAGTCTATAATTGTTGCATATAACCGTAGCGGCGAGCCTGTTACGGCGGGTGATTTAAAAGCGCACGGCGCAATGACAGCACTTTTAAAAGACGCGCTTAAACCTAACCTTGTGCAGACTCTTGAGCATACTCCGGCATTTATTCACGGCGGTCCGTTTGCTAATATTGCTCACGGTTGCAATTCCGTAATGGCTACAAAAATGGCTCTGAAATTCGGTGATTATGTTGTTACAGAAGCAGGATTCGGCGCAGATCTCGGTGCTGAAAAATTCCTCGATATTAAATGCCGTGCCGCAAATCTTCATCCGTCGGCAGTTGTAATTGTAGCAACTGTTCGTGCTTTAAAATCGCACGGTGGCGTAGCAAAGGCGGATTTGGGCGAAGAAAATCTCTCAGCTCTCGAAAAAGGTTTGCCTAATCTTTATAAGCACATTGAAAATATTACAAACAACTTTAAACTTCCTTGCGTAGTCGCAATCAACCGTTTCCCGACCGATACCGAGGCGGAACTTAAACTTGTAGAAGATAAATGCAAGGAATACGGCGTTAATGTTGCTCTGTGCGAAGTTTGGGGAAAAGGTGGCGAAGGCGGTAAAGCGTTAGCCGAAGAAGTATTGAAATTAGTTGAAAAAGATAATGATTTTACTTATACTTATCCCGATGAAATGCCGTTAGCAGAAAAAATAGAAGCAATCGCTACTAAAATTTACGGTGCCGACGGAGTTAATTTTGCGCCTGCGGCTAAAAAGGAGATTGCCAAACTTGAAGAATTAGGATTCAGCAATTACCCAGTATGTATGGCTAAAACGCAGTATTCATTATCCGATAATCAAAAATTACTCGGAAGACCGAGCGGATTTAGAATTACCGTTAAAAAAGTTAAAGTATCTGCCGGTGCAAAATTTGTCGTTTGTCTTACAGGTGATATTATGACTATGCCGGGACTGCCTAAAGTTCCGTCTGCCGAGAAAATTGACGTTGATGAAAACGGCGTAATTTCAGGTTTATTTTAAGAGGGAGAAAGAGTATGTCAGTAACTGTTAAAGAAATCGAATATGAGAATTTCGGTAAATGTATTGAAATTTCAAACGGTAAAACCGATGTGGTTGTTACAAAGGATTTAGGTCCTCGTATTATAAGAGTAGGTCTTGTCGGTAAAGAAAATGTTATGTTTAATGATTTGGATAGAACAAATATAACAGCGCATCCTTCTATGGAGGAACATTTCGGAAAAGGCTCTAAATGGATTAACTACGGCGGTCACCGCCTTTGGGTTTCGCCTGAAAAAATGCCTGATACATATTTTCCCGATGATAAACCTGTTGAGGTTGAATTAATCGAAAACGGTGCAATGTTTACTCAAGTACCTCAAACTGAAAACGGCGCCGCTTGTTCATACAGCGTTCAAATGGACGATAACGGCGAGATAACGGTAAATCATTTTGTTAAAAATATTTCAAACGAAGAAAAAAGACTTTCGCCTTGGGCAATTACTGTTCTTAATAAGGGCGGACTTGAGATTATGGTAAATAATACTCTTGATACCGAACTTTTGCCGAACAGACGTATTGTTGCGTGGCCGTATACTAATCTTGCCGATGACAGACTTTATCTTGGAAAAGATTATATTACGCTTAAACAGGATGAAAATAATAAAAACGCTTTTAAACTCGGTCTTGATTTGCACAACGGTACTGCTATTTATGTATATAAAGATACTGTTTTTGTAAAGAAGTACGAGCATAAGATGAATGCTGAATATGATGATTTCGGAGTTTCTTTTGAAACATATACCAATGAGAATATTCTTGAAATGGAAACCATAGGCACAGTTCATTATTTAAAACCGGGTGAAACGGCAACTCATACAGAAAAATGGAACGTTTTTGAAAATGTCGGCACTCCTGAACGCAAAGATGAGTCGTCTATCAAATCGTTTGTTCAAAAATACTTATAACTTTATAAAATGCACAGTGAATTTCGCTGTGCATTTTTTACATATTTAAACTTTGATTAATTAACTATAATAGAATTAATTAAAAATTGATGGTTATTGCATTACATAATTGCTTTAATGCAAAATATACAAAAAAAACATACCGAATACAGTAAAACTTTGCTTGACATTACTATGTATACTGTGTTAAAATTAAGAAAAATACAGAAAGGTTTTTTGTGACTGACGGATGAGCGGAGCACCGCAAAGGAGCAAGAAACTTGTTTGTTTAATGTCGACCGTCTGGGCAGTCTTATATTTTACGGTATAGGACTGCCCTTTTTATATTTACTAAATTCTGGAGGTCTGTTATCTATGAAAAAAGTGGCAGTAATTATGGGCAGCGACAGCGACTTGCCGATCGTTGAAAAAGCGATTAAAACTTTAAAGGCTTATGATGTTCCGACTGAGGTACATGTTTTTTCAGCACATCGTACACCCGAAGCGTCAAAGGAATTTTCCGAAAATGCAATTCAAAACGGTTTTGGCGTTATAATCGCAGCGGCAGGTAAAGCGGCTCATTTAGCAGGCGCTATTGCGGCAAATACAACATTACCGGTTATCGGTATTCCGATTAAATCATCAACTTTGGACGGACTTGACGCTCTTTTATCAACAGTTCAAATGCCGAGCGGAATGCCTGTTGCTACAGTTGCGATTGACGGTGCTGAAAATGCGGCGCTTTTGGCTATTCAGATTTTAGCGGTTGAAGAGTCGGAATTGGCTGAAAAATTAATAGTTGCAAGAGAAAATAACAAAAAAGCCGTTTTGGAAAAAAACGAGAAAATATATAATCAATACAAATAATCTTTAGGAGGACAAAACAATGGAAATCAAAGAAAAACTTTATGAAGGCAAAGCAAAGTCGGTTTATGCTACCGAAAATCCGGAAGTATTGCTTGTAGATTACAAGGATGACGCTACTGCATTTAACGGTCTTAAAAAAGGCACAATCTCGGGCAAAGGCGCTATAAACAACAGAGTAACAAACTATATGATGCAGTTGCTTGAGAAAAAAGGCGTTCCTACACATTTTGTTGAAGAAATCGACGAGCGCAGAACTTTGGTTAAAAAAGTTTCAATTGTTCCTCTCGAAGTTATTATCCGTAACATTTCAGCAGGCTCATTTGCTAAAAATTACGGCGTTGAAGAAGGCATTGTTTTTGATGAGCCTACTATTGAGTTTTCATATAAAAACGATGACCTCGGCGATCCGCTTATCAATCAATACCACGCAATTGCTTTAAAGCTTGCCACTAAAGAAGAAATCGAAAGAATTAAAGAACTTGCTTTTAAAGTAAATGAAGAAATGAAAGCGTTTTTCAAAGGTCTTAATGTTGACCTTGTTGACTTTAAACTTGAATTCGGCAGACTTTCGGACGGCACTATTGTTTTAGCAGATGAAATTTCACCTGATACCTGCCGTTTCTGGGATTCCGAAACTCATGAAAAACTTGATAAGGACAGATTCAGAAGAGATTTAGGCAATGTTGAAGATGCTTATCAGGAAATGATGAAGAGAATTTTAGGAGAATAAGGGAGAAATACATTCAATGAGTAATTTACGCGAAGAATGCGGAGTTTTCGGCGTTTTTGCCAACAAAAAATGCAAAGTAGCTCAAGATGTTTATTACGGTTTATATGCTTTACAGCATAGGGGACAGGAAAGTTGCGGAATTGTAGTTAACGATGACGGATTGTTTAACTATTATAAAGATGTAGGACTTGTAAACGATGTTTTTACATCCGAAAGAATGGAAAGTTTAGGTCTTGGCAATATGGCAATCGGTCATGTGCGTTACGGTACAACCGGTACAAACGGTATGCTTAACGCTCAACCTATTGTTGTAAATCATATTAAAGGACGAATGGCGCTTGCTCATAACGGTAATCTTGTTAATTCGTTTGAACTGCGAGAGCAGTTAGAAATGCAGGGTTCAATTTTCCATACTACAAGCGATACAGAGGTAATATCTTATTTAATTACCAAAGAACGCATATCTTCGCCGTCTATTGAAGAAGCCGTAAATCGTGCGATGAATAAAATCAAAGGCGCATATTCGCTTGTAATTATGTCGCCTTCAAAATTAATTGCCGTTCGTGACGAAAACGGATTCAGACCGCTTTGCTACGGACAAACCGAAGACGGCAGTTATGTTGTAGCCTCCGAAACCTGTGCGCTTGACGCAGTTGGAGCAAAATTTGTAAGAGATATAGAGCCGGGTGAAATAGTTGTCTTTGATAAAAACGGTATTCGTTCAATTAAAGACCATTGTGAAAAGGTAAAACCTACTATCTGTATTTTCGAATATCTTTATTTTGCAAGACCTGATTCGGTAATCGACGGTATTTCGGTACATAGCGCAAGACTTAAAGCCGGCAGTTGTTTAGCGCTTGAGCATCCTGTTCAGGCGGATGTAGTTATCGGTGTGCCTGATTCGGGTATCGACGCCGCTATCGGCTATTCAAGACAATCAGGAATACCTTACGGAATAGGATTTATTAAAAATAAATATATCGGCAGAACCTTTATCTCCCCGGGGCAAAAATCAAGAGAAGATAAAGTAAGAATTAAACTTAATACCGTTGAAGAAACCGTAAAAGGAAAAAGGGTAGTGCTTATTGACGATTCAATTGTTCGAGGCACTACATCCGCAAGAATTGTAAAATTACTTCGTGACGCAGGCGCAAAGGAAGTACACATGCGTGTTTCCGCTCCGCCGTTCCTCAATCCTTGCTATTACGGAACGGATATTGATTCAAGAAAAAATCTTATTGCTTGCAATCATACTATCGAAGAAATTGAAGAAATAATTGGTGTTGACAGTTTAGGCTATCTTAATGTCGACCATTTATCTCTTCTTATTGGTACAAAGAATAAATGCGGATACTGTGACGCTTGTTTCAGCAACTGTTATCCGACAGAAGTACCGAAAGAAACTAAAAAAAGCAGATTTGAAAGAAAAATTTCTGAAGGGAATTAAAATTTTATGAAAAGTTTCAGTGAAAGTTATAAAGAAGCGGGCGTTGATATTACCGCAGGTTACAAAGCCGTTGAATTAATGAAGCAACACATTGCAAAAACACTTACCGAAGGCGCTCTGTCCGATATAGGCGGTTTCGGCGGTCTTTTTGAACTTGATTTAACAGGTATAGAAAAACCTGTTTTGGTAAGCGGTACAGACGGTGTTGGTACAAAACTTAAAATGGCATTTTTAATGGACAAGCACGACACAGTAGGTATCGACTGCGTTGCTATGTGTGTAAACGATATTATTT